>DAHVRJ010000140.1:0-16083 GCA_027322505.1 Demequinaceae bacterium
AGGTCATGAAGAACATCCGCGACATGTAGAACGATGTGAGTGCCACACCAATTAGGGTGACCGTCCCTACGATCCAGGGCTGGGCGCCGTCCCCAACGAATGCGGCCTCAATGATCGCGTCTTTACTCCAGAAGCCGGAGAAGGGCGGAACTCCGATGATTGCCAGCCACCCCAGACCAAACGTGACCCAGGTGACCTTCATCGCGGTGCGCAGATTACCGAAGCGGCGCATGTCCACCTCGTCATTCATGCCGTGCATGACTGAACCGGCCCCCAAGAACATTCCCGCTTTAAAGAAGCCGTGGGTGACCAGGTGGAAGATCGCAAACGCGTAGCCAATTGGCCCAAGGCCAGCTGCCAAAATCATGTAGCCAATCTGCGACATGGTCGAGGCTGCCAGCGCCTTCTTTAGATCGTCCTTGGCACAGCCAATGATCGCCCCAAATATGAGGGTGATCGCGCCAACAATAATGACCAGCAGCTGCGCGGTGGGGGCAGCTTCAAATACAGCGCCCGAGCGCACGATGAGGTAGACACCGGCCGTAACCATCGTCGCGGCGTGAATCAGCGCCGAAACGGGGGTGGGGCCAGCCATTGCGTCCCCGAGCCAGGACTGCAGCGGGAACTGCGCAGACTTGGCACACGCAGCCAGCAAGAGCATCAGACCGGTGGCGGTCATCAGTCCCGCGCCCGCATCGCCGGCGCCGGAGAGCACCGAGTCGAAGTCGACCGCACCGAAGGTGACAAACATCAGCATGATGGCGATCGCAAGGCCCACGTCTCCAACGCGGTTGACGATGAAGGCCTTCTTGGCCGCAACGGCGTAATTGCGGTTGTGATTCCAGAATCCGATGAGCAGATAGGAGGCCAGACCCACGCCTTCCCAGCCGAGGTAGACCACCAGGTAGCTATCGGCCAAGACCAGGATCAGCATCGCGGCCACGAACAGGTTCAGGTACGCAAAAAAGCGGCGCCGGTCTGTGTCCTGCGCCATGTAGGCGACGGAATAAATGTGAATCAGCGTGCCCACGAAGGTCACGAGTAACACAAATGTCAGCGATAGCGGGTCAAGGCGCAGCCCGGCGGATACTTCAAATGATCCGGCCGGCACCCACGTAAACAGGTGCTGTTGGACCAGCCGCTCCGCGGCGGGTAGCCCCAGCAGGCCCATCGTGATGATGGCGCCGATCACAAACGCGGCGCCCGAGGCGAGAACGCCCAGCACGTGGCCCCACTTATCGGCTTTGCGGCCGGCTACCAGCAAAATCCCAGCGCTGATCAAGGGGATTGCAATTAGGAGCCAAGCCAGCGAGAAAGTCCCGTCCGCCGCGGCATATTCCGGTGCGGCGGCGAAGAGAGTATTCGCAGTCACGTCGTTGCTCTCCTCAGTTCTTCAACAAGTTGACATCGTCGACCGAGGCCGAACGGCGTGTACGGAATATTGCGACAATGATCGCAAGACCCACCACGACTTCAGCAGCGGCTACAACCATGACGAAAAAAGCCATGATTTGACCATTCAGGTCGCCGTGCATCCGGGCGAAGGTAACAAAAGCGAGGTTCGTCGCATTGAGCATCAATTCGATGCCCATGAAAACGATGATGGCGTTTCGGCGCACTAAAACTGTGGCCGCTCCAATCGAGAATAAAATTCCCGACAGTATGAGGTAGTGGGTTAAAGTCACTTACTCGCCCTCCGTCGTTTCTTCGGAGTTCGGTTGGTCACCGGTGATTTCCGAGATTTCTGCCGCGCGGGATGCATCGATCTCTTCGCCAGTTATTGACTCATATACGTCAACTGTGGCCGATGCAAGATCCTCGATACCACGCTCTTGACCGCGAATGCGCAATACGCGGGACACAGAGGTCTCGATGGGGCGTCCGGAGGCATCCAAAGCGGGAGTATCTACCGCGTTGGAGCGGGCATAAACACCCGGTGCGGGTAGCGGGGTGAGGTGCGTCTGACCCGAGGCCGCAGCCAGTACGCGGCGATCGGCGCGTTCCTTTTGCTTTTGCGGCGCGCCAATGCGCTGGCGGTGGGTGAGTACGAGTGCTCCCACAGCGGCAATTACCAACAGCACGCCGGCCAGTTCAAAGGTAAATACCCAGTCACTGAAGATTAAGCGCGCAAGGCCCACGGGGTTGGTATCGGCGTTGGCGTCATCCATTCCGATGGGGCGGGGCATCGTGGTGGCGCTAATGACGCCAACCAATACCGCGGCCAGCCCCAGGCCCAGCAGATAGCCGATCCAGCGCTGACCCTTGATCGTCTCAACCAGGGAGTCGGAGGCATCAACGCCCACGAGCATCAGCACGAACAGGAAGAGCATCATGACCGCGCCGGTATAGACAACGACCTGCGCCACACCTAGGAAGGGGGCGTCCTGTGCGGTGTACAGGAACGCCAGCGAAATCATGACGATGATCACCATGAAGGCCGCGTGAACGGCGCGCCGCACGAACAGCAGACCAAGTGCAGCAAGCACCATGATCGGCGCCAAAATCCAAAAAAGGACCACTTCACCGCCGCCCACGTCACCGGTTTCAGTCAGAAGCGCGGGCGCCACTTCGGCTGCTACAGCTAGGTTCGTCATGCCCCAGCCCCCGATCCTTCCGCACCGCGCTGGCCGGTTTCGCTTCCCGGTTGCGGCGCTGCCGCATGTGCCTTTGCCGCCTCCTGCTGGGAGTTTTGCCCCTGGGCGGTGACGCCTTCAAAGTTTTCTAATGCCGGTTCTTCGGGGCGGTTTTCCCGCACCCAGTCCACCTGTTCCCCCACTACGCCGGTGACCTCACCGTTGTAGTAGTCCTGGTCGGTCGTACCCGGAACCATCGGGTGCGGGGCCGGCAGCATGTGGTCTTCCAGCGGGGCGAGCAGCTGGTCTTTTTCGTAGATCAAACCTGCGCGCGTGGGGCCAGCCAGCTCGTATTCGTTGGTCATGGTCAGGGCGCGGGTGGGGCAGGCTTCGATGCACAGCGCACAGAAAATGCACCGCAGATAGTTGATCTGGTAGACGCGGCCATAGCGCTCACCCGGTGAGAACTGCGCGCCTTCCTGGTTATCGGCGCCCTCTACGAAGATCGCATCGGCGGGGCAAACCCAGGCGCACAGCTCGCATCCGATGCACTTTTCTAACCCATCTGGGTGCCGGTTGAGCTGATGGCGCCCGTGGTAGCGCGGCTGGGTGGGAACCTTTTCAAATGGGTACTGTTCCGTAACCGTAGGGCGGAACATCGACCCGAACGTCACGCCAAATCCGGCCACCGGGGCCAGCAGGTCTCGAAAGAAATTGTCTTTCTTAGGTCCGGGCGTCTCAGCTGCGCTGGAGCCGGATACCGGCGCGGCGCCTGAGTGCTTTTCAGTGCTCTTTTGCGAGCCAGACTCAGTCACTGGAGACCTCCTTATCGGCAGTAGCAGCTTCGGCGGTTAACGTGCCGGTTGATGTTTGGGGTGCCCGGGGCCCGCGTGGGCGCGGGGAGGCGGGCAGCGTTTGTCCTGGCAGGGGCGGTACGGGGTACCCGGCCGCAAATGCGTCAAATTCTTCCGGAGCCAGTTCGGGTTCTACCTCGCTCTTTTGGGGCCAGAAGAAGGATGCGATCACGAAAATCAGGAGCAAACCACCAATCACCGACAGGAGCGTGCGCAGATCCACATCGGAGAACTGGCGCACTCCCTGCACGAGGGAGACGGCCATGATCCAGCCCAAGCCCGCCGGAATCAGGACCTTCCAGCCAAGTTTCATGAACTGGTCGTAGCGCATCCGCGGTAGCGTTCCGCGCACCCAGATGAAGAGGAACAGGAAGAGCCACATCTTGGCAACAAACCACAGCACGGGCCAAAAACCGGTGTTGAACATGCCATCGTTGATCGCCGACAGTGGCCACGGCGCCCGCCATCCGCCCAAGAACAGCGTGGTGGCAATTGCCGAAACGTTGATCATGTTGATGTATTCCGCGAGGAAGAACATCGCGAACTTCATCGCCGAGTACTCCGTCATATAACCGGAGACCAGCTCGCCCTCGGCTTCGGGCAGGTCAAATGGCGCCCGGTTTGTTTCACCGATCATCGAGATGACGTAAAGAATGAACGCCGGGAAGAGCGCAATGGCCCACCACAGTTGCTGTTGGGAATTAACAATCTGCGAGGTGGACATCGATCCGGAGACGATGAAAACGGAAACTAGCGACAGGCTCAGTGCCAACTCATAGGAAATGACCTGTGCGGCCGACCGCACGGCGCCCAGCAGCGGGTAGGTCGATCCAGAAGACCAGCCCGCCATCACGATTCCGTACACGCCCACCGCGGCTACTGCCAGCATGAACAGGACCGCCACTGGAATATCTGCCAGTTGCAGCGGGGTAACAATGTCCGTGAATGGAATCGTCACCTCGGGCCCAAACGGGATCACGGCAAAGATGATGAAGGCGGCCGACGCAGAAATAATCGGCGCCGCAATGTAGACCACCTTATCGACGGCCCTGGGCGTGATGTCCTCTTTGAGCATGGCTTTTAGACCGTCAGCAAGTGACTGCAACAGCCCAAAGGGGCCGGTCCGGTTTGGTCCTGGGCGGGTTTGCATCCGACCCAAAACGCGGCGCTCTGCCCAGATTGCTAGCAGCGTCGTGAGCAGGAGGAAAACAAAAATCAGGACGGCCTTGACCAGCACGATCCAGCCGTTGTCCTGGCTGAAGTCGGCGCTGGGGGCGGCGTCGGCCAGCACCAGCGCATCAGAAAGTTTTAGTGCCGCACTCACGCGACTACCTCCTTCTGGTCAGCTGCTGCTTCCGGAGCGGTTCCGGCCGCAATCTGAACGACGCTGCCCGCATCGCCGCAAAGAGTTTCCCGCACCTGGCTCCCGTGCGAGCGAGTGGGTACCCACACCACGCCATCGGGCATGTTAGTAACGACCACCGGCAGGGTGATTTTGCCGTGCTCGTTGGCAATTTCGATCAGGGCCCCGTCAATTATGGACGCCGCCGCTGCGGTTTGGGGAGATATGCGCGCCACGGGCTGGCGTTGGGTTCCTGCCAGATACGGTTCGCCGTCCTGCCCGCGGCCCAGGTCCAGGAGCTGTTGCCAAGTGGCAAGAACTGCCTCGCCCGCGTTGATCTTGGGTACGTCTCCATGGGGGGCGGAGGGAGCCGGGATGCGCTCGCCCTCCCAGGCGTCGAACTCACCCAGTTCCGCCAGCGCAATATCGGCGCTGGGCAACCCCAGGTACTCGTCCATCTCATCCGCTATGGCGTTCAGCACCCGGTGGTCTGACATGGCGTTGGACTGCAGTGCGCGTTCGAAGCCGCGTACCCGTCCTTCCCAGTTGAAGTACGTTCCTTGCTTCTCCGAGGGCGGAGCGACGGGAAGTACGACGTCGGCCAATTCGGTGACGTCGGAGGCGCGCACCTCCAGCGAGAGCACGAAGGGAGTGGCTGCAATGGCTTCGCGTGCCGCCTTGGGATTCGGTAGGTCAGCAGTTTCGACACCGCCGATGAGTAGTCCGCCCAGTTCGGAGTCGGCAGCGGCCTGCAAAATTCCGTTCAGGTCGCGTCCCGGTTCCGCCGGAAGGTCTTCGACCCCCCACACTGCGCCGGCATCGACGCGAGCTTGTGCGTCGGCCACGGTGCGGCCTCCGGGCAGCAACTGCGGCAGCAGGCCGGCCTCAACAGCCCCACGATCGCCGGCCCGGCGCGGCACCCACGCCAGCGCGGCGCTCGTTGCCTGTGCCAGCGCATAGGTGGAGCTCAAAGCACCGGGGCTGGCTACCAGCCGTTCGCCGGCCAAAATTACGGCGCCGGGCTGCGAAAGGAGTTCGCGCAACTGGGAGATCGTTTCTCCCTCGGCGTTATCAGTCTGCTTGCCGGCGGCAATCGCGTCGATCACTTCCGGTTCGGTGCCCGGGGCGGCGGCAATGAATTGGCCGTTGAGCTTGTGCAGACCGCGGCTTTCAAACGGTCCCACGGAGTAAACGGGAAGATTGTGGCGGCGGTTTGCCTTGCGCAGGCGCAGCCAAATGTTAGCCGCCTCATCTTCCGGTTCGAGCCCGAGCAGCAACACGACGGGGGCCTTTTCCAGATCCGTGAAAGTCACGCCCATGCCCGAGCCCGCGACCGCGTGGGCCAAGAAGGCCTCTTCTTCGTCGCTGTGGGGCCGGGAGCGGAAGTCCACGTCGTTGGTGCCCAGCACCACGCGCGCGAACTTGGAGTATCCGTAGGCGTCTTCGACTGTCAGGCGCCCGCCGGGTAGCACGCCAACACCGCCGGCCGCCCGGGCCTGCTGGAGGCCGGTGGCAGCAACGTGGAGTGCTTCTTGCCAGGTAGTGGGTTCCAACTCGCCCGTTTCTGCGTTTCGAACTAGGGGGCGGGTGATGCGGTCCGAGGCGCGCTGCCACGGGAATGCGAAGCGATCCTTATCGGAGATCCACTCTTCGTTGACTGCTGCGTCTTCGCCGGACTGGCGCCGCAATACCTTGCCCGCGCGGTGGTCGATACGAATCGCCGCGCCGCAGGCATCGTGTTCACCGATGGCCGGGCTGGAGACCAAGTCAAATGGCCGGGAGCGGAATCGATAGGCGGAGCTGGTCAAAGCGCCCACGGGGCAAATCTGGATGGTGTTGCCCGAGAAGTACGAGGAGAAGGGCCGACCGGAAATATCAGCAGCGGCGGCTCCCACCGGCTGGTCACTGGCACCGGGCAGACCGGGTTCACCACCCGGGCTCGTGCGCCGCAGCGCGGATTCGGTCGTGAGGTCTTCGCGCAGGCCGGTGCCCGGGGCGTCCTGTTCAAAACCAAGCAGGTCGGCGTTGAAGGTACCAATTTGCTGGCCCGCGCCGCGCTCTTGTAAGTCAATGAACGGATCGCCGGCGATTTCTTGTTGAAAGCGGGTGCAGCGCTGGCACATGATGCAGCGTTCGCGGTCCAGCAGGATCTGCGTCGAAATCGCCAGCGGCTTCGCAAATGTGCGTTTTTGGTCGCGGAATCGCGAGGTGGCGGAGCCGTTGCTCATCGCCTGGTTTTGCAGGGGGCATTCGCCGCCCTTATCGCATGTGGGGCAATCCAGCGGGTGGTTGATCAGCAGGAATTCGATCATTCCGTGCTGGGCTTTATCCGCCACTTCGGAGGAGTGCTGGGTTTTGACGTCCATGCCGTCTGTGGCAACCAGCGTGCAGGAGGTTTGCGGTTTGGGCATGGGGCGCATTGAGCCGTCCGGGCCGGGGGTGGCCACTTCCACCATGCACTGGCGACAAGCCCCCACTGGTTCGAGCAGTGGGTGGTCGCAAAACCGCGGAATTGCAATTCCGATTTGTTCTGCGGCGCGGATTACCAAGGTCCCCTCGGGCACCGTGGTTTCAATGCCGTCAATGGTGAAGGTCACCATGGCGGTCTCGGTCTCAGGCGAGGTCATGCTCCCACCGTCCCTGCAAGCTGGTCCGAACCCGCGACCTGACTAGTGGTGCGCGGAGTATAGGAAAAGAGCGCTGATTTGCTGTGATCAAAGGGGCAGCCGCCCTCGGTGATGTGCGCTCGATATTCATCACGGAAGTATTCAATGCTCGATGTCACGGGCGAGGTGGCACCGTCACCCAGGGCGCAAAACGCCCGACCCAGGATGTTGTCGCACATGTCGAGCAGCGTGTCGAGGTCTTCTTCGGTGCCGCCGCCGGCTTCGATGCGGCGCAGTACCAGGCGCATCCAGTAGGTGCCCTCCCGGCAAGGGGTGCACTTACCGCATGACTCGTGGGCGTAGAAGTCCGTCCACCGCGAAACAGCGCGCACCACGCACGTGGTCTCATCGAAGATCTGCATCGCCCGGGTACCGAGCATGGATCCGGCCGATGCCATGGACTCAAAATCCAGGGGCACATCGAGGTGCTCGGCAGTCAGAATTGGGGTGGATGAACCGCCCGGTGTCCAAAATTTCAGTTCGTGACCCGAGCGGATGCCGCCGGCCATGTCGAGGAGTTCGCGCAGGGTGATACCCAGCGGCGCCTCATACTGACCCGGCCTTTCGACGTGTCCGGAGAGCGAAAAGATGCCGTAACCGGTGGACTTTTCGGTTCCCATGGCAGCAAACCAGTCGGAGCCGCCCTCGACAATTGAGGGAACTGATGCGATGGACTCCACGTTGTTGACCACAGTTGGGCGCGCATATAAACCCGCCACCGCCGGGAACGGCGGCTTCAGGCGCGGCTGACCGCGCCGGCCCTCGAGCGAATCCAATAGCGCGGTCTCTTCACCGCAGATATAGGCGCCGGCACCCGAGTGCAGGGTGATTTCCAAATCGAAACCGGTACCAAAAATGTCTTTACCTAAATAGCCCGCTTCGCGTGCGTCAGCGATCGCCTGCATGAGGCGGCGGTGGACGTGCAACACCTCACCACGCAGGTAAATGAACGCGTGGGTGCAACCGATCGCGTATGAGGTGATCGCCATGCCCTCAATGAGCAGGTGCGGGTCGGCCATAAGGAGGGGGATGTCTTTACAGGTTCCCGGCTCGGCCTCGTCCGCGTTTACGACCAGGTAGCGCGGGCCACCGTCGGGGGGCGGCAAGAAGGACCACTTCAAGCCGGTGGGGAAACCGGCACCGCCCCGGCCGCGCAGGCCGGCGCTTTTGACCATTTCAGTTAGTTCGCCCGGTTCCATCTTGATGGCGGCTTTGAACTGCTCATACCCACCGTCGGCCACGTAGGAATCTAGCGTCCAGGACTCAGTTTGGTCCCAGCGCTTCGATAGGACGGGAGTGAGTGTTGCGCCGCCGGATTCGGATCCGGTTTGCTTGTTTTCGCTCACGCTCTACGCCTTCCTCTCGCCGTCGCCGGTGTCGCGGGGAGCTTCCGCCGAGGAGTGTTTTGCGCCCGGTTCGGGTGCCGACTCCGCAGCTTGGGGTGCGGCCGCTTGCGGCTGCGCGGGTGCTTCCCAGTTCTTTTCGCGCGCCAGTTCTAGACCGCGCAGTGAAGCTGGTCCCGCAGCTGGGCCTTCGCTGGCCCGGCCGTCAGTAAATCCAGCCAAAATACGCGATGCTTCCTTGAATTCAACCAGGTCATTGGCGCCGCGGGTGGGACGAACCGCCTCACCCGCCCGGAGTTTATCTACCGTCTCGGTAATTTTTTCAGGGGTCTGATTGTCAAAGAATTCCCAGTTGACCATCACCACCGGGGCGTAATCGCACCCGGCGTTGCATTCCACCCGCTCCAGCGTGATGGCGCCGTCTTCAGTGGTTTCGTCATTGCCGATACCCAGGTGATGGCTCAGTTCTTCAAAGATCGCGTCCCCGCCCATGACCGCGCACAGCGTATTAGTGCACACTCCAACCGTGTAGCGTCCGTTGGGCTTGCGCTTGTACTGGGTATAGAAAGTCGCAACCGCGGAAACTTCGGGCGGGTCGAGCTCCAGCATCCGGGCGCAGAACTTAATGCCGTCGGGGGAAACATACCCGTCCACCGACTGCACCAGGTGCAGCATCGGCAGCAGCGCGGAGCGCGGCTGCGGATAGCGGCTGATGATTTCCGCCGCTTCCGCTTCTAATTTTTCTAGGGTTTGGGCGTCATAAGCCATTAGCGGTCCACCCCTCCCATAACTGGGTCGAGAGAGGCAACAGCCACGACGACGTCGGCCACTTGGCCGCCCTCACACATCGCAGACATTGCCTGCAAATTGACGAATGATGGGTCGCGGAAATGCGCGCGGTAGGGACGCGTTCCGCCATCAGAAACTAGGTGTACGGCCAGTTCGCCGCGCGGGGCTTCTACCGCCTGGTAGACCTGACCCGAAGGTACGCGGAAGCCCTCCGTTACCAACTTGAAGTGGTGAATGAGCGCTTCCATCGACTGGCCCATGATCTCGCGAATGTGGTCCAGTGAGTTACCCATGCCGTCGGTCCCGATGGCCAGCTGGGCGGGCCAGGCGATCTTCTTATCTTCGACCATGACGGGACCGGGGCCCATGGCTTCAAGCCGGTCAGTGGCCTGCTGGACGATCTTGAGCGATTCATAGCACTCATCGAGCCGGATGCGCATCCGATCATAAGCATCGGCGCCCTCGCGGGTGATGACGTCAAAGTCATAGGTTTCATACCCGCAGTAGGGCTCGGATTTGCGAACATCGTGTGGTAACCCGGTGGAGCGCAATACGGGGCCGGTGATGCCAAGGGCAACGCAACCGGCCAAGGAGAGGTGGCCGACGTCCTTGAGCCGCATTTTGACCGTCGCGGTCTCGTTCAGCAGCGACTCCAACTCCCGCACACCCTTCGTCAGGCTGGGGATCGCCTCGCGAATGTGCTCAATTGCGCCCGGGGGAATGTCTTGTGCCAGGCCGCCGGGGCGCACGTAACCGTGGTTCATGCGCAAGCCCGTAATCTGCTCAAAGATGCGCAAAATTGTTTCGCGTTCGCGGAAGCCAACGGTCATAACCGTGGTTGCTCCCAGTTCCATACCGCCGGTTGCCAGCGCAATGAGGTGGGAGCCAATGCGGTTTAACTCCATCATCAACACGCGGATGATTTGCGCGCGTTCGGGAACATCGTCAGCCACCCCCAAGAGTCGCTCCACACCTAGGCAGTAGGCCACCTCTTGGAAGAAGGGCGCCAGGTAATCCATGCGGGTGCAAAAAGTTACGCCCTGCGTCCAGGTACGAAACTCCATGTTCTTTTCGATCCCGGTGTGCAGGTACCCAATGCCGCAGCGGGCCTCGGTAACGGTCTCGCCGTCGATCTCCAAGATGAGGCGCAAAACACCGTGCGTGGAGGGGTGCTGAGGCCCCATATTGACGACGATGCGCTCCTCGCCCAGACGCGCGGCCTCTTCCGCCACGTCGGTCCAGTCGCCGCCCTCCACCGTGAAGGAGCGGTAGTCGCTTGCCTCGGTATCGACGTTGGGGGCGAAGAAATCCTGGTTGGTTTGCTCAGTCATTAGTTATACGCCCTCCGGTTATCAGGAGCCGGCACGTTAGCGCCCTTGTACTCAACTGGTACGCCGCCCAGCGGGTAATCCTTGCGCTGGGGGTGTCCGGGCCAGTCATCGGGCATCTGAATGCGGGCCAGCGCGGGGTGCCCGTCGTAGACAATTCCAAAAAAGTCCCAGGTTTCGCGCTCGTGCCAGTCATTGGTCGGGTAAATCGAGACCGAGGACGGCAAGTGCGGGTCGGCATCGGGCACGGCGGTCTCCACGCGAATGCGGCGGGAGTGGGTGATCGACAGCAGGTGCATTACCGAGTGCAGTTCTCGGCCCGTTTCGTGCGGGTAGTGCACGCCGGATACTCCCGAACTCATCTCAAAGCGCAGGTCTTGATCGTCCCGCAGTGGCTGCAGCACCGCCAGCAGGTGCTCCCGGCGCACGAAAAGCGTTAGTTCCCCGCGATCGACGACCACCTGCTCCACCGCAGCGTCAAAGCCGGGGCCCGAGTCGCCGTCCAAAATTTCTTCTAATACGTCGACGACCTCATCGAACCAGCCGCCAAAGGGCCGCTGGGTCTGGCCGGGCATCGCGATCGTGCGCACCAGGCCGCCGTAGCCGGAAGTGTCGCCGGAGCCGCTAACGCCGAACATGCCGCGGCGGGTGTCGATGACGTTTTCGCCGCTTTGGGTACCGGCTTCAAGGGCGGTTTGTGTCGCTTCGCTGGTGACCAGCGCGTCCGCGCCCTCAACGCCGGGTTTTACCGTCTCTGCCGCTTCGACGCGATCAGATTCTTCGCCGGTCTTTTCGGGCTTTTCGCCGGCGTTTTCGGGCTTATCACTCACGCGAGCAGTCCCTTCATGTGCGAGGTGGGCTCCGCCTTCATGGCCGCCTCTTCAGCAGCGCGCGCGGCTTCTTCGCGGTTCACGCCCAGCGGCATGTTTTGCACCTGGTCGTGCAGTTCGAGCAGCGCGTTAATGAGCATTTCGGGCCGGGGCGGGCAGCCGGGCAGGTAAATATCGACTGGAACGACGTGGTCTACGCCCTGCAGGATTGCGTAGTTATTAAACATGCCACCTGAGGAGGCGCACACGCCCATCGATAGCACCCACTTGGGTTCGGCCATTTGGTCATAAATCTGGCGCAGGACCGGAGCCATTTTTTGGCTGACGCGACCGGCCACGATCATCAGGTCTGCCTGGCGAGGCGAGGCCCGGAAGACCTCCATACCGAAGCGACCCAGGTCAAATCGGGGCGCCCCCGAGGTCATCATCTCGATCGCGCAGCATGCCAGCCCAAATGTGGCGGGCCACATGGAAGATTTGCGAATCCATCCGGCAAGCGACTCGACCGTGGTCAGCAGGAAGCCTGCTGGAAGCTTTTCTTCAATGCCCATAATTCCTCCGCTCAGACCCACTCGAAGCCGCCGCGCCGCCACTCATAGGCGAACGGCACCAAAATAATTGCAATAAATCCGAACATGGCGATCAGCCCAAACCAGGCCAACTCGCTAAAGGCGATTGCCCACGGATACAGGAATACGACCTCAATGTCGAAGATGATGAAGGTCATCGCCACTAGGTAGTACTTAACTGGGAAGCGCCCGCCGCCCACCGCGTGGGGGCTGGGGTCAATACCGCACTCATAGGCTTCGAGTTTGGCGCGGTTATAGCGCTTGGGCCCCAGCAGCGAGTTCATGATGATTGTCGCCACCGCAAAGCCGACACCGACGGCCATCATTGCCAAGATCGGTATGTAGGGGTTCACGCCTGATCGTCCTTCCTAGCTGGCCGAGAAACCACTGAATGCATCAGGTCTCGGTACCCAATGGTGTCACCTATGGCAAGCATTGCAACGGCGCCCCTCATGACTTCGGAGCAATTCGTGCCAGGGTGGCTATGAGCCGGTCGAAGTTGTCGCCGCCGTGAGGCTCATAACTGTCAGCGAGTAGCTTCATGGTCAATTTCATAAGAGTGGGGCGGGGCAAGCCATAGCGCGTGAGGAAGCGCATGGCTTCGGGGCGCTCAATGATTCGCACGAACACCCGGCCCAGGTTGAAATAGCCGCCCAACTCCTGAGCCATGATTTCGGGGTACTGGCGCAAAGTCCGCTCGCGCTGATAAGCATCTGAGCGCACCAGCGACTGCGCCGCCAGGTCGGCGGCCGTGCGGGCGGCTTTCATCGCGTAGGCAATACCCTCCCCATTGAAGGGGCTGACCATGCCGCCGGCGTCGCCGATTAGCATGACGCCCTTGCGGTAGAGCGGTTTGCGGTTAAATGCCATGGGCAGGGCGGCGCCGCGCACGGGACCGACCTGGTTTTCCTCGGTAAATCCCCACTCTTCGGGCGTGTGGGCGATCCACTTCTTAAACAGGCCGCGGTAGTCGAGCTTGGTGGCCGAGGCGGTCGAACTAACCGATCCCAGCCCGACGTTGGCAGTGCCATCCCCGGCGGGAAATACCCAGCCGTAGCCGGGTAGCAAATTGGATTTGCCGCGTTCGCCATCCCACAGCTCCAGATGGCTTTCCATCCACTGGTCATCGTGGAGCGGAGTGTTGAAGTAGGTGCGCACCGCTACCCCCATGGGGCGGTTATCGCGCTTTTCAATTCCCAGCGCGAGCGCCATGCGGGCCGATACCCCATCGGCGGCGATGACCAGGGGCGCCCGGTAGGAGGCCTCCTGCCCGGTGCGCTTGCCTTTTTCATCCACAAACCGGGCGTTGACACCGATGACGCGTCCGGTGCGCTCGTGCAGGATCGGCCCCGTCACGTTGGTGCGTTCTTGGACGCGCGCACCGGCCTGACGCGCGTGATTAACCAGCAGGTGGTCGAAGTCTTTGCGGGGCCGTACGAGCCCGTAGTCGGGGTAGGAGGCCATCGTTGGCCACGGGATTTCAATGGTGCGGCCACCTCCGTGTACCCGCAGGCCGCGGTTTTTCATCCAGCCGTCGCCGGTGATGTCTACGCCCATTTTGACCAGTTCGCTCACCGCGCGCGGTGTGAGGCCGTCCCCGCAAATTTTATCCCGCGGGAAGGTGGCCTTTTCTAAAACCAGAACGTCCAGGCCCGCGCGAGCAAGGTAGTAACCGGCAGTGGAGCCCGCTGGCCCAGCACCCACGACGATGACGTCAGCATCATCGATGTGTGTGGATGTCACAGATACCTCATTCACTACTGCTTACTGAACTGTCACGCGCTTGTGATTACATTCACTACTGGTCCACTCGAATTCTACGCATCTGGAATCTCCAGGTCACCTTAGGCTTGCCTCACCACAATTATTTTGGGCGGCGCAGCCCAGTGATTTTGGACGGCGTCACTCACCTTCATTTTTAAAGCCGCGGTGGAGTGCCACTATCCCGCCAGTCAGATTACGGTACTGCACCCGCTGCCAGCCCGCCTGCTTTATTACTTGGCCCAGCCCGAGCTGATCGGGCCACTCGCGAATGGATTCGGCTAGATAAACATAGGCGTCGGGATTGGAAGAAACCGCGCGCGCCACCGCTGGGAGAGCACGCATTAGATACTCCATGTAGATGATGCGAAAAGGCGCCCAAGTCGGGGTGGAGAATTCTGCGACCACCAGCCGGCCACCGGGTTTGGTGACGCGCAGCATTTCTTTTAATCCGGCGCTGATTTCGGCGACGTTGCGCAATCCAAAGGAAATGGTCACGGCATCAAAGGAGGCATCGGCAAAGGGCAGCTGCATCGCATCGCCCGCGATGAAGGGCAGACGCTGGTTGCGCCGGCGCCCGTGTTGCAACATGCCAACTGAGAAGTCGCAGGGAATAACCTGAACGCCATTGCGCAGGTACGGCTCACTCGACACGCCGGTGCCGGCCGCCAGATCGAGCACTCTTTGCCCGGGTTTGGCCGCAACTGCCCGAACGGTTTCCTGACGCCACCGGCGATCTTGCCCGAAAGACAGCACCGCATTAGTAACGTCATAGCGCCGCGCGACCTTGTCAAACATCGTCGCAACGTCTGCCGGCTTCTTGTCCAGGCCCGCTCGAGTCATGACTTGTATGGTTCCACGCTCTAATCTGGCTCATGTGACCAGGTTCCAAAAGCGAGTGCTGGCCGGTTTGAGCGCTCTCTTAATTTTTAGCGGGCTCGGCTTCAGCGGGCTGGGCTTTAGCGCATCCAGCGCCAGTGCGGCCGATGGCGCGCCCGCAGCAAATGAGGCCGCGCAGGGGCCAGTAGTGGTTATTGGCGTGGGCGGATTGCTGTGGTCGGATATTTCGCAGTCACAAACGCCGGCGCTTTTTGACCTGGTTGCTGCCTCGGATTTGAGTTCACTGTCAGTGCGCACCCAGGGCGAAATCACGTGCCCCGCTGATGGGTGGCTGACGCTGGCCACCGGCCGGCGCACGCTCGCGGACGAGCGCGGAACGGATCCGGTGTGCGCCCAAACTAAGGCACTAGACCTTACCGGGACGCGCCCCGCAGTTGATTTAGAACAGCTCACACAGGTCAATCATGAATATGGTTGGCGCCCGCACTTGGGCCAGTTCGGAACCGACATAAAGATTGCCGGTTTAGATGCCACGGCGGTGGGGCCCGGGGCCGCTTTAAGTTTGGTGGATGGGTCGGGGCGCACCCCTACGTATTTCGCAGATCTACCGGCTTTTTTGGATTCGGTCGCGGCCCGCGATGCGGCGCCGGTGGGCGACTTACTTGTAGTGGATGCGGGCAATGTTTCTAAGCCGGGTTTTGTGGCACGAAGCGGCGCGACTGCCCAGCCAAGTGCCGCGGACCGCGCGGAAGAGGACGGGCACCAGACGCCGTCCAAAATCAATGCGCCAAGCCGGGCGGAGCAGCTGGCGAGCATTGATGACCAAATCGCCCAATTGCTGCGGATGCTCGATGAGCAGCCCGGCCCGGATGCGCGCGTGCTGCTTTTTGGTCCGGGCGGGACGAGTCCGACCGCGCATTTAACCGTGCTGGCCCAGCGGGATACCGAGACCGGTATGCACTGGTTGCGGGCGGAATCCACGCGGCGTGAGGGCGTTTTACACCTGACAGATTTGAACCCGACGCTGCGCGCGCAGCTGGGTTTGGACGCGGCGCTGGATGCGGTTGGCTCCCCCGCGCACGCTTCGGGAGAGCGCGGGGATACCGCCGGGGCGGTTGCAGAATTATCCACCGATGATGCGGCCTCCCATGTGATCCGCGATTCGCTCGCGCCGCTCATGGTGACGGT
>DAHVRJ010000146.1:0-40976 GCA_027322505.1 Demequinaceae bacterium
ACTGCTGCCTCCCGTAGGAGTCTGGGCCGTGTCTCAGTCCCAGTGTGGCCGGTCGCCCTCTCAGGCCGGCTACCCGTCGTCGCCTTGGTAGGCCATTACCCCACCAACAAGCTGATAGGCCGCGAGCCCATCCCCAACCGATAAATCTTTCCACACGATACAGATGCCTGTTCGTGTCGTATTTGGTATTAGCACCGGTTTCCCGGAGTTATTCCAAAGTCAGGGGTAGGTTGCTCACGTGTTACTCACCCGTTCGCCACTGATCCACTGGTGCAAGCACCAGTTTCACCGTTCGACTTGCATGTGTTAAGCACGCCGCCAGCGTTCGTCCTGAGCCAGGATCAAACTCTCCATGAATGTCTATTGGTGCCATGCTTCCGCATGGTTTCACCGACTAGATGGAGTGGCCTATGAAATAGGCCGTTTAATCTGGCTGAGCTGGCATCTACCTATAAATAGGCAGATTATCCATCTCTTCCAAAGGTTCCGTTGTGTGTGATTCGCCGCGAACTGATGTTCGCTTTGAGCCACCCACGACGGGGTTATTTGGCATCGATTTTTAGCACGCTGTTGAGTTCTCAAGGAGCGGACGCGCACCGTTCCGAGCCTTCCGGCTCTTCTCGGGGCAACCCTTCTAACTTACCTGACTCTTTCCTCGCTGTCAACCCGGGGGTCTTATTCGATTTGAGAGTCTTTTCAGCACGGCCCACTGACCAAGAAGTTGGTTGTTAGGTTTCGTACTGGAGGTTTGCCGTTGAGGTCTGTTCCGTGATGGTTTTCTGACCTGCTTGGCGGGTGTTTACTCTACGTGGTGTTTCTGTTGGAGTCAAATCCCGCTGCGGGACTCTCGCGATTGAAATTCTTCCACGTGCGAGACCGGCCACTTTCCGTGTCCGTGCCTCTCGCTCGGCAACATGGAATACATTACGCAATCATCTTTAGCGCTGTCAAACCGGCCCCCACTTAAGCTAGTTTTCGTTGCAATATCAACGCTTTGAAAGCTATGTAACCACTTCGATGATGGCAACACTGCGCCGCCCGCGCCGGATTACCAGCCAGCGATCGTGCAGAAGGTCGGCGCTTGTAATTGTTGCCGCCTCTGATGGGTTCGCACCCCCGGAGGGCGCCTGCACCTTTTCGTTGTTTATGGAAACGCCGCCATCAGCAATATTGCGACGCGCCGCACCCCGGCTTTGCGCCAGGCCCGCGGCAACGAGCAGGTCGATCGCGGTGATCTGGTCTAAATCCGCCCGCTGTACCTGAGCGGATGGCACCTCAGCTGATGCAGCAGCCAAGACGTCGTCCTTAAGCGCCCGTAAATCCCCCCGCCCAAACAGCGCGGAAGAAGCCGCCTGGACGTCCTGAAGAGCCGGGGCGCCATGTACCAGCGTGGTCAGTTCGCCAGCCAGTGCTTTTTGCGCTGCTCGCTCGTGGGGTTTTTCTTGCGTCGCCGCAGCTAGAGCCTCAATCTCTGCGCGGCTCAGCTCGCTCATCGCCTTCACGTACGTGATGATGTCGCGGTCATCCGTATTGAGCCAAAACTGGTAGAAGGCGTAGGGCGAGGTCTTATCGGAATCAAGCCACCAGTTATCCCCGGTCTCGCTCTTGCCAAATTTGGTTCCATCGGCCTTGGTCAGCAACGGAGTCGTCATCGCGTGGACACCGGCGCGTTCAACTCTGCGAATGAGATCCACACCGCTAAGCAGATTGCCCCACTGATCATTGCCACCAGTTTGCAAAGTGCAGCCATAGCGCCGGTACAGCTCCAGGTAATCCATTCCCTGGAGGATCTGGTAGCTAAATTCAGCAAAGCTGATTCCGGCATCGGATTCCAAGCGCCGGGCCACGGTGTCCTTAGCGAGCATCGTGCCAAGCCGATAGTGCTTGCCGAAGTCACGCAGGAATTCAATCGCTGAAAGATCAGCCGTCCAATCCAGGTTATTGACCATCTGAGCGGCGTTGGAACCATCGAAGTCTAAAAAGCGCTCAATTTGCGCCTGCAGCCCGCCCGCCCACTGGCCCACCACATCGGGCTCATTTAAGACCCGCTCCCCCGACATGCGCGGATCCCCAATGAGCCCAGTGGCACCGCCGACCAGCGCGATGGGCTTATGCCCTGCCTTTTGCAGGCGCCGCATCGTGATCAATTGGACCAGGTGGCCCACATGGAGAGAGGGAGCGGTGGGATCGAAACCGCAATAAAACGTGACCGGGCCGGAATCAAAAGCGGACCGCAGCGCCTCCAAATCGGTGTGCTGCGAAATCAGTCCGCGCCAGCTTAAGTCTGCTACGACGTCTGCCACGCCGAGTCCTTTCTCCTAAGACGAGCGACGGCGCTTGCCGCCGGGGCGATACTGCGAAACAGAGGGTTCGCCCGTTATCCAGTAACGCCAAGGGTAAGTATCTCCATCACCGCCGGTGCCGGAAACCCCCACCCGGGGTCCGGTAGAGATTTTCTCATTTGGGACGGCGCCCGCGCGCCTAGGTGGAAGTGTGATCCAAACCGGGGCTTGGGTGGCGATAAGGTCAAGTCCGTTCGTCTCACCGGCTACGCCAAGAGCATTTGCCAAGCGGGCGGGGCCGCGCGCCAGGTCAACATCCCTGCGGGCGGCCGGGCGGCGCTGACGCGCGTGATCAATCCCGCTTACTACTTCACCGGCGCGCAGTAACACCGCCGAGGCCTCGCCGTCTGCGGAACACACCACGTTCATGCACCAGTGCATTCCATAGGTGAAATAAACATAGAGATGGCCCGGTGGCCCAAACATGACCGCAGTTCGCTTGGTTTGCCCCCGATAAGCGTGCGAGCCGGGATCGGCAGACCCGCAATAGGCCTCGACTTCAGTGAGCCGAATACTGACGGGCACGCCATCTTTTTGGCTGTGAATGTGCGCCCCGAGCAGCGCGGGGGCTAGTTCCCGCGCGTCGCGGGAGTACCAGGATCTATCGGGGCGCCAGTCCATGCTTCTTTGCTTATTTTACTTCTGCGCCTGCTGCGCCCACTCTCGCCACTGGGTGCTGGCGGATCGGACTTCTTCGAGCTGTTCCTTCACCCGCTGCGGCGCGGTGCCCCCGCGTCCATCACGGGACGCAAGCGAGCCCGTAACTGTCAGGATCTGGTGCACATCTGCAGTCAAGTGGTCCGACAGTGCGGCAAGATCGGTTTCTTTCAAACCCGAAAGCTCAACGCCCTGCGCTTCGGCTAGTTGCACACAGGCACCGGCAATGTCGTGGGCGTTACGGAAGGGCACTCCCTTGCGCACCAGCCACTCCGCAATGTCGGTCGCCAAGGTGAAGCCCTTGGGCGCCAAGAAGGCCAGGCGCTCGGTATTGAACTCGAGCGTGGCAACCATGCCAGCAAATGCCGGAAGCAGCGTCGTCAGCGTATCGACGGCGTCAAAAACGGGCTCTTTATCTTCTTGCAGATCCCGGTTATACGCCAGTGGCAGTCCCTTTAGGGTTGCTAAAAGACCGGTGAGGTTTCCAATGAGGCGGCCGGATTTGCCGCGAGCGAGTTCCGCGACATCCGGGTTTTTCTTTTGGGGCATGATCGATGACCCGGTTGCATAAGCATCATCGAGGCGAATGACGTCAAATTCCTTGGTGGCCCACAGGATGATCTCTTCGGCCAAGCGCGAGAGGTCCACGCCGATCATGGCGGTCACAAAAGAGAATTCGGCGACCACGTCCCGAGCAGAAGTGCCGTCAATTGAGTTCGGGACTGAGTCAGAAAATCCGAGTTCGCTGGCCACCTCTTGGGGGTCGAGGCCGAGCGAGGAGCCCGCGAGCGCCCCCGAGCCGTAGGGCGAAATTGCCGCGCGCTTATCCCAGTCAGCCAGCCGTTCAATATCCCGCAATAGCGGCCACGCATGGGCGAGCAATGCGTGCGCCAGGAGCACCGGTTGCGCACTTTGTAGGTGCGTGCGGCCGGGCATCGGAGCGTTGGGGTGGGCAGCAGCCTGGTTTACAAGCGCATCGACCACATCCAAAATCAACTTCGTAATCTCGCGGGCCTCTTGGCGCAAATATCTGCGGATAAGGGTGGCGATCTGGTCGTTGCGGGAGCGGCCCGCGCGCAAACGACCGCCCAGGTCAGCGCCGGCCCGCTCTAGGAGACCGCGCTCCAATGCGGTGTGCACATCCTCATCGGCGGCCGCCGGGAGGAAATCGCCGGAAACGACGTCATTTTCCAGTTGATCCAAAGCCGCCAGCATGTCGGCGAGCTGCTGGTCATCTAGCAGCTGGGCCCGGTGCAGGGCGCGAGCGTGCGCCCGGGACCCAGCGATGTCATGGCGGGCCAGACGCCAATCGAAATCCGTGGACTTCGACAGGGCAGCCAGTGCGTCGGCGGGGCCGCCGCTAAAGCGGCCGCCCCACAAACTGGTTCGTTGTTCACTCACCTGGATTACCACCTAGATCAACTGCGCGCTGCGCCGAGATCTTGGCCGGCAGCCCAAACAGATCGATGAAGCCCTTGGCCAAGGATTGATCAAAAGTGTCTCCCTCGTCGTAGGTGGCCAGGTCGTAGCGGTAGAGGCTGGCGTCGGATTTGCGTCCGGTCACCACGGCGCGACCGCCGTGCAACACCATACGCACATCACCGGTCACATACTTTTGTGATGCGTCAATGAAGTGATCCAGAGCGTTTTTAAGCGGGCTGAACCACAGGCCGTCGTAGACCAGTTCGGTCCACCGCTGCTCCACGCCGCGCTTGAAGCGAGCTAAGTCGCGCTCCATTGTGACGTTTTCAAGTTCCTGGTGGGCGGCAATTAGGGCGATAGCGCCGGGGGCCTCGTAAATTTCGCGCGACTTGATACCAACCAGCCGGTCTTCGACCATGTCGATGCGGCCCACGCCCTGGGCTCCGGCGCGCCGGTTGAGCTCCTGAATCGCTTGGAGCATCGTTACTGATTTTCCGTCGATGTGGGTGGGCACGCCGTCAACGAAGGTGATGACGACCTCATCGGGTTCCCGTTCCAGGGCCGGGTTTTGGGTGTATTCGTAAACATCTTCAGTCGGCGCGTTCCAGATGTCTTCTAAGAAGCCGGTCTCTACCGCGCGGCCCCACACGTTTTGGTCGATGGAAAAGGGGTTGGACTTGGTGGTTTCAATTGGGAGCTCATTTGCTTGGGCGTACTCAATGGCCCGGTCCCGGGTCAGGGCCAGATCGCGCACCGGGGCGATGCATTTCAGATCCGGTGCCAGGGATGAAATGCCCACCTCAAAACGCACTTGGTCATTGCCCTTCCCTGTGCAACCGTGGGCTACGGTGTTAGCGCCGTGAATGCGGGCGGCCTTTACCAGGTGCTTCACAATCGTGGGGCGCGATAGGGCGGATACCAGTGGGTAGCGGTCCAGGTAGAGCGCGTTTGTGCGCAGCGCCGGTAGGCAGTATTCGTCAGCGAATTCATCGCGGGCATCCGCGACGTAGGATTCCACGGCGCCGCAATCTAGGGCGCGCTGGCGAATTACATCTAGATCTTCGCCATCCTGACCCACGTCAACGGCCACTGCCACAACTTCTGCGCCTGTACGCTCGGCGATCCAACCAATAGCCACGGAGGTGTCGAGGCCACCGGAGTAGGCCAATACGACCCGGTCTGTCATGAAAGTACTCCTTATAACGAAATTATTGATGGTTTGAAAACTGGTTTAACTCTTTACTTACGGTGCTGAGCCGGTCTTTGATGCCAGCTGCAAAAAGTAGCTGACAAGTGCCGCACCGGAAGCTGAACCGGCTGCGGCAATCACCAAAACGGTGTCGTCCCCGGCAATCGTTCCCAGCACGTTGGAAAGCTGGGCGTTATCAATGGCCGAAGCCAAAAATTGCGCGGCGCCCGGAGGTGTGCGCAGGACCACTAAATTGTCGGAGTCCCGCGCATCGAGCAGCAATTCACCGCAGCGGCGCGCCAAGCCCGCCTCATCAATGCGGTCCGAATCCTCAGCGGTGGGAAGGGCATAACTTAGGGAGCCGTCCGCATCCCGGGTGCGCACTGCGCGCAATTCGTCTAAGTCTCGCGAAAGCGTTCCCTGCGAGATAGTCACGTCGTGGTTGCGCAACTGAGCGATGAGGTCCGCCTGCGAGCGCACCGGCCTGGTTCGCAATATCTGGGCGATGAGATTTTGTCGCGCTATCTTGGTGCCCGGAATCATGACTGCTCCAAAAGCCAGGTCAAAAGCGCCTTTTGGGCGTGGCGCCGATTTTCTGCCTCATCCCATACGCGCGATTGGGGGCCATCGATCACGTCTCCAGTAATTTCCTTATCCCGGTAGGCCGGAAGGCAGTGCAGCACAATCGCCTCCGGATGTGCCAGGGCCAATAGGTCGCTGTTTAGTTGATAGGGCCGAAACGGGACTTCCCGATCAGTGGTGTCGGCCTCGTGGCCCATAGAAACCCAGGTGTCAGTGGCTAAGACATCGGCGCCCGTGGCCGCAGCGCGCGCATCGGTGGTTACTTCCACGCTTCCGCCGCTCTCACGGGCGATTTCTTCGGCTCGGGTAAGAATCTCGGGATTTGGGGTAAAGCCCGCCGGGGCGGCAATTCGCACGTGCATACCCGCGGTGGCACCGCCCAGTAAGTAGGAGTGCGCCATGTTGTTCGCCCCATCGCCCAGGTACGTCAGCGTCGCTCCCGCGAGTTCGGCGACTGAGCCGCGATGTTCGACAATTGTCAGCAGGTCAGCTAGCACCTGGCAGGGGTGAAACTCGTCGGTCAGCGCGTTGACGACGGGAACGCTTGCCGCCTTTGCCATTTGTTCAATGCGGTCTTGGCCAAAAGTGCGCCACACAATTGCCGCCGCTTGCCGGTCCAGTACCCGGGCGGTGTCGGCAATGGGCTCGCCGCGGCCCAACTGGCTGCTGGCAGCATCAATCATGAGCGGGTATCCGCCCAGTTCTGCAATCCCCACCGAGAAAGACACGCGCGTGCGGGTGGAGGGTTTATCGAACAACACGGCGATCGTCCGCGGCCCAGTCAGGGGTGTGCGGAAAAAATTATCGCTCTTAAACGCTCGAGCCAGTTCTAAAACTTCACGCTGTTCAGCCGGTGTGAGGTCATCATCGCGCAGAAAGTGGCGCAAAGTGGAAGCTTTCACTTCGCCTCCCCTTCCGCGGGGGAACTTTGGTCTGCCGCGGTGTTCAAGATTTGGGGCAGCGCGGAAATAAAGGTGGCGGCCTCGGCCTCTTGCAAGATGAGCGGGGGCGCGATTCGGATGGCATTTGCGGCAACGGGGTTAACAATGAAGCCCGCTGCTAGGGCTGCCTGGGCCACTGCCGGGGCGATGTCGCGCCGCAGGCTGATGGCACTTAGTTGCCCCGCGCCGCGCACGTCATCAATTTCGGTGTGGTTAAGGGCGGCGATTTCGGCCCGCAGATACTCGCCCACGGCGCTGGCGCGCTCCAGTAATCCGTCGCGCTCGATCACGTGCAAGGTGGCAACGCCCGCGGCCGCGCCCATGGGATTACCGCCAAAAGTGGTGCCATGCTGCCCGGGCTGGAGGTACTGCGCGGCGGGACCGTAGGCAATAATCGCGCCCATGGGAAAACCCCCGCCCAGGCCCTTGGCCAGTGCCATAACGTCCGGGGTGATGGCACCAAACCGTTCTTGTTGGTGGGCAAACCAGGTACCGGTGCGGCCAACTCCGGTTTGAATTTCATCCAAAATCAACAGTGCCCCGTGCTCGCGGGTAAGTTCACGTGCCCGCTGCAAGTAGCCCGGCGGTAGTGGCCTAACCCCGGCCTCACCCTGGATGGGTTCTAAGACCACGGCGGCGACGTCGTCCGCAATTGCATCCTCTAAGGCTGCAATATCGCCAAAAGGCAGGTGTTCAACGCCGGCGGGCAACGGCTCGAACGGCGCCTTTATCTCCGCCTTGTAGGTCAGGGCGAGCGCCCCCATGGTCCGACCGTGAAAGGCGCCCTCCAGGGCCAGGATGCGGGGGCGACCCGTGCGGCGGGCGATCTTAAATGCCGCCTCCATCGCCTCGGTTCCGGAGTTGGTGAAAAACACCCGCGCATCGGCATCAGCCTGGGCCACTTCCAGTAGTTTTTCCGCCAGCGCTATCTGGGGGCGGGTGGCAAAAAAGTTTGACACGTGGCCCAGCGTTCCCAGCTGGGCGGTAAGTGCCGCGGTGAGCGTGGGATGGGCGTGACCCAGGGTGTTGACCGCGATTCCCGCCAGCAGGTCAAGATAGCGATTGCCATCGGCGTCCCACACATAGCAGCCTTCACCGCGCACTAGGACGCGCTGTGGGGAGCCGAACGTGTTCATCAGCGCGGCCGAATACCGCTGCGTCCAGGCCGCATTTCCGCTCACCTGCCCCGGCGTATTTGACCGGTTAAAGTCCGGATTTTCGCCTTTGATAGCGGCTAGTGCGTCATCACTCATTCGTCTTCCTCCACCCCGTCAGGCAACACCATGGTGCCAATGCCCTTAGTCGTAAATATTTCCAGCAATACCGAGTGAGCGACCCGGCCATCGATCACGTGTGCCCGCGGGACGCCGCCCTCAATTGCGCGCAGGCAGGCTTCCATTTTGGGAACCATTCCCGACTCTAAACTCGGAAGAAGTTCTTGCAGCGGGCTGGCATTAATAGTGCGCGCCAGTGAGGAGCGGTCCGGCCAATTTGTGTACAGCCCCTCCACATCGGTTAAAACCACGAGCTTGGAGGCCCCCAGGGCCTGTGAAATCGCTGCCGCGGCCGTGTCGGCGTTCACATTTAACACATCGCCGGGGCTGTCCATATCTGAGGCGACCGTGGAAATTACGGGAATGCGGCCAGCGGCTAGGAGGTCATGAATCAGCGTGGTGTCGACCTGGGAGACATCACCCACCAAGCCCACGTCGACGTTTTTCCCGCCGACTGTCGCGCGCCGGCGCCGCGCCCCGAGCAGCAGGCCGTCCTCTCCGGATAGCGCTACCGCGTAGGGGCCGTGCTGATTCATCAGCGATACAAGCTCACGCGAAACCTGACCGGCAAGGACCATGCGCACCACCCGCATGGTTTCGGGCGTGGTCACGCGCAGGCCGCCGCGGAATTCACTATCGATATCGAGGCGGTCAAGCATCTCGTTAATTTGCGGCCCGCCGCCGTGCACGATTACCGGCAGTAACCCAGCGTGGTGTAAAAAGACGATGTCATCAGCAAAGGCCCGTTTTAATTCATCGTCAACCATGGCGTTGCCGCCGAACTTAATGACGACAACTGCGCCGTGGAAACGCTCCAACCAGGGAAGCGCCTCAACTAAAACCTCGGCCTTTTGGTGGGCGGTAAGTTCGGAAATATCGGTGACGAGATCGGCCGCGCCGCTTGGGGATGCACCGGTGGTGGACTGGGAAGAATTAGCAGAGTCGGTCATGACGAATAAGCGCTGTTCTCGTGAACGTAGTCGTGGGTGAGGTCGTTGGTCCAAATGGTGGCTTCGAAGTTTCCGGCGTGGAGATCCACAACTACCTGCACTTCGCGCGGACTCATATCAACTAGGGAGCGGTCTTCGCCCACCCCGCCGGCGCGGCACACCTGCACGCCGTTGACGTAAACGTCAATCTCCTGCGGGTCAAAGGGCGCGATATCGGCGGGAATCGTGCCGGCCGCTGAAATGATGCGACCCCAGTTGGGGTCGTTTCCAAAAACTGCTGCCTTAAATAGGTTGGAGCGCGAAATTGCGCGCGCCACAATGACGGCCGCCATTTCCGTTGATGCGTTTTGCACCGTTATGGCGATGTCGTGGGTGGCGCCTTCCGCATCGGCAACGAGTTGCCGCGCCAGATTCGCACTTGCTTCAGTAAGGGCCTGCGCTAATTCTTCGGGCGCGGGGGTGATTTCACTGGCGCCCGAGGCCAGGGCAAGGACGGTGTCATTGGTGGACATGCATCCGTCAGAATCCACGCGGTCAAATGTCACCTTAGTGGCACTGCGCAGCGCGGCATCGAGCGTCTTTTCATCGGCAGCGGCGTCAGTTGTCAAAACGACCAGCATCGTCGCCATGCCCGGTGCGAGCATGCCCGCACCCTTGGCGATGCCACCCACCCGCCAGCCGTCGCGCTCGATGACCACGGTTTTGGTCACCGTATCGGTGGTCATGATCGCCTCGGCGGCGTTTAACCCGGCGCCGGCCGAAGCGCTGAGCTGTTGCTGGGCCGCCTCCAGCCCGGTTAGGAGCCGGTCCATAGGTAAGGGCACACCAATGAGTCCCGTTGAGCAAATAAGGACCTGCTCCGGGACGGTTTGAAGTAACTCAGCGGCCCGCTGGGCAGTTTTTTCCGCATCCGCATACCCGGCTTTTCCCGTCGCCGCGTTCGCACCACCAGAATTAAGGACGACGCCGCGCGCCGTTCCTTCTTTGCGCACCTGGGCTTGGGTCCAGACCACGGGTGCCGCTTGGATCCGGTTGGTAGTAAAAACTCCCGCGGCGGTGTGCTGGGGGCCGTCGTTTACAACAAGGGCCAGATCGCGCGCTGAAGAAGTTTTGATTCCCGCGCTAACGCCCGCGGCTCGAAAGCCCCTGGGGGCAGTTACGCTCACGGCGCTACTCCAATCGTGGTCAGTCCGGTGGTCTCTTCCCAACCAAATGCCAGGTTGAGGCACTGAATTGCCGTGCCGGCAGTTCCCTTCACCAGGTTGTCCAGCGCCGAAATGATGACCACCCGGGCTGCGCCTTGATCAACCGTGACCTGCAAAGCGGCAGTATTGGAACCCAGGGTCATCGCCGTGGTGGGCCACTGCCCCTGTGGCAAGAGCGTGATAAAGGGCTCCTGTGCGTAGGCATCAGCCCAGGCCTGGCGCACTGTCTTGGCACTGTGGTCGCCGCTTAGGGGTGCGGTAATTGTTGCCAAAATTCCGCGCGCCATCGGCACGAGGGTGGGAGTGAAACTTATTGCGACCTCGGCCGCGCCCGCGGTTTTGAGGTTTTGGTGAATTTCGGGAATATGGCGGTGAGAGCCACCCACGGCATAGGCCGATGCTGAGCCCAAGATCTCTGATGCCAGCAGGTGGGTTTTGGCCTGCTTCCCCGCCCCGGAGGGGCCGTTAGCCAACACCGCGACGATGTCGGTGGCGTCGATGAGGCCCGCGGCAATACCGGGGGCAAGGCCGAGCGTGACAGCGGTGACATTGCAGCCCGGTACGGCTATTCGGCGCTGGCCATGGAGTTGGTCACGCTGGCGCCCCGTGTCGGTGATGAGTTCGGGCATCCCATAGGGCCAACTTCCGGCATGAGGAGAGCCATAAAACTTCTCCCACGCGGCGCTGTCAGCCAGCCGGAAATCCGCGCCGCAGTCCAAGACGAGCACGTCCGGGTCCAAAGCGCTGGCTATGGGACCAGATGCTCCGTGCGGCAGGGCCAGGATCACCACGTCATGACCGGCTAGCGAATCGGCGTTCGTGGGCGCTAAAACGCGGTCGGCCAGCGGGAGTAAATGGGGATGATGATCGCCCAGGCGGTCGCCGGCACTGGAGTGGCCGGTTACGGCGCCAACCTCGACCTTTGGGTGAGCCAGTAAGAGTCGCAGGGCCTCGCCACCGGCGTATCCGCTGGCTCCAGCCACCGCTACAGAAATAGCCATGACGCCACACTACATGAATATTCAGGGGTATGAATATTCAGGGGTCGGGTGTCTTAACTTCGCAGCTGAGCGCCGAATCCTTCCGCCGCGGCGGCGATAGCACCCTGCCGCGCTTTTTCGAGGTCGGCAGCCGTGAGCGTTCGGTCCCCAGCGCGGTAGCGCAGCGCGAACGCCAGTGACTTTTTCTCGCTGCCGATTTGGGGCCCGCGGTAGACATCGAAGAGCCGCACATCTTCGATAAGGGGCCCGGCGCCGTCCCTAATCGCGGCCTGAACATCAGCAGCGGCCACCTCCTCGGGCACGACCAGGGCAAGATCTTCCTTTCCGGCTGGATACGTGGAGATGGGCATTGCCCGCACCGGCTGGGTGGATATCGCGGCGATCAGGGCGTCCACGGACAATTCGAATGCCGCCGTGCGCTCGGGAAGCTCCAGCGCATCGACGGTCTTGGGGTGTAACTCGCCGGCGTATCCGACTACCTCGCCCGTAGTCAAAGACAACGCCGCGCAGCGGCCCGGATGCCACGGTGGGTGCTCAGCGGCAGAAACAGTGAGTTCCAGTCCCAGGACTTGTGCGACCTGAACCGCAAGCGCAACGGCATCGCGCCAGGTCGCCGGCTGTCCGGGCAGGCCCGGGCTGGGAAGACGCCGATAGCCAGTTAGTGCTCCGGCCACGGCCAGCGGCTGGTGCGGGAGCGCCCTTTCAATTTCAGCGATCAATTTCTCGTCCGGGTACTGAGCCAGCGGGGGGATCGGCGCTATGGCATCTTCCCGGGCCGGGTGGGTAACCATCCCAACTTCAAAGACAGCCGCATCCGTCAAACCGCGGCCGACGTTGCGGCGCAGGACTGGTAAGAGCGTGGCCAGCACCGAGGTGCGCATGAACGGTTGCTCCTCACGCAGCGGGTTCAAAATGCGCAGCGCCTGGCGGCGGGAGTCGTCTTGCGGGTATTGGAGGGCATCGAAAATATCTGGCCCGATGAATGGATAAGAAAGGACCTCATTAAGGCCGCTTTCGGCCAGCGTTTGGGAAATGGAGCGACGCGAACGCTGGGCGGAGGTCAGCCCCTGCCCCGGGGGTGCCAGCGGCAGCTGGGAGGGGATTTCGTCATAGCCGCGCAGGCGGGCGACCTCTTCCACCAGATCCACCGCGCAGACCAAGTCTGGTCGCCAAGATGGCGCCGTGACCAGCCAGGTCCGAGAGTCATTGCTGCCCTGGACCTCGGCGCCGATGTCTTCCAAGATCGTGCGGATTTGGCCCGCTGTGTAGCCAACACCGGTTACGCGGCGCACCAGGTCAACCTCAAACTCAAAACCCGGCGTCGCGGGGCGCTGATCGAGATCGGTGGCGGGCTGATCGGCTGTGCCGCCGCCGTATTCCACGAGCAGTTCGACGGTGCGCTGGACCGCAGCGGGAGCCAGATTGTGATCGACGCCGCGTTCAAACCGCTTCGAGGCCTCGGAGTGGAGGCGGAAGCGGCGCGAGGTGCGCGCGACGGTGACGGCGTCGAAGTGGGCTCCTTCGATGAGGATGTCGGTTGTGGCCGGTGTTACTTCCGATCCCATCCCGCCCATGACGCCGGCCAGACCCAGCACGCGCGAGCCCGGGCCCTGCGGTGAATCGCTAATCACCAGGTCTTCATCGTTTAAGGTCCGTTCAACCGCGTCGATCGTGGTGACCTGCTCCCCCGGCTTGGCGCGCCGAACCACTATCGGCTCGGCCACCTTTGCCAGGTCGTAAGCGTGCAGTGGTTGCCCCAGCTCCAACATGACGTAGTTGGTGACGTCTACCGCCAGCGAAATTGGGCGCATGCCGGCCTGGTTCAAGCGGCGCTGCATAAATGCGGGCGATGGCTGCGCGGCGCGCACTCCGCGCACAATTTGGGCTACGAAACGGTCGCAGCCCGGCGTGGCGTGGAGGGGATTATTATCTGCGATTTGCACTTCGAAGCCTGCCCCGGTCCTGGGCAGTTCAACGCGGGCCGGATCGGTGAAAGTACCGCCCGTGGCGTGAGCGTATTCGCGGGCAATGCCACGCATGGATAGGCAATAACCCCGATCTGGGGTCACGTCTACTTCAACGACCTCTTCGTTTAGGCCCAGTAACTGTAAGGCATCAGACCCGATGGGGGCATCGCTGAATTCTTCGCCCAGAACCAAAATTCCCTCGTGATCGTCACCGATACCCAGTTCGCGCACGGAGCAAATCATGCCATCGGACACGTGGCCGTATGTTTTGCGAGCTGAAATGGGAAAGGGGCCGGGCAGTACTGAGCCCGGAAGCGCAACCACGACGTGATCACCGGGTTGAAAATTATGGGCACCGCACACAATGCCGCGCGGCTGGCTTTCGCCCACATCCACCAAGCACCAGTTGATGGTCTTACCGTTTTTTTGCGGCTCCGGCTCCAAGGTCAGCACTTTGCCAACGACGATGGGGCCGGTCAGTTCTGGCCGATGGATCGCTTCTTCCTCCAGGCCTACCGCAACCAGGGAATTAGCGACATCTTCGGCCGTGGTTCCCGGTGCGACGTCAACATATTCGGCCAGCCACGTCAGCGGAATGCGGGTCATTAAATCTCCATCCCAAATTGCTGGGAGAAGCGAATATCTCCCTCAACAATGTCGTGCATGTCAGCCACCCCGTGCCGGAACATCAACGTGCGTTCCAATCCCATGCCGAAAGCAAAGCCGGTGTAGCGGTTTTCATCGATGCCACAGGCGCGTAAAACATTTGGATGCACCATGCCGCACCCGCCCCACTCGATCCAGCCGGTGCCGCCGCAGGTGCGGCACTCAACTCCCACCTCGCCGTGGCAATTGAAACAGCGCACGTCCATTTCAGCGCTCGGCTCAGTGAAGGGAAAAAATGAGGGGCGGAGCCGGGTTACCGCCTCCGCGCCAAACATGGCCTGGGAGAAGTGGTCCAAAGTGCCCTTCAGGTGCGCCATGGTCAGGCCCTCGGCAACTGCCAATCCCTCCACCTGGTGGAACACCGGCGTGTGTGTCGCATCAAGTTCGTCGGTACGAAACACCTTGCCTGGACAGACGATAAAAACGGGCGGCTCGCGATCTAGCAGGGCGCGCGCCTGGACGGGAGAAGTGTGGGTGCGCAGCACCATACCGCTGTTTTCCGGCGCGACGTAGAAAGAGTCCTGCATTTGGCGCGAGGGGTGATCCGGAGCGATGTTTAGGGCATCGAAGTTAAACCACTCCGCCTCGACTTCTGGGCCTTCGGCGACTTCCCACCCCATCGCGATGAAGACGTCCGCAATGCGCTCTTGCAGCAATTGGAGCGGGTGGCGCGCACCCAGCGATTCCCCGGATGGAATTGTCACATCGACGGTTTCTTCGACCAGAATCTGCGCATCTCGCTGGGCTTGCAGCACTTCTTGTCGCGCGGCGATAGCGGCTCGAACCCGGCCCCGTGCTCCCCCAATTAACTTGCCCGCATCGGCCCGCTGGGAAGGCTCGAGACGCCCGATGGACTGGTTCGCGCGCGCAAGGGGGCTGCGGTCCCCGTCATGGGCCAACCGCGCTTCTTTTAACTGGGCAAGGTCGCGGGCATCAGCTATTGCTTCCAGCGCCGCGGCGAGGGCCGCCTCGACCGATTCGGGCGCTAATAAGGTCTCATTACGCCCATCAGTGGTTGAACCGTGCTTCGACATACTTGCCTTTCTGATTGTCCACTGCTGTCAGGCAGTTTATGCCCCCCTGTGTGGCAGTTTAGGCCCCGCGTTTTGCCGGCTGCTCGCGGCGCTGGATCCGGGCGGAAGCATAAAGGCACAGCGCGGCCGCCGTGGCTAAATTTAGTGACTGAGCAGCGCCGTGAATCGGTATACGCACGGTGGCATCGGCCAGTTCTAGCGCGTGAGCATCGAGACCGCGCGCCTCGTTTCCGAATAACCATGCCGTTGCGGTTCGCAAACTCGGCTGCGCGGGACCACGAACTATTTCATCTTGGAGGTCGTCTAGGTCATGCCCGCCGGTACCCGTGGCAGCTAAGACTTGCGGGCCGGCGTCCGTTATTTTCGCAATCGAGCTAGCCAGATCCACATCTGTGATCACGGGAAGATGGAACAGTGAGCCGGCGGTTGCCCGCACCACTTTCGGATTGAAAACATCGACGCTGCCCCGCGTCATAATGGCCGCTTGCGCGCCAGCCGCATCCGCCGTGCGAATAATCGTTCCCGCATTACCCGGATCCTGGTTTTCATGCAAAACAACCAGTAGGCGCGGGTTCTTTGCCAGCAGTTCCGTCAGATTTTGGGCCGGAATCGGCGCCGTAGCTACAACGCCTTGCGCATCCGTGGAGATAGCGGCAACCACCTCGGCGGTAGCCGGGCGCAACCACGCAGCGCGCTGCCGTGCCAAGACTGTAATTTCGGGGTAGCGCTCAGCAGCCGCTGGCGAAATCAGAATTTCTTCCGTAACGCCGGCTCGAACGGCTTCCCGCACCGCTTGCGGCCCCTCGATTAGAAACCGATTTTTGCGCTGACGCACCGAACGCCCAGTAAGAGCCCGAATTGCGCGAACCCGATCACTGCGCGGATTGCTCAACATGGGCCCAGCTGGGCGTTCAGTCATGGCTGCTATTGGCTTCAGCGTAAAGCTGCTTTAGGCCACGTCGCTCTTGGGAGCCGAGGTGTTAGCGGGCAGGGCATCTTTTGCCGTCTGAACCAGCGCGGCGAAGGCGTTGGCATCTGAGACTGCCAGTTCCGCCAGATTGCGGCGATCAACCTCGATACCGGCGGCCTTCAGCCCCTGGATGAAGCGGTTATAGGTCAGCCCTTCAGCGCGAGCCGCCGCGTTGATCCGCTGAATCCACAGCCGACGGAAATCATTCTTGCGGGCCTTGCGGTCGCGGAACGAGTACGTTCCCGAGTGCAAAAGCTGTTCTTTGGCCTTGGTGTAGAGGCGAGAGCGCTGGCCGCGGTACCCGCTGGCCTGTTCCAAAGTTGAACGACGCTTCTTGTGGGCGTGTACTGCCCTTTTCACGCGTGCCACGTGATGCTCCTTAAAGTAGGGGGAAAATCTTAAAGCTCAGGACTACTTGCCGAGCATCTTCTTAACGGCGGGAACGTCCGCTGCGGAAACTGCCTGATCCGGTGCGAGACGACGCTTGCGCCGGGAGCTCTTAACCTCCAGGTAGTGGCGCCTATTGGCCTGCTCGCGCATGATCTTGCCGCTTCCGGTTACGCGGAAACGCTTCTTAGCTCCCGAGTGGGTCTTGTTCTTCGGCATGGCTGCCGGCTCTCCTCAATTAGGCCGCACCGAAGTGCGGAACAAACTCCCTGCTGCCGCGGCGGCGACAGCAGCATGACATGCGATCGTGCTGGTACTTATCGGCACTGACGCGATCGCAAAACCTATTCTGTTAGTCAATGCGCGCTTGACTTAAGCCTTTTCGCGCATTGGGCATAGTCAGTTCGCGCGCTTAGCAGCCTTTTTTGCCTGGGCTTGCTTGCGCTCCTGGCGCGCCTCGGCTTTTTTCTTGTGCGGTCCAATGACCATGGTCATGTTACGACCATCCTGTTTGGGCGCGCTTTCTACCGAACCAAGATCAGAAACCTCATCAGCCAGCTGCTGCAGCAAGCGCATGCCCATTTCTGGTCGGGATTGCTCGCGACCGCGGAACATGATCATTACTTTGACCTTGTCCCCGCCCTTCAAGAAGCGCTCAACATGGCCCTTCTTGGTTTCGTAATCGTGGGAGTCAATCTTCAAACGAAAACGAATCTCTTTGAGCTGGGTGTGCGCCTGATTGCGCCGCGCATCGCGGGCTTTCATGGCGGCTTCATATTTATATTTGCCAAAGTCCATTAACTTGCATACCGGTGGACGGGCGTCCGGGGCGACCTCGACCAGGTCAAGATCCGCCTCCTGCGCCAGACGCAGGGCGTCTTCAACGCGAACAATTCCTACTTGCTCGCCATTGGGTCCAACAAGTCGGACTTCGGGAACCCGAATCCGATCATTAATACGGGGCTCGCTGATGTGCTGCTCCTAACGCTGCGATGGACATTCCGTACCGCACGAAAAAGGCCTTCGTGCGATGGTGCGCGCGAAGGCCTCAAACCAGCGGGAAAGCGTCTAGACTTGGCTCGACGCGTAAAACGCCATCATCGATGGAACGTAATACCCCAAAACCCAGCCCCAACAATTAGTATGTGGAACTCAGGTGGGAGGAGGCCTCCACTTACACATCGGCAGGTGCCGACCGGTAACAGAGGAATACTATCAGAATGTCTGAACCAAGTTCACATCCAGATCGCGCCGATCACGCGCCAGGTGCAGCGCCCGGACCACCTAAGCCGCCGGCGACCAGCAATGCCAGCGCGCCCCCACCGCCCCGGCCAACCGATGCTCCCGCGTCTACCCCGGGCGTATCAAACGATCCCGCTGCGGGCCGGCGCGCGGATTCGAATGATGTCAATGCCCCCGGATCCGCGTTTGCAGACCACCCCACTCCCCCGCGCCAGCGCGGCCGCAAACGGCCGTGGGCCCTGATCACCATCTCCATCGTGAGCTTTCTCCTGCTTTTAGGAGTCAGCGCGGTTGCTGTCTATCTCTACCAAACCACTGAAGCTTGGGAAGGTCGATCCACTGCCCTAACGAGTCGGGTGCAAGATCTGGCCAATGAGGTTGCCACGGTATCCGAAGAACTAGAGGCTACTGCCCAGGCGCTTGATCGCACCGAAACTCAGCTCGACAACGCGCGGGATCGCATAACGGAACTTGCTGATGAAAAAGCACAACTGGGTGATGAACACGCGGTACAGCAACGCCTCGTTGAGTATCAAGAGCATGTCAGTGAAATATCGGCAAACGTACTGTCGGCGCTGGATGAATGTATCGATGGTCAAACTCGGGTGATTGAATACCTAGAAGATCCCGAGCGCTATGACGAGGACGATGTGGAGCGGGTCCAAGAAGAAGTCGACGACTACTGCGCTGAAGCAACACGTGCCTCGGAAGAACTTGTGGAAGAATTATCAGAGTGAGAGCCCGCTGCCTAGTTGCGATCACCGCTATCGCGCTGCTTCTAAGCAGCTGTGGGGCGCTACCGGCAAAACCCGAACCACTGGGCCCGACCCCGCGCGGTACCTCGACCGCCGAATACGCCGATGATGCGGATAACTCGGGATCTCCAGACGGTTTCCAATCAGCACAGCGCATCGCGGTCCGCGTGCGAAATGTGGGCTGCCAATCCCTGTCAACGGGCTCGGGGTTCGCCCTGGATGACAACACCCTGGTCACCAATCGCCACGTAATTGAAGACTCTTCCGAATTGCAGCTCGAAACCTATGACGGGCGCGATGTGGCCGTTGCCGCCTCCACCGTGGCAAGTTTTTCCGACCTCGCGCTGGTCACCACGGCCGACAAGTTGCCCCAGGTCGCGCCCATCGCGGAAGAAGACCCCGAAGTGGACGACCTAGTCACGGTTGTCGGGTACCCCAGCGGCGGTGTATTGACGACGTCGCGGGGGCGAATATTGAGCACGGAAGAAGATCCGCTTCAGGTGAACTTGGGCGAGGTCTTTTATACCAGCGCGGCGGTGGAACCGGGATCATCGGGAAGCGCGGTTTTGAACGGCGAAGGTGAACTGGTGGGAGTGATTTACGCCAAGAGCGGTTCGGGCAGTCTCTTTGTTCCGGTCTCTACGCTGCGCGAACTTCTTGACTCAGATGCCAATCAGGAACCGCTCCCGAATTGCTAGCTAACCTAACTACCCTTACTAACCTAGCCAACCTAATTAATCTAGACGGCCCGCAATTCCAGCCCGTCGACGCGTTCAGCCACCATTTCACTTGCGCCTAACCGCTGCTGGACTTCCCGAAGGGCTGCCTGCAGTTGCTGGCGATCCAATCCGGGTTGCAACTGCACGGTCACGGCCGTTTCTGCGCGCTTTCCCGGCCCCACTTCTGCCCGGTTCACCACCGAAATTTGTGACAGTATCCGGTTTATTTCCGCGGCAAGCTCAGTGTCTTGAGGCGCCGGTATCCACTGTTGTGCCTTCCCCTGGGCGAGCGCCCACACGGCGGGACGCGGAATAATTGCCGGCTGGGCATCCCCCGCGTCTAGCACCAAAAGCGGCCAATCCTCACTGACCGCCGCCAGCGCGGCCCGCTCGGCTTCCACTGGAATAGGTCGGGCATCTTTCCGCCAGCGCATCAGCGCCGGCACGGAGGTAAAAACCGGCAACGCGATGCGCCCATCAGGCGCTGAGACACAAACCACTCCGGTGGAAGCATCCTTGTCAGCCACCAGATTTGTATTCTCATTCATGACCAGGTTTTCCACCTGGGCCATAACCGGAATAACCACGCGCTTACCGGCTAGGGCCCGCACCAGTGCCGGCAAACCAGCCTCCCCACACCGCCACTGTTCTTGGATGGCGGTCAGTTCCGGATCGGCATGCCCATCATCTCCGGCGAAGGGAGACGGCTTGAGATCGCGGCCCTTCCAGGGCACGCCAGCCGAATCTGCTGGCACGGAGCCACCAGGTTCAAAAGGCGTGCTTGCTGAATCCGCCGCACCGGCCGGCGCGCGCGAACTGGAATCGCCATTTGTCACGGGCGCCCCGCTACCTCGAGTGCCTCGCTGAGGGTGAAAGCTCCATCGTAGAGTGCCTTGCCGATGATGGCGCCCTCTACGCCTGAAGGCACGAGCTCGCGCAGTTGCCGCAGGTCCTCAAGAACGGAAATACCACCCGAGGCCACGACGGGTTTGTCGGTGCGTTGGCACATTTGCGTCAATAATTCGATGTTCGGCCCCGTTAGCGTGCCGTCCTTAGTCACGTCGGTAACCACGTAGCGGGCGCAGCCGTCGCGTTCAAGTCGTTCCAAAACTTCCCACAGATCGCCGCCGGACTTTGTCCATCCCCGCCCGGCCAAAGTGGTTCCCCGCACATCAAGCCCAACAGCAATGCGGTCGGCGTATTCCCCAATTGCAGCTGCGGTCCACTGCGGATTTTCAATAGCGGCAGTGCCCAAGTTCACGCGCGCGCAACCGGTATCTAGCGCGCGCTTCAGGCTTTCGTCGTCGCGTAAACCACCGGAGAGTTCGACCTTAATGTCCAGCGTTCCGACAATCTTTTCAATTATTTCGGTATTGGCACCGCGCCCGAAAGCCGCGTCTAAATCGACCAGATGAATCCATTTGGCGCCCCCTTCTTGCCAGCTCAGCGCGGCTTGGAGGGGATCGCCGTAACCGGTTTCCGTGCCCGCCTCACCTTGGAAAAGCCGCACGGCCTGTCCGTCGACGATGTCCACCGCGGGGAGAAGTTCCAAGTGCGGCATAAAAGATGCTCCTTTAAATTATTTACTTCTTTTTCCGACCCGCCGCCAATGCCCGCATGGCGGCAAAACGGCTCAGGGAATTAGAGTGCACGCCCGCGACCTCAGGCGGCAATTCTTCAGGTGAGGCGCCGCCTACTATGAGTTTTTCGCACAGTGGGTCCAGGCCGCTGATGATGAGCCCGGGCGCGAGTTTGTCGCCTGGTTCCCCGTTCGAAAAACGGGTGGCTTGCACGTCGGAGTCCGCCGGATCTTCCGAGGGACCGCGCCGCAATAAAATCGCATCCACTTTCTTCAAAACCTGCGATATACGCTGGGCGCTGTTGTGCGCGGCACTGAACTCGGCGTCATCCAAAATCATTACCGCCCCATGCTCGGTGGCGAACGCCAAACCCGGCACCTGGGCTAAACGCCCCAGCGCCGCAAGCGCCCGCTGGGAGGCGATGGGCGTGATGAGGAGGGCAACTTGGGCGCTCAAAATTAAAGAGCGCCCTTGGTGGAGGGGATGCCCTCGATGCGCGCATCCGGTTCCACGGCCTGCCGCAGTGCCCGTGCCAGCGCCTTGAATTGCACCTCCACGATGTGGTGGGGGTCCCGGCCGGACAGCAACTGAATATTGAGCGAAATAGCCGCGTGGTAGGCGATTGACTCAAACACGTGGCGCGTAAGCGAGCCCGTGAAGTGGCCGCCAATCAGGTGGAATTCCTGCCCGGCTGGCTCGCCACCGTGCACAAAATACGGCCGACCCGATAGGTCTACTGCGGCCTGCGCCAGAGCCTCGTCCATCGGGATCAAAGCCTGCCCATAGCGCGTAATTCCGGCCTTATCGCCCAGCGCCTGCTTGAGCGCCTGGCCGAATACGATCGCGGTGTCTTCAACCGTGTGGTGGACGTCAATTTCGATATCGCCCGTTGCGCGCACGGTCAGGTCAATGAGTGAGTGCTTGCCCAACGCGGTCAGCATGTGGTCGTAAAAAGGCACCGTGGTTGAAATATCGGTCTTGCCGGTACCGTCCAGATTTATTTCCACTGATACCGATGATTCAGATGTTGCCCGCTCCACCTTCGCGGTTCGCTGCTGTGTCACGCTTCCATTACCTCCACCAGGGCGCGTCGAAATGCGCGCATTTCTGCGGGTGTTCCGATCGACACCCTAAGCCATCCCTCGGGACCGGTTTCCCGAATAAGGACGCCACGGTCAAGTAAACCCTGCCACACCTGGTGGCGGTCAGGAAATCCGGAGAAATACACGAAGTTCGCATCCGATGGAGCCACTTTCAAACCCCGTGCTTCCAACCACGCCACAGTGGCGTCGCGATCTTTGCGCAATTTGGCGACCGCGGACAGGAGCTCACCACTGTGCGTAAGGGCCGTGCGGGCAACCGCCTGCGTGATTGCCGATAAGTGATAGGGCAGGCGCACCAACCGCAGGGCATCTACGATTTGCGAACTTGCAGCCAGGTAGCCCAAACGCGCTCCGGCCAGCGCGAATGCCTTGGACATCGTGCGGGTAACGACCAGATTCGGCCACTGGGCCAGCAATTCCAGCGCGCTGGGGGTTTCACTGCGGCGAAATTCGGCGTAGGCCTCATCTACAACCACCAAACACCCCTGGGGTACTTCGGCAGCCGCCTTAAGAATCTTCGCGATGGTTTCCAGTTCCAGTGCGGTCCCGGTGGGATTGTTCGGGCTTGTCAGGAGCACCAGCGCGGGGCGCAGCTCAGTGATTTGAGCGGCAGCCTGCGTCACATCAATTGTAAAATCCTCGCGCCGAGGCCGCGTTTCCAACGCGGTAAGTGTGTCACGGGCATACTCGGGATACATCGAATATGACGGAGTGAAAGTCAGGGCCGTTCGACCCGGCCCACCGAAAGCCTGGAACAGGTGCAACATGACCTCATTGGACCCATTTGCCGCCCACAGGTTTTCCACTTCCAGGCCGCCAACGCCTGATTCGCGGCTGAGAAATGCCGCCAGTTCGGCGCGTAGATCCCGAAATTCTCGATCGGGGTAGCGGTTCAAGTCGGCGGCTGCCTTCGCAACCGACTCGGCAATATCGGCGATGACGGCTGCGGAGGGGCCATAGGGATTTTCGTTGACATTGAGCTGAACTGGTACGTGCAGTTGGGGCGCGCCATAGGGAACTTCGCCGACCAGTTCGTCACGCAGCGGTAGTTTCATGAAAACCGCACCTGAACTGCTGCCCCGTGCGCTGGCAGATCTTCGGCATTCGCCAGGTCGACAACGGGCTGGGAAATATCTTCGAGTGCTTCCCTATTAAACTCGATGACTTGAACCGCGCGCAGGAACGAGTGCACGCCCAGGCCGGAAGAGAACCGCGCGCTGCCTCCGGTGGGTAAGACGTGATTGGAACCGGCGGCATAGTCGCCGAGCGAAACCGGGCTGTAATCACCGACGAAAATGGCTCCGGCATTGCGCACTTCTTGCGCTCGCTGGGCGGCATCTACCGTGTGGATCTCAAGGTGTTCCGCAGCATATGCGTCAATAACCGTCATGCCCTGTGCCAAATCGTCTACCAGCACAATGGCCGACTGGGCCCCGCCCAGCGAGGTCGCGATGCGTTGGGCGTGCTTGGCCTGTGCAGCCTGAGTTTTGAGTTCATTTTGGACGGCGTCTGCTAGCTGGGTGCTATCGGTCACCAGCACTGAGCCCGCCAGCGGATCGTGCTCGGCTTGGCTAATTAGGTCAGCCGCGACAAATCGGGCGTTGGCTTGGCTATCGGCCAGGATGGCGATCTCGGTGGGGCCGGCTTCGGCATCTATCCCCACTGTGCCCTGCACAATGCGCTTGGCAGCCGTGACCCAAACGTTGCCGGGACCGGTGATGGCATCCACGGGTTCACAGGCCGCCTCCGGATCGCTGGCGTCAATATCGCCCGCGCCGTAGGCAAACATTGCAACTGCTCCCGCCCCGCCCACGGAGTAGACCTCGGTCACCCCAAGAAGTTGGCAGGCCGCCAAAATTGTCGGGTGGGGACGGCCGTCGAATTCCGCTTGCGCGGGAGAAGTCACGGCCAGGGATTCCACGCCGGCACTTTGGGCTGCTATCACGTTCATCAATACCGATGAGGGGTAGACGGCCAAGCCGCCGGGAACATAAAGCCCGACGCGGCGCATCGGGATCCACCGCTGCCGCACCTGGGCGCCGGGGCCAATTTGCGTCAAGAAATCGCGGGGCACTTGGGATTGATGGACGATCCGCAGATTCGTGATTGCCCGTTCTAGACCGGTGCGCACGTCGGGATCGAGTTCGGCGAGTGCCTGGACTAAGTCCGCCTCGGATACGCGCAGGTTTTCCGGGCGCACCCCATCAAATTGTTCCGCCTGATCGCGCAGCGCCGCTCCACCGCGCTCTCGCACCGCTGCAACGAGAGGTTCCACGCTTTCGACAGCTGCCTGGACGTCGGTTTGGGCGCGGGGCAAAGTCTCTTGTAGTTCCCGCGCGCTGAGCCGACGGCCTCGCAAATCTATGGTTGAAATCACGCTTTTGATTCTATGCTCCGCTCAATTTTGCCAGCTCTTGCCCACCGGGTTGGTTTTTCTTTTCTGGCACTGGTTAATTAACTGCCTGACTTAATTTAGCGCTGGTTAATTACTGCCAGACCTAATTAACTGCCAGGCACTGCGGCCCTAGAAGTGCTTTGAGATCACCAAATAGCGCCGGAGAGGGCGTGATGCGCAAGGAGTCGTCCAATTTCATTACGGTCGCTCTACCGGGCTGGGTCAGTCGCAAGCGCACCTCGGTGGCGCCGGGGTGGGTGCCCAGAATGTTTTTTAACTGCCGCACAATCGGGGGCACGCACCGCGAGACCGGCAAGGCAATGGTCACGGGCTGATCTGCCAGATCAACAACATCGGGCAGTGATACCTCCATCGCCTGAATTTGTACCGAATCATCTCGGCGGCGCAGGCGGCCCTTAATGGATACGACGTTGTCTTCTATCAGCGTGGTGTCGTAGGCGACGAATGTTTCGCCGAAGAAGAGGACTTCCAAACCGCCATCCAGGTCTTCAACCGTGGCCAGCGCCCACTGGTTCCCCGCCTTCGAGATGCGACGCTGGACCGAACTGAGCAGTCCGGCCACGGTGACGATCGAGCCCTCGGCGCGGGTTTCGTCTGCGAGCAGTTCCGCGATGGAGCAATCCGCGCTGGCTTGCAAAATGTGTTCAAGTCCGGCCAATGGGTGGTCGGAAACATATAGACCGAGCATCTCGCGTTCGAAAGCCAGCTTTTCCTTCTTATCGAATTCCGGCAGATCAGGAATTTCGACGTTGAAGTCGTTAGAAACCGCGCCGGGGCCGCCGAAAAGGTCGAACTGGCCGATGGCCTCATTGCGTTTTACATCCACCACGGCGTCAACGGCCTCTTCACTGCGAACCAGCAGAGCACGCCGCGAATGCCCCAGGCCGTCAAACGCGCCGGCCTTGATCAGGGACTCAATTGTGCGCTTATTACACACCGGGGCCGGCACCTTGTCGAGGAAGTCTTGGAATGAGGTGAATTCCCCTTTTTCTTCCCGCGCGGCGATGATGCCCGAAACCACGTTGGCGCCGACGTTGCGAATGGCCCCCAACCCGAATCGAATATCTTTGCCAACGGCGGTAAAGGCGTGGGCGGAAGAGTTTACCGACGGCGGCAAAACAGTGATGCCCATGTGGCGGCACTCGTTTAAGTACAGCGCGGACTTGTCTTTATCGCCGCGCACCGATGTCAGCAGCGCAGCCATGTACTCCGTGGGATAGTTCGCCTTTAAGTAAGCCGTCCAGTACGAAACGACACCGTAGGCAGCTGAGTGCGCCTTGTTGAAGGCATAACCAGCGAAGGGAACCAGGGTGTCCCATACCGCGCGGATAGCCGCATCTGAATAGCCCCGCTCGCGCATTCCCGCTTCGAAAGGAATGAATTCTTTATCAAGAATTTCCTTCTTTTTCTTCCCCATTGCGCGGCGCAGCAAATCTGCTTGGCCCAGCGAGTATCCGGCCAAAATTTGCGCGGCGCGCTGGACCTGCTCCTGATAAACAATCAGGCCATAGGTCTCATCGAGCACCTCGGCTAATGGCGCTTCAAGTTCGGGATGGATGGGCTCAATGGACTGCTGTCCGTTTTTGCGTGCGGCGTAGTTGGTGTGGGAATTCATACCCATGGGTCCGGGCCGATAAAGGGCAATTACCGCGGAAATGTCACCGAAATTATCGGGCCGCATTTGCCGCAACAGCGACCGCATGGGGCCACCATCGAGTTGAAATACGCCCAGGGTGTCCCCGCGGGAAAGAAGGTCATAGGTGGGCCGGTCATCAAGCGGAACATCCTCAATCTTGATGGGTTCCTTGTTGTTCATGCCGATATTGGCTAGGGCATCATCTAAAATCGTGAGATTTCGCAGCCCCAAAAAGTCCATCTTGATCAGCCCCAGCGACTCACTTGTGGGCTGGTCAAACTGGGTGATGATCGCACCGTCTTGTTCCCGGCGCATGATCGGAATGACATCGATGAGTGGCTCAGAGGACATGATGATGCCCGCGGCATGCACGCCCCACTGCCGCTTTAGCCCCTCAAGGCCGCGCGCCAGGGTTACTACCTTTTGGATCTCGGGATCCGACTCATACAGCTGGCGAAACTCTTCGGCTTCCGAGTAGCGGGGGTGCTCTGGATCGAAAATGCCCGATAGGGGAATGTCAGACCCCATAACGGTGGGCGGCATCGCCTTGGTGAGCTTCTCCCCCATCGCGAAGGGGTGCGCAAGCACCCGCGAGGCATCTTTGAGGGCCTGCTTCGCTTTAATTGTGCCGTAGGTAACAATTTGTGCGACTTTATCGCTGCCATATTTATCAGTGACGTACTTGATAACTTCCCCGCGGCGGCGCTCATCGAAGTCCACGTCCACATCGGGCCATGACAGGCGCTCGGGATTGAGGAACCGCTCAAAAATAAGGCCGTGTTCCAGCGGGTCAATATCGGTAATACCCATCGCGTATGCGGCCATGGAACCGGCGGCCGAACCCCGCCCGGGCCCGACTCGAATGCCTTGACCGCGAGCCCACTCGATGAAGTCGGCCACAACTAGGAAGTAGCCAGGAAAACCCATCTGCACGATGACGTCGGTCTCATAGTTGGCCTGCTTGCGCACGTCATCAGGTATGCCCTGGGGGTAGCGGTTATGCAGGCCGCGTTCCACCTCGGAGATGAACCAGGAGGTTTCATCCTGCCCCTCGGGCACTGGAAAGTGCGGCATGAAGTTTGCGCCCTCATCAACGGTGCGAAATTCCACCTCGCACTGTTCTGCGATGCGCAGCGTATTCGAAAGCGCCTCGGGCAGGTCGCGGAATAACTCGTGCATTTCCGCTGCCGATTTCACGTAGTAGGACGATCCGCTAAAGGCAAACCGCTTACCGCCCTCATCGTAGGTGGGTTCCAAAAGCGTTGACCCCGATTGGAGTGCCAGGAGCGCCTCGTGGTTTTTATAGTCCTCCTGCCTGGTGTAGTGCAGGTCATTGGTGGCAACCAGCGGCGCATTTATGGCTTTTGCCAACCGCAGGAGGTCTTCCCGCACGCGCGTTTCGATCTCCAGGTCGTGATCCATCAGTTCGACATAGTAAAAATCCTTGCCGAAGATGTCCTGAAATTCCCCCGCGGCCGCCAGGGCTTCTTCATACTGGCCCAGACGCAGGCGGGTTTGGATCTCTCCCGAGGGGCAGCCGGTAGTGGCAATAAGACCGTCGGAGTAGGTGTTGAGCAACTCGCGATCCATCCGGGGATGGTGAAAGTGGCCATCCAACGAGGCCAACGAAGACATGCGAAACAGGTTGTGCATCCCGGCCGTCGTACGTGACAACAGCGTCAGGTGGGTATAGGCGCCCCGGTTCGAAACGTCGTCCCTACTTTGATGGCGCTCCCCCCACTGCACCCGGGTGCGGTCGGTGCGGGCGGTTCCGGGCGTTAGGTAGGCCTCGACCCCGATTATGGGTTTGATTCCCGCAGCGCGGGCCTTGGACCAAAACTCGAAGGCGCCAAAGAGGTAACCGTGGTCGGTGATGGCGATAGCGGTTTGACCCACGCGATCTACTTCAGCAAAGAGCTCATCCAACCGGGCGGCACCGTCAAGCATTGAATACTCGGTGTGAACGTGCAGGTGGACGAAATCCTGCCCCGAAATGGTCCTTGACACAGTGCAGCGACTCCTTGCCCGTGGTGGTTAAGTGATGTTGCAGCCCATTCTAGAGACGGGGTGGGACGTTTCGGATTAGGCTCGGTTTCGAAAAACCTCCAGCGCGTCCTCAAGATCCTGGGGATACGCACTTTCAACACTGATCCACTTGCCCGTGGTGGGGTGTTCAAACTCAATTCCGGTGGCATGTAACCACTGCCGGGTAAGGCCCAATTCAGCGGTGAGGCGCGGGTCCGCTCCGTAGGTGATATCACCAACAAGCGGGTGCCGCAGCGCGGAGAAGTGCACCCGAATTTGATGTGTCCGACCAGTTTCGAGATTGATTTTCACCAGCGAGGCCCCCGCGAAGGCCTCCAGCAGGTCATAGTGCGTGATGCTGGCCTTACCATCGCGAGTTACCGCAAACCGGTGATCATAACTTGGGTGGCGGCCAATCGGGGCATCAATCGTGCCCGAAAGCGGATCGGGATGCCCCTGAACTAGCGCGTGGTAGTGCTTGATGACGGTGCGCTGGCGAAATGCGCGCTTAAGTACCGAATACGCCACTTCAGATTTGGCAACAACCATCACCCCGGAGGTTCCAACATCCAAGCGCTGGACGATCCCCTGGCGCTCGGATGCCCCCGATGTGGTGATGCGGTAGCCGGCCGCTTTTAATCCGCTCAAAACCGTCGGGCCCGTCCACCCCACCGATGAATGCGCGGCTACCCCCACCGGTTTATCGACCACCACAATGTCGTCATCGTCATAGAGAATCGGCATGCCGGGTACGGGTTCGGCTTCGATTCCATCGCTGGAGTGCTCTTCCTGCGGTAAAAACACCTCGACCCACGAATCGGCCATGAGCCGATCAGATTTTCGCCCGGGAACGCCATCAACTATCACCGCATCGTCTTCAGCGAGCTTGGATGCCAGGGAGCGAGAAATGCCCAGCATCCGAGTAAGGCCCACGTCCAGGCGTTCACCAACTAGGCCATCGGGGACTGGCAAATAGCGCCTTGCAGCGTTATTCATCGCTTGTCGAGCCCTCATTACGCTCCGGGGCCTCAGATGCACTGCGGGCCTCGGAAGTGTCAGCAGCGCCGGTGTTATCCGCCTCGCCGGGGCTGGTGCTGGCAGTGGGCGGGCCGGCGGCCGGGCGCGGTGCTTCGAGATCGACCCCGCGCACACCCAGAAGGACCATGAAAATCGCGGCTAAGACAATTGCGACGTCGGCAAGATTACCGACAAATATGCCGTAGTCGATGAAGTCAACTACGTGGCCCTGGGGGAAACCCGGAGCCTTGAAAAAGCGATCGACGAGGTTACCCACTGCCCCGCCCAAAAGCAGAGATAGTGCCCACACCCAAGCAAGCGATGTCACGCGCGGCGCGATCCGGATAATAACCACCGCTACTGCGGTCGCCAAGATTGACAGCAGCCAAGTAGCGCCCGTACCGAAGGAGAACGCCGCGCCGGCGTTATAAACCAGGCGTAAGCCCAGTAAATCGCCCACTAGGTCGATGCGCTGCCCGGTCGCTAACGCGTTTTCGGCAATGAACTTTGTGATCTGATCAATGATCACAACCGTCGCGGCGATTATGGCAAACCAGACAACGGGGCGAAAACCACGGCCGCGGTTACTCTTCGCCGCGGCGCGGGACGGCTCAGAAGCCGAAGTGGAATCAGCGTCTTTCATCACGCTGAAGTCTCCCACGGGGCAACTACCCCACCCCGAGCAGGGTCAAACTACCGCTACGCCACGCCCTCCGATCGCGCCCGAAGGGCGCAACCGGCAAAAAGGGTGACACTGGCAGGGGCAGACCGCTTCAAACGATGCTGGTTAAAGGGCCGGTCCCATCACAGCGCACTGCTTAAAGGGGCGGGTGCGCTAAAGACTAGTTGCCCAGGGGGTTGGCGCTGGCACTGCCGGCTGACTTGTTGTCGACCTCGCTCAGCAGCTTTTCCAGATAACTGCGCATGCGGGTGCGGTAGTCACGTTCAAAGACGCGCAGTTCGTCGATCTTGCGCTCGAGTACTGAACGTTCCTGCTCCAGCTCGTTGCGGGTGCGTTCCTGTTCCTGCTTCGCTTCGCCAACGATCTGCTCGGCCTCGCGTCGGGCTTCGCCAATAATGCGATCGTGCTCCTCGTTACCGGCCTGCACATAGTCATCGTGCAGCTTTTGGGCCAGTGCGAGCATTCCGGTGGCGGACTCGGGCTCACTCATTTGCTGCTGGGCCGGGGCGGGCTGAGCCGGGGCAGGCTGGGCCGGTGCTTCTTGCACGGGCTCGGGCGTAGCGTATTCCGGCTGGGCCGGGGCGGGATTTTCTTCCACATCCGGTGCGGCAGCGGCCGGAGCGTTTTCCAATTCAGCCACTCGACGTTCGGCGGCAGCCAGGCGCGCCTTCAGTTCGTGATTCTCTTGCTCATACTTGGCAAAAGTCTCCACAACCTCGTCGAGGAAATCATCGACCTCATCTTGGTCGTATCCCTCGCGCATCCGAGTGGCCTGGAACTTCTTATTTAATACGTCCTCGGCCGTCAGCAGAGCCATGAGATTGTCTCCTCAGTAATACGGTTCGTTCTCACGCCGTACCGTGAGAATCCTCTTATAACAAGACACGCTAGCCGCAGTTTAGCGCCATACGTATCAGGACATGCAATTTTCAAGTCACTGTAACGAGTTCGCCAGCGACCCGATTAATGATAATGCGAATAGGCAAGCAATCCACAAAATCAAAACTGACAGATCTATTCGTACCATGCCCAACTGAATAGATGGAATTATCTTTCGCACCAGTTTCACCGGCGGGTCAGTAATCGTATAGATTCCCTCAGCCAAAACCAAAACGAGACCGCGCGGTCTCCAGGTACGGCTGAAAGCCCGAATCCAACTGATAACAACCCGTAAAAGGAGCAGGATCAGGAAAAGCCAGATCAGGACGTATAGTCCCTCAGCAATAAGACGCACGTGTACTAATCACTAACTCTGGTTGAATAAACCCACCTGAGCGTTATCTTCTTTACCCTCCGACGCGACTTGCACATGGGCTGGGGAGAGTAAGAAAACTTTATTCGTTACTCGCTCTATTGCACCATGTAAGCCGAATACCAGCCCGGCGGCAAAATCTACCAGCCGCTTGGCATCCGAGTCATCCATGTCACTGAGGTTCATGATGACCGGCGTCCCGGTGCGGAAAGACTCCCCAATCACCTTGGCGTCGTTATACGTGCGCGGGTGAACGGTAGAAATTCGTCGCAGATCTGCCGCGCTGTTATTACGCGGGGTTTGCGAGCGCTGTGGCGCTCGGGAAATGGGGGTTACCTGTGCGTCTTGTTCGCGTTCCACCGGTGCCTCCGGCTCTTCATACGCCTCATAATCACGGTAGTCATCGCTGTCTTGCTGTTCGTCCTCAGCTAGGCCGAGGTACAGCATCGTCTTGCGCAATGCTCCAGCCATATCCTGCTCCTTTACTGCATTTAAGTTTTTTTGCGCGTCTTGTGTCATAAAACGCTAGCCCAAGTAGGGCCTACTTCCGAGGAGGCCACGCCCAAGACGTAAGTGTGTCGCGCCGTGCGCAATCGCGACTTCAAAGTCTTCCGACATGCCAGCAGAGATCCAGGTAGCTTCAAAATGGGATCGACGTAAGTGCTCGGAGATGTTTTGCAGGCGGTCAAAAGCAACGCTGGCATCACCATGGCGGGGGGCCATCGCCATCACGCCGCGCAGGTCCAGCGCGGTGGTACTTGCGATAGCGTCGGCTAATTCGGGAACTTCGTCGGCTGCAACGCCGCCCCGACCCGGATCATCGTCGAAGCGCACTTGGATTAGCACTTTTAAACGCTTTTCCTGGTTCACAGCCGCGCGTTCAAGCGCGTTTACCAAGCGAATGCGATCACAGGAATGAATAACATCGGCCCAGCGCACCGCATGGTTCACCTTATTGGTTTGCAGCTGGCCCACCATGTGCCACGTGACCTTTTTGCCATATTGTGCCCCGGCCTTGTCTTGCAGTTCTGGCACGCGGTTTTCACCAAAATTGTTGAACCCCAGTTCAATTAGATGGGCCACGTCGGTTACCGGGAATGACTTGGTCACCGCTATCGCGGTTAGTTCTTCTGGTGCGCGTCCCGCGCGCTGGGCGGCATTGGTAATCCGTTCCTGGATTTCTTGCCAGCGGTGATAAAGATCACGCTGGCGTTGGTGGCTGTCTTGCTGGTTTTCGTTCATGGTTTCAGGCGGATTACCCCGGCCGCCCGTCCGGTTTGTGAATTTCGACGATAAGAGTAGTAATCGAAGTCTTCATAAGTGCAATTGGCGAGCTGGTGAACTTTATCGACTCCGGCCGCGCGTAATTGACTCTTGACTCCGGCTGGCAAATCTAGCCCCGCGGTACCCCACGAGGTTTTACTTTCCGTAGCGGGAATAACTGCAGCAACCTGCGCGGCCATGGCGGCAGGCACCTCATAGCAGCTGCCGCAGATCGCCGGGCCGATAGCGGCTTGCACCTTGGCCAGATCGGCGCCGCGGCGGCGCATCTTCTCCAGCGTGGCCGGGATTATTCCCGCGATGAGTCCGCGCCTTCCCGCATGGGCAGCTGCGACTACCGCGCTGCCGGGGTCGGCTAAAAGCACCGGTACGCAGTCCGCGACTAACACGGTAAGCGCAATTTCAGAATTGGTGGTCACCAAGGCGTCCGCTTCCGGGGGCGGCCCGCTTTCTTCCGATTGAACTTCAGCGACCTGCCCACCATGGACTTGGCGCATGCCGACCAGGGGCGCACCGACTTGTTCAGCAACTGCTTTCCGGTTTTGCGTAACAGCTGCGGGGTCATCGTCGCCCCCATAGGAAAGGTTGAACTCGGCCCAGGGCCCGCCACTTACACCACCATGACGGGTGGTGAAGATCGCGGTGATGTTGGATCCGAGGTCAACCTCGCGGTAATACTTTGCTTGGCGCACGCGCTTACTTTAGGAAATCGGGAACATCGAGATCATCCGATGTCTTGTGCGGGGCTGGCTGTTCTTCCGGCAGATTGGGAACTGCGGATTCCGCGTCATCGTCCAAGAAATCGGGAATCTGCTTCGCCCCCGACTGCTCAGCGGCCGAAGTTTCGTTCGGTTGAGGCGCGGGCGCTTCCTCCTGCGGCGCGGGCGCTGGGCCGGCCTCAATGGGCTGCGGCTCGGCGCTGTTTTGCGACTCGTCGGAAGAGTCAGAATAGTGGCCAAGGGCGCGCGATTCCTTCCGTGTTACCTGCGTGGGCGCACCGGAGTCAAAACCAGCGGCTATTACGGTCACGCGCACTTCATCGCCGAGCGTGTCATCGATAACCGCACCGAAGATGATGTTCGCTTCGGGGTGGGCGGCTTCTTGAACCAGCCGGGCTGCCTCGTTGATTTCAAACAGTCCCATGTCCGAGCCGCCCTGCAAGGAGAGTAATACCCCGTGCGCGCCGTCGATGCTGGCCTCCAGGAGCGGTGATGAAATCGCCAGCTCGGCCGCCTGCACCGCTCGGTCTTCGCCGCGCGCCGAACCAATGCCCATCAGGGCAGATCCCGCCCCCTGCATGACAGATTTCACGTCCGCGAAGTCGAGGTTAATTAGGCCCGGAGTCGTGATGAGGTCGGTAATACCCTGCACACCCGAAAGCAGTACCTCATCAGCGGAGCGGAAGGCGTCGAGAATCGATATTGCGCGATCCGAGATCGATAGCAAGCGATCATTTGGAATGACGATGAGGGTGTCTACTTCTTCGCGCAGGGCTTCGATGCCCGCTTCGGCCTGGGTTTGGCGCCGCTTACCTTCAAAAGCGAAGGGCCGGGTAACCACACCAATCGTCAGCGCACCCAGCGAGCGGGCGATGCGCGCCACCACGGGAGCACCGCCCGTACCGGTGCCGCCTCCCTCGCCGGCGGTGACGAAAACCATGTCGGCGCCCCGCAGCACTTCTTCAATCTCTTCGGCATGATCATCGGCGGCGCGGCGCCCAACTTCGGGATCGGCTCCCGCACCAAGGCCGCGCGTTAAGTCGCGGCCCACGTCAAGTTTGACGTCCGCATCAGACATCAGGAGGGCTTGGGCATCAGTGTTAATGGCGATGAACTCCACGCCCTTCAGCCCCACGTCGATCATGCGGTTGACGGCGTTGACACCGCCGCCACCAATTCCTACAACTTTGATGACGGCCAGGTAATTCTGGGGTGCTGCCACGTCGATGCCCTCTCGAGTCAATTAAACGGCTCTGATTTGATTCAAAACCCTCAACCTATAGTTGAGGTTTATAGTTATGTCAAGTACTAAGTGTGACGGTATGCGTCGCTGGGCCCGGGATCAAATACCAAATGCGCGTGTCTGACAACTTGCGCGGCGCTCAGGTGCACTACTTATTGCGCGTGACCGGCAAAGTCGGGGCCGAGACGTCATAAACTTTGGCGTCTTCCTGCCGTAAAACCGATAAAACACTGACCTTTAAGGCGGAATCGTCCGCACTGCCCCATTCGACGCGCACATCATCTTCAAGAGCGAAATACACGGTGTCGCGCGTGTCGGCCCCAATCTCGGTAATCTCCTCGCGCAGCTCGGGTGGGATTGCATCCAGGACGGTCAGTACCGCGGCAAGGGAAGATTCCCGCTCCTTTTTTAACGGGACCTTTGCCAGCGCAAGATCATCCGGTGCTTCAGCAACCTCCCCCACGCGTACCCCATCGGCATCGAGAAGCACGTAGGTGTCGTCAGATTTCACCGCCGCCACCGGTGTTCTTTGGGCTACATTCACGCGCACTCCGTGGGGCCAATCGCGCCGCACAATGCCCGAACTGACACCGCGCACCTGCGCCACGCGCTGCGAAATTTCATCCAGGTCCAGCCGGGCCAGTGGCGTTCCTACTTCGGAATCTAAAACCGCAACGACTTCGGATTTATCGACAAACTCGCCCGCTCCCATCACGGAAACCTCACCGCTGCGCAGGCTAAAGACGCTGGAGAAGAAAACCAGCCAAGCTCCCGTTACTGCCGCGGCTAAAATCACCGCACCGATCAGGTACTTTCGCAGTAGCAGGCGCCGGTGCAGCCGCGCTTTTTCCGCAAATCGCTCGGAAGAGCGCACCACCCGCTGCGCAGTGGGATCACTTGCCGGCTTACCAGCTCGGGCAGTAGAAATAGCTGCCGGAATTGTTTTTATTTCGGACGGCGTGGCTTGCTTCGCGTCTTTCGGCGCAACTGACGCCGCCCGCCCCGGGGCATCTGGGCGCGCTTTGCGCTCGCTTTGGCTGGCACCTGTGCGCGCTTTGCGCTCGCTTTGGCTGGCATCTGGGCGCGGGCTGCGCTCGCCTTTGCCTTCCGATTGCGCCGGGAGGGGACGTTTCCGAGCCGGGCGCGTGGGTTTGGGAGGTTTCCTCACGCGTACTCCCGCTGCAACACTTCAATGACCTGGGGAGTCAGATGGCTAATATCACCGGCACCCAAAAGCAATACGGCGTCACCGGGCCGCGCAATGCGGGCAAGGCGCGGGCCCAACTGCTGGGTATCTGCCAGGTATTCCCCGGCAAAACCCGCGCCAAAGTGATCAGTGATGGTTTTTCCACTGACGTGGGGATCGGGGTCTTCCCTCGCAAGAAAGACGTCTAACACCAGGGCAGCGTCGGCCTGTTGCAGGCTTTGGGCAAATTCGGGGGCGAACGCGCGCGTGCGGCTGGGTAGGTGCGGCTGCAAAACAGCTATGACGCGGCCCGACTTGTTTCCGTGTTCTTCCAGATAGGAGCGGGCGCCTTGGATCACTGCGCGTACCTCAGTGGGGTGATGGGCATAGTCATCAACCACGGTGATTCCCCCCGGAGCACCTCGGATTTGGAAGCGCCGCTCCGCGCCGGCGAATTCAGCCAGACCCCGGGCCGCTCCGGCCGCCGTTGCGTCCAGCATCCGCGCGGCAATCCAGGCGGCGGCGGCGTTTAATGCATTGTGGGCGCCGGGGGTTTGGAGCTGAATTTCGGTCAACCCTTGACCCGCTCGGGACGCAAGCACGCCGGGATCAGTGGGGACGCGCAGTGTTAAACCGGCAATCTCGATCGGCACGTTCGCCGCGGCGGTTGTCCCATAGGTCAATACGCGCACGTGTTTGGCGGCCCAGCGCGCCAGAGCTTGCGCTCCGGGATCATCAGCGCAGGCGATCAGCGTGGCGCCTTCGGGCATACCGGCAATGAACTGTTCGAAAGCTTGCGTAACTGCCCCCACGGTGCCGTAGTGATCTAAGTGATCCGGCTCCAAGTTAGTAACGATGGCGATTTCGGGGTGATAGCGCAAAAAGGAGCCGTCTGATTCATCGGCTTCGGCAATAAAGACGGGGGCCGCTCCCACATGGGCTCCGGACGCTCCGGCAGAAAGGCGGGCTCCAATGGCTACGGAGGCGTCCACTCCCCCGCCGTGCAGGGCCGCGGCCAGCATCGCCGTAGTAGTCGTTTTTCCATGGGTTCCCGCCACCGCCACGGCGCGGTCTTCCGCCATGAGGGCGGCTAGGGCTTCGGAGCGATGCAATACGCGCACTCCGCCAGCCCGCGCGGCCACCAGATCGGGGTTGTCTGCGCGCACGGCCGTGGAAATAACGAGCGTGTCAATCCCGTCAACGTGCTCGGCGCTGTGGCCCACTTCCACCCAGATGCCCGCTGCGACCAAATCAGCTACGGCTGCGGACTGATCCCGATCACACCCTGATACTGCTACACCGCGTGCGGCTAGGAGTTGGGCGATGACCGACATTCCAGCGCCCCCGATTCCCACTAAATGCGTCGCGCCAAAATCGGCCAGTCGCAAAGGCGTTTTGCCCATGGCCCTAGTGCCCATCGCGACGCTTGGTGGCGGCGATCTCGATCATGTCCGCAATTTCAGCTGTGGCAGCGCGGTGACCAAAATCAGCAGCCTTCCGGGCCATATCTTCCAGCCGCGGCGGATCAAAAAGTAGTTCCGAGACGGTTGCGGTGATCAGGTCAGGGGTGAGCTCGCCGTCCGAAATCATTACCGCGCCCCCAGCTGCTACCACGGGAGCAGCATTAAGGCGCTGTTCGCCGTTTCCGATGGCCAGTGGTACATAGATGGCGGGAAGGCCAACTGCTGAGAGTTCGGCCACGGTGCCGGCGCCGGATCGACACAGCACCAGGTCAGCGGCCGCGTAGGCTAGTTCCATCTGGTCCAGGTATTCCACGATGTGGTGGGCCGAAGTGTCGACCTGGTCAGCAATATCGAAGGCCTTATCGGCCCCCGTCAAATGCAAAATATGGGCGCCCGCAGCTGTGAGCTGCCCCGAGGCGCGCGTGAGCGCCTCATTCAACCGCTGGGCTCCCAACGATCCACCGGTTACTAACAGCAGTGGCACGTCGGGCGGAATTCCCAACGCGGCGCGGGCTCCAGCACGCTGGGCGGACCGATCCAGTTCAGCAATTTCGCGGCGCAGGGGCAGTCCGGTGACCTGGGCACCGGCGAGTTTGGTGTCGGGGAAGGTGACCGCAACGTGGTTGGTGAAGCGCGCTCCCAACTTATTGGCCAGTCCGGGCCGCGCATTGGCCTCATGGACCACAATTGGAACCTGGCGATTGCGGGCAGCTAGGTATGCCGGAGTGGCAACAAATCCGCCAAATCCCACCACCACGTCCGCATCAATGCGATCAATTGCCGCCTCTGCCGCCCGCACGGCCTGACGCATCCGGGCGGGAAAGCGCAGCATGTCGCCTGAGGGGCGCCGCGGGAAAGGCACGCGCGGAATTTCAACGAGTTCAAATCCGGCGGCGGGGACCAGCCGCTGTTCGAGACCGGTGGCAGTGCCCAAAACCAGCAGTTCGGCAGCCGGGCGCCGGCGCCGTAATTCACGCGCCACAGCCAAAAGCGGGTTTACGTGCCCAGCGGTACCGCCCCCAGCCAGCAATACGGTGGGTCGCGGAGTATTGCGATCAGTGTTGTCCACGCTCACAATCTATTCCTCCATGCGGTCCGCGCGCTTGCGGGCCGGGCCCGCTGGCTTAGTGCCGGGGGCAGTTGCGGCCCGAGCCCCGCGCGTGCGACCGACCACCGCAAGCGTTTTGCGCACAACTGATCCGCGCGCCGCCAAAGCTTCCTTTGCTCCGGGCTCGGTGCGCGCGAAACTCAGAACTACACCAATGGCCAACATCGTCATTACCAGCGCGCTACCCCCGGCTGATACGAGCGGAAGCGGGACCCCAATGATGGGCAAAAGTCCGGTCACCCCACCAACGTTGATGATCATTTGCCCCATGAGCCAGGCCAAGATTCCGCCGGTGGCGATCTTCACAAACGGATCTGAGTGGCGGCGGATGATGCGGGCCATTCCGATGCCCATCACCGCGAAGAGCAACAGCACCAGCAGCGCTCCCCACAGCCCCAGTTCTTCACCGATAATCGCAAAGATGAAGTCGTTATGCGCCTCGGGTAGGTACTGCCATTTTTGCCGGCTCGCCCCCAGGCCCAAACCCCAAACGCCCCCTTCGGCCAATCCCCATAGTCCGTGCGAGGCCTGATAGCAGGCGCCGAGCCGGTCACAGCTATCGTCCAGCCACGCGCCAATGCGATGCATGCGGTTGGGGCTGTCGATCGCCATCTTGCCCACGATGAGGACCATGCCCACTCCCGCGATTCCGAACATGCGCAGCGGCACCCCGGCCGTGAATAACACGCCCCCCACCGCCGCCAAAATAACCATGGCCGTGCCCAGGTCGTGGCCGTACAAAACTATTCCGACCGACAGGGCAACCACGGGGAAGGCGGGAATAATTACGTGCCCCCACTGCGAGAGCAAATGCTGCTTGCGGCTGAGTACGACCGCCAGCCAAATTATGAGCGCTAACTTGATGGTTTCGGAGGGCTGGAAGCGCTGGCCGGCGATTTGGATCCAGTTCACGTTGCCGTTGACGTCCACACCCAAAGGCGAAAAGACGAGCAGTTGTAGAAATACGGCAATGCCCAAAATCACCCACGCCATGCGCCGGTAGGTCAGGGTTGGAAGCCTAGAGGCTCCCCACAGCAGCGGAATGCCAATCAGTGCCCAGCGTGCCTGGTTAATGAACGTGGCATATGGCGAGCCCACCGAAACCATGGAGGTCACCGAGGAGCTGGAAAGAACCATTACCAGCCCCAGCGCTGTCAATAGCAGCGTCGAACCCAAAATCAGGTAGTAACTGGTCACCGAAGAGTCCCACAACCGCGGGCGGACTCCCTCTTTGGTGGCTCGGGCAGCATCGGAGGGGTTTAAGCGCGATACCACGCTCATCTAGTTGGCCCCTCCTTCCTCCGCGGCTAATTTTTGGGCGGCCGCACTAAATAACTCGCCGCGCTGAACATAAGAGTCGAACTGGTCTTGGGAGGCGCAGGCGGGTGCCAAGAGCACGGTGTCTGACGGGTGGGCCAGTTGTTGGGCAGCTCGGACCGCGCGATCCATGATCGCCGCGGCTCGAGCACCGTTTTGGTCCACGCCCTTATTTTGGGCCTCATCGATCTCAATCACGGGGAGGTCGGGCGCGTGTCGAGCAAGTATTTGGCTTAATTGCGCCCGTTGGCGACCAATTAGGACCACCGCGCGCAACTGCGGGGACACTTGAGCGACCAAATCTTCGAGGTTGGCTCCCTTGCTGGCGCCCCCGGCGATCCACACGGCACTGCGGGAGGGAAGTCCACTAAAGGCGGCCTGGGCCGCATGCGGATTGGTTGCCTTGGAGTTGTTCACGAAGGCAACATCATTATGGACGGCGACCCGCTCCCCCCGATGCTGCCTGCCGCTGGGGTTTTGACTAAAGGCGCGCAAGCCCGCGGCAATCTCGGCTGGCTCGATGCCCGCCGCGAGCGCGAGCCCGGCCGCGAATAGGGCATCTTCGACCAGGTGAGCCGGTAATTGCCTTAGGGCCGCTTCGGGCCTCGTCCCTGCCGAAGCCGGAGGGACGAGGTCGCCCAAGGCTCCAATTTCCTGCGCCGAGGTGCGGCGCTGGGGGTTAAAGGCCCGGTCGTATAGGTGGCCCTCCACTATTCCCAGCGTGCCCAGGGTGGGGATCGCCAGTGTGATTCCCACCGCGCGGGCTCCGGGCGCAACGTCGGCGGCGCGCAGGATTTCTTCGGTCGCAAAGTCAGCGGTGTTATACAGGCACACCTGACGCGTGCGCTCAAAGATTTTTGCCTTAGCTGCGCGATATTTCGCGTAGCTGCCGTGCCAATCCAAATGGTCGGGGGCAATGTTGAGCAGCGCGGATGCCAAGGGCGCCATGGTGAAGGTGTGGTGCAGTTGGAAGCTAGAGAGTTCGACGGCGAGGAATTCCAAATCGTCGTTCAGTGCCGCGGTAATGAGCGGCTCCCCGATATTGCCCACGGCCTGTGCGCTGCGGCCAGCAGCCGTCAAAATCGCCTCTAACAGGCGCACCACAGTGGTTTTTCCGTTTGTTCCGGTAACGGCTAGCCACTGCGGGCCGCGGGCGGAGCGCAGGTGCCAGGCGAGTTCCGCTTCGCTCCATATGGGAATCTGGCTCGCGCGCGCCGCCTGCAGCAGCGGCGTGGTCGGCCGCCAGCCGGGAGAGGCCACCACCAGCTCCGGGGCTTTTTCCGTGAGCCATTCGCGGGCCGCGGCGATGTCAAAGTCCCGCGCGGTGACTTCGAGTCCGCGCTCTAAAAGCGCCGCCAGATCTTCATTTTTGGACTCAGCGGCCGCATCCACACCTAGAACGTGGGCGCCGCGCGCCAGTAACACGTCGCTGACAGCTCGTCCGGTAACGCCCAGCCCTGCTACTGCGACAACTTTGTTTTCAAGCTTCACAGCCCCACAACCCACTCGGCATAAAACAGGCCCAATCCCAGCGCCACGAAGAGGCCGGCAATGATCCAAAATCGCGTCACAATGGTTACCTCAGCCCAACCTCGCAGTTCGAAGTGGTGCTGCAGGGGCGCCATCCGGAAGATGCGTCTGCCTG
>DAHVRJ010000162.1:0-8770 GCA_027322505.1 Demequinaceae bacterium
TGGTCAGATAAAAAGGCACATTCTTATACGCCTGTTCAGAAGATGTTCCCCCGTCACTTTGCCAGATATCGACGGTTTGGCCGTTTTTCACCAGGGGGCCAAAGCGCTCGCCGAGCCCGTAGACCAGTTCCCCGACACTGAGCCCAAGTTGGGTGTGCATATAAGTGTCATGCGGTGCGAGCCCGGTTTTGGTTACGCCGGTAACGCCGGCGGGTTCGGTGGTGACGGTGGCACCGGGGCCAAGTTGCATATAGCCGATGGATTTATGCCCGGAGGTAGTCAGGCGCCTGCCTTTGGAATAAAAGGAAAGATTCCACGGGGCCCCGCGGGTAATTCGGGCACTTAGGTCCCCGGTGGAAAATGTGGCGCCAGAGTCTGCAATTTCTACCTTTCCGGCGCCGCTTTCAACGCCGTCTAAGTCAAACCCCTTATGAGCCCGACCACCCTGGTGATGTTCGGTGCGCACTCCCAGGACTCCGGGGCGCGGGCTAAAGAGCGTAATGGTCAACAATGCGCGGTTTAGGGTGTCCCCGCGATCGGCAATTACCCGCGTGGGCGCATAGATTTTTAACTCTTCGCCGTGCGGACCGGTGGCGGGTTCAATGTCATAGGCTTCGGCCGCGTACTGCGCGTTGACGCCGGGGCGGTTTAACCAAAAACCATCGGTAAATTTCATTACTTAACTGCTCCTGCCGTGATGCCTCGGGTGAGGGTTCGTTGGAAAATTAGGAAGAAAATCAAGGTGGGTATGAGCCCTAAAAGTGCCGAGGCACTGGTCGTGGTTACGTCCATAAGCCGATCGCCCTGCAGCACAGTGATCGCCACCGGCACGGTTTGCGTCGCGTTCGACACTAAGAAGGTGAGCGGGATTAAAAACTCGTTCCAGGTCCAGATGAAGAAGAAAATTAAAAGCACTGCCAGTGTGGGACGCGATACCGGGTAAACAACGCGCCACAGGGTCCGCCACCGCGATGCTCCATCAATTGCGGCTGCTTCTAAAAGTTCCTTCGGGAACGTCGAATACAGTGTCGCCAGCAGGTAGGTACCAAATGCGCTTTGTATCACCGTGAAGATCACGATTACGGCCCACTGGTTGTCATATAAGCCAACGCTGCGAAACATGAAGTACAGCGGGTAAAGCAGCACCTCTTGGGGCAGCATGTTGGCAAGCAAAATTAGGACCACGATCCACATGCGGCCCTTGATGCGGCCGATCCCAAGAGCAAACGCGTTGAGCATCGACAACAGCACGCCTAAGACTGCGACGGTTCCGGAAATAAAAATGGAGTTCCACACCTTTTCGGGAAAATTCACGCGTTCCCAAAAGGCCGTTAATCCATCGGTATAGAACTCATTCGGCAGCGACAGCGGGCCCCCGGTGGCGTAATCTTGCGGGGATTTAAACGAGTTAATTACGATCAAAATGAGGGGAAAGGCAATGAACAGTCCAATGAGGGCCGCCACCCCCAAAATGACCCAATCAACGGGGCGACGCTTCTTGCGTGATTTTCGCGCCGGCGGCTTTGAGCGCGCGGGCGTTCTTGGTGGCACCGGCGTCTGGGCGGTTGCTGCGCTCATTTATCGGCCCTCCTCACGGCGTTCCAGTCGGCTTTGCACGATGATGAAAATGACTGAAAATAGCGCAATAACTACGGTTAATGCCGTGGCGATGGTGGCGCCGTAGCCCACCTGTTGGGCTTGGAAGAACTGGCTGTAGGCGTAGTAGGCCGGAACGATAGTTTCGGTTCCCGGCCCGCCGCCGGTAAGGGCATAAACGGGGCCGAAAACTTTTAAAGCAGCGATCGTGCAGGTCAAAATCACCACGAATATTTCCGGGCGAATCATGCCGGCAGTGATCGCTTTGAAGCGTTGGAACCAACTGGCGCCATCTAGTTCAGCAGCCTCATACAGTTCCGGATCCACCCGCTGCAGCGCAGCCATGAAGATCACAACGGGATAACCGACTTGAACCCAAACCAGGACCAGCATCAGGCTGGGCAGGGCAGTGTCGGGACTGCCCAGCCAATTGTGTTGGAGCTGGCCCAGTCCGATGGTTTCCAAAATGGTGTTCAGTGCGCCATTTTGGGGCCGCAGGATCCAGCCGATGACAATGGCGGCAATAACCGAGGGCAGTATCTGGGGCAAGTAATACGTAGCACGCAAGAAGCTTGCGAGTTTGCCGCCGAACTTCTTGCCTATGAGGTCAAATAGCAAGGCTGCTAAGACCAGCCCCAGGATGGTAGGAACCACCACCATCGCCCCAATCATGGCGACGGAGTTACCAAATGATTGCCAAAACGTTTCGTCGGCAAATAGTTTTTCCCAGTTGGCTAGCCCGATCCACTCCGGCGGTTTGATGCCGCGATATGAAGTGAACGTCAAATAGATGTTCCATACCAGGGGCACCACAATAATTACGAGGACGGCAGCCAGCCCCGGAATTAAATATGGCCAGTAGGTGCCGCTACGGGTTTTGGGAATCAGCGGCTTTTCCCGGCGCTTGGGTTTGGCCGTCTTGGCGGCAATGGTGGTGGTCATAGCATTTCTCGCTAGTTCAGTGCGTCAGCAATGCCAGACTTGTAATCCTGGCTAAGTTGGTCTCGCACCTGCTGGGGATTTAGCGAACCGTTTAACAGTTCTTGTAACGCGGCGTTGAGCTCGTCGTAGAACGTCGGGGTGGGCCAGTCCGGGTAGAAAGCTATGCCATCGCGGTCATTGAGAGTGTTGAAGTTTTCAATCAGCTCCAGTGATTCTTCATCCGTGATGTCATCGGGATCGGCCGCTACCGGTACTCCGCCGTTATCACCCATGAGCGCTTGGATTTCGGGGCGCATGGTGATGTCAATGAACTGCTCGGCCAGTTCGGCGTTTTGGGACCGCTCGGGAATCACCCACATATTTCCCGCTGATCCCGGCGACATTCCCTCGCCCGGAAACAGGAACGTAGACCACTCGTGATCAATTTCAGTAAGGAATCGGCCATACCACCAACTGCCCGAGAAGAAGATCGGGTATGTGCCGTCAATGAAGGCAACTCCAGCATCTTCGGCGGTCATACCGGTTGCATCATCGGAGATAAATCCGGCGTCATTCCACTCTTTGATGGTGTCCGTGGCATAGGTCAGTGGCTCATCGTTCCAGTTCACATCGGCGGTATAGAGCTGATAGGCATCTACCCAGTCCCGATCCGCTTTGGTAAGCGCTAATTGATACCACAACTGGCCCAGCGGGTATTCGGCCGCGGCCTCGGCCAGTGGGGTAATGCCCTCGTCCACGAACTGCTGGAGTACATCTTCAAATTCTTCGAGCGTCTCCGGGACCTCAATCCCGTACTCATCAAACATCTCGACGTTGTAATACACCTGAACGTATTCCCCGTAGGTGGGAATGCCGAACCAGTTGCCTGATCCCATAATTCCTTGCTCGTCATAACGGGCGGTGGTTTGTAACGAAGGTGCCAACATGTCGTCCCAGCCGTATTCTGCGACGGCGTCATCGAGCGGCCGGAGCAGTCCCTGGCTTGAAAGTAGCCCGGCGGTGGCGTTTCCCTTGTTGTATTCCAAGACATCCGGGGCCTGATCCGAATTCAATATCTGGCTGGCGGTGGAACGAATTTGTTCGAAACTTCGCTCTTCAAATTCCACTGTGGCGCCGGTTTCTTCCTCGAAGATTTCCATGGCCTCATCCCACGCAATGCCCATGGCACTGTCCGGGTTTTCGTAGTGCCAAACGCGTAAGACGTCATCGCCACCCGCGGCTGAGTCGTCCGACCCGCCGCCGCAAGCTGACAGGGCTAAGGCGCCGGTAGTTGCCAGGGCAACTCCGGTAGTAAGTCTGCGGAACTTCATTGTTCTTCTCCTACTCAATTACCGAATTTTTATGGCTTGAACACGAACACTCCCCACTTAGCGAAACGTTTCGATGATGGGGACGGTAAAGGGCTCCTCTCGGCGGAAAAGCGTTTATATACCGACAGCCCGCGTGGAACCGCGCTCAATGTAAGTGGGCGCAAGAAGTTCCAGATGCTTTTGGCGCGAGCCGTTGATTTCTTCGATTATGAGTTCAACTGCACGGGTGCAGGACTCCTCGGGAATCAGGGGAATCACATCTAGCGGTGGACTAAAAGTAGATGTGTCAAAGGTCGAAGCAACTGAGATTACCGCTAAATCACGTGGAATCTCATAGCCTCGCGCCAGTAATAATTCCAGCACTCGAGCTTGCGTTTGATCATCGCAGTGCATCGCAAGCCCATCTAGGTCGCGGTTTTCGCCCAGCAGTTTGTCAATGGCTGCAGCGAGCCCGGAAGCGCCCGGCTCCGCAGTTGCGAAGCGCACCTCGGCGCCTCGGCGCTCGGCCCGCCGAATGAATCCATCGCGAACCCGCACTGGAAAATTAGAACCGCGTGAATAAACAGCTTCGGCATGGCCAAGGAGGCCAATCTTTTTGGCCCCTCCGTCGACAAACCGATCGACCGCCATGCCCGCGGCGGCATCGAAATCCAAATCGACGCACGTTAAACCAGTTGTTTCCCCGGGCATTCCAATCAAGGTTGCCGGAACACCAAGTTTGCGCACGAGATCGGTCCGCTCATCATCATTGAGAACATCGAGCACGATGATGCCGTCAACAATGCGGCTGTTTGCCACGCGCTCCAGGCCCTCAACGGCTTCTTCTTGCGTTAGCAACAAGATGTCGTAATCAAACTGCCGGGCCGCGCGAGCGGTGGCGAGAATAAAGGCCATGTGTGCCGGTTCATAGGTATCGGGGCGCAGCGGCTCGGTCACGGCCAAGATGTAAGTGCGCCGACCAGCTAGCGCCCGCGCACCGGCGTTGGGGGCGTAGCCTAATTCCGCGATGGCAGCTTCAATACTTCTGCGCGTCTTTTCCCCAATGGGCCGCTTGCCACTCAAAGCATAGGAAACAGTGCTAATCGAGACACCAGCCGCTTTGGCGACGTCTTTGATCGTGACTGCCATTCCAACTCCGCTCTGAGTAGAAACGCTTCGATAAGCGTTGCCAGCAGGATAGGCATCATCGAAACGCTTCGTCAAGGGTGGATTAGGTCAGGGCTCTATTAGGTCAGGGCTCGATTAGGTCGTCGCAGCCATCCATTCCCGGCATTAGCTGCGCCAGCGACACCGAGGCGGTCTGGCTATCGGGATTGTCAGGATCAACAAAGTCTCCCCACTGGCCAAATTCCGCAATTCTGCGATCACTGCTCCAGCGCTCAATCAGGGCCTCAGTTAGGCGGTCGCGCGCCGCTTCCGCCTCCGAGACGGTCAGCATTTCGCATTCGCCAAACTCGCTGAGCCCGGGCCACGAAATAACCTCTTCGTCATCGGGATCCTCACCGTAGCTATTTTGGACGAGCCGCACATGATCGGGAAGCGGCTGGAAATCGTGAATTGAGTCCTTGAGCTCATCTAAGAGGACGTGCAACTTTTTGCGGGCCTCATACTGCTCGCCCGTTAGGTCGGGATTCGCGCCTTTATCGCCCTCTGCACCAAATTGATCGACGCTAAGGCGGACCGGCTCGCTGCCGTCATCGAAATCGACCAAAAACACGGAATATCCGCCATCCATAATGCTGTCCATCGAACCGTAATCAGCGGAGGCTATTTCTTCCAGTTCGGCGGTGAAATCCTCAAAAACACACGGGTCAACCCACCCGCCCTGCATCGGCAAAAGCGGGTCTTGCGGGTCTGCCAGCGCTTGGTCATCGGTGCGCTGATCGTCATCGCCAACAGCGCCCATTTCTAATTTGCGAGCGGCTGTGCCGTCAGGGTAGATAGCCAAATACGGGCCAGAACTGAGCGATTCTTCGGTGAAGGTGTAATAGGCGCGCGATTCAGCAACGAATAACGGGGCTTGCTCACCGCTTGGAAATTTGGGCCCGTCATGTTCTTCCGGGCACGCGGTGGGCTCGACGGTAACCTTATCCGGCCCTTGGGCAGCAGGTGTGGCGCACTGCGCCAAAATTAAGACAGTAATCATCAGTCCCGTGCCAGCCAATGCACTGCGCAGCCGCTTTTGCCGCTGAATTTCCATCACCGTATTCTTCGCGATCATGAACTAACCATTGCTTGCCCCCTGTACTCTATGCCGCAAGTGAGACACTTAAAGCCGTGATCGACTTCTGGCCCCGTTTCAAACAGCGCGCCCGTGCCTCGGCTTGGGTCGTATGGTGCATCGGAGTCGGTGTTTATTTTCTGGGCGTCTTCCACCGTTCGTCCCTGGGTGTGGGCGGGACGGAAGCACTAGAGCAACTCAATATCTCCTCCACCGCCCTGGGAACTTTTGTCATGGCCCAGGTCGGAATCTACGCCCTCATGCAGGTTCCAGCCGGCCTCATGATTGACCGGTGGGGACCGCGCCGCATTCTGCTGGCCGCAACCTTAACCATGGGCAGCGCGCAGTTACTGTTCGCATTTTCCAGTAACTTCTCCATGGCGTTTGCCGCCCGCGTGATTCTGGGCGCCGGGGATGCGGCCGTCTTTATCGCCGTCTTGCGCTTGGCTGCCGAATGGTTCCCGCGCCGCCGCTACGCGCTGCTGACGATGATCACCGCGCTGCTGGGAATGCTCGGAAATCTGGTGGCCACCGTGCCGCTGGTTTTATTGCTGGATAACTTTGGTTGGACCAAAACCTTCCTCATCACCGGGGCGACCTCGTGTGTTTATGCCCTCCTGCTCCTGCGCCCGGCCGTCGCCGCTCCCTATCGCGAACCCCGCCCCGCTCCCCCAACCCCGAAAGCAGGTGAGGCGGAAAATGCCGGGCAAGCGACGCCGTCCGTAATTAAAGAAGCCGGCCAAAATATGCGCGCGGCCTGGCGCCAACCCGAAACCCGCCTGGGTTTTTGGACGCACCAGTCCACAATGGCGACCGGAACCGTTATTTCGCTGGTGTGGGGGTATCCGTATCTGACGCAGGGGCTGGACTACACCAATGAGGCCGCGGCGTCGATGCTGTCGCTGTACGTGATCGCCAATGTGGTGTCGAACTTCATTATCGGACCGCTGGCCGGGCGCCACCCGGGATGGCGATTGCCACTGGCATTAGGGACGGCGTCCGCCGTGTTAGCGGGCGTGCTCACCCTCGCGCTGTGGCCGGGGGCGGGACCACCGCAGTGGGTGGTTGCCGTGGTCTTTGCACTGTTCGCGGCTGGAGTGCCGGCCTCGCAAATTGGGTTTCACATTGCTCGCGATTACAATCCCACCGCCCGAATTGCTACCGCGACCGGGCTGGTTAATGCCGGCGGGTTTATTGGGGCGATGGTTTCCTCCCTGCTTGTGGGGGCGGTGTTGGACCTGACTTCGGGCGGTGTGACGGAGCAGGTCGGCTTGCCCAACTATCGCTGGGCGCTATTGATCATGGCCGCAATCGGCGTCATTTCATTCTTGGCCATGGCGCTTTCCATGCTGCGGGTGCGCGGCCTGGTGTTGGGCCGAATTGCCAGTGGTGTGGATGTCGTGGTGCCGGTACGCGAGCGCGTGTGGGACCGGGCGTGGCGGCGGCTGACGAAATGATGCGGGGCGAAAAGTCGAACTGGAACTAGGGCCGCTCTAGCCCGAATGACGGCAGGGCACCTAGGATCTGGTTATATGCCCACGTCTTCTTTCGAGCCGGCGGTGAATTTTCCGACGCGGCCGCTTCAGATTGCCCCTAAATCAGTCTCAGCACCGAAATTGGGGGTCTTCGCGATAGTGATCTTGCTCGCGCTGGGCCTCTTTTTAACAATTTGGCAAGCCCCGGGTTTATGGCGTGACGCCCAGATCAAACTTGATCCGGTAGCCACCGAGGACTTTGGCCTGATCGAGGGCGAGTGTGAAACGCGTCAACTGGTTTTCACCAGTTGCGATACGCACTTCCTCTACCAGGTCGATGAGCAAATTTATGAAGAAGAAGCCAGCTTTATGTTCCTGGACTGGAGCAACTCCGACTATGAGGTTGAGGTAATTTATTCGGCCAAGGATCCCACGCTTGCAAGTTTGAGCCTGGGCATCGACAAGTTCTGGAACCGCCTGGCCATCTGGGGCGTGCTGGTCGCTCTTTTCTACGGCTCCGCCATTTGGATGGCGTACCTGATGGTGCGAACCGCGCGCGATAGGCGCTCACTTTCCCGCCCGGGCGTCCTTACCCCGATTGGCGTTGAGATTCGAAACGTGCAGGCCAAGCGCCGCTCGAGCTTCATTACCTATGGTGAGAAGACGGATAAGCGCTTCAAGCGTAATTACTTCACCAAGTTTCAAAAGGGCGCTGAACCGCTGTATTTATACGATGCAGAGGGCAAACCCTACGGGCTCGCCGTAAAACACGAGGGGTCGCGGGCGCCGGTGCTTTTAGACCAGGCACTTATGCGCGTTGAAATGACCGACGCCGAGCGCGCAGCCTTACAAAACAGTATTTGGGGCCACCCACACTCGTCTGAATCCCAATATTTACCGCCTCAAGAAACCGGATACGGCCCGCCCGCGCCCGGGCCCCAGCCGGGTGATGTCCCGCAACCGCCGCAGTCTGGTGGAGCTCCGCAACCGGGGCCCGGACCACAGCAAGCACCGGGTTCCCAGCCAGGAGCAGCGCCACAACCGCCGCAGCCCGGTGGAGCGCCCGGACCAAGCGGCCCCGCGCAAGGTGCGCCGGGCCGAGGGCCAGGTGCGCCAGGCGGATCCCCCGGGCCGGGTGCTCCGGGCGGAGGGCCAGCGCAATAAAAATAAGCGCCGGTTCGTGCTTATTTGGCGCGGGCGTTCTGGTATAAAACCAGTGGCGCCCA
>DAHVRJ010000170.1:0-2554 GCA_027322505.1 Demequinaceae bacterium
TCCCGAAGCGCTCCAAATTACGAACGGAGCAGGCGATCAGGAATGCCTGATAACCGGGAAACTGTCCTATAAGAGGTTTGTTGGTCAAGACATTTTGGCCGCGGTCGAAGACGGTCCGGACAATCTGATTCAGGTGCGCGAACGACCCGGTGGAGTCTTGGAGTCCCTCGAGGTTGGAAGCGAAGTATGCGTGCAGTGGCGAGATTCGGATAAGGCCTGCGTTATTGGTGTGCCGGAATCCGCCGATACGCTGATCTAAAGAAGTTCGCTTTAAAAAACGCGGTGCCCGTCGAAGCGGTTTTCGGCGGGCACGCGTGTTTCTAGCCGTGTTTACAGCGCGTGCATAATTAAAAACACTAACCAACCAGCCCCTGAAAGAGAGTTACGTACGCGGCGGTGCGTTTCGTCGTCCGCAACCAGACAACAGCGCACACGGTCCAGGTCAGTCCATAGGCGCCCAAAAATGCGATCCCGGAGCGGTTTTGTGCAGCTAGTGCGTTGAGTGAGTCGACTAGGTCCATGCGCTCAGTGTGACTGCATGCACGCCAGGGGGCAACGAAATCAGTCATAATTAACGAAATGCCTGCCGAAAGCCGATAACTCAGCAATGACTGTGCCCCCGGACGATCTTCCTCGTGCACCCAGCGGTCGGATCCCGCAGTGGGTAGTTGATGATGCCCAGGGGCAGTATTCGCAGCCGGCCAGCCCCCGCGATTGGGGCGCGCACCAGCTGCCCGCGCCGCAGCAAAATCCGTATGCACCGCAGGTTGGCTATCGCCCCTATTCGGGTGGCATGCCGCCCGGGCTTTCACGCCGCCAGCAGCGTAAATGGATCAAGCAAAACCGCCCCCACCGAGCCCGCAGGCGCGGCGGCGGAGGGGTGCGATTCGTTTCGATCCTGCTGCTTTTCGGCCTCATGACGCTTGTCGGTTACCGGATTTTCAGTTACCCCGGCGGGCTTACGGCCGCGTGGGATGACCTGTATGCGACGATCACCGCCGATCCGCTCGGTTCGCGCACCCCGAAGGACGGGCCGCCCCTGGGGGAGCCGCCCACGATCGAAAACCCCAGTTCGGCATATGAATTTTGGAACGTCGATGGCAAAAAGGACGGCGAAGAGGTCCCCACCCGGTGGTCATCTTGCGAGCCGATCCGCTACATGATCAACCCGAAGTATGGGGATGAACACTTCGTGGACTGGGTGCATTACTCGGTTGATGAGGTCTCGGCCGCCACGGGCCTGGTATTCGAATACGAGGGCATTACGGGCCAGGAACCGCGCCGCGATGCGCCATTTGAAATAAAAGAACCCAAGGAGTGGCCGCCGGTGGTCATCCAGTTCGCGAATGAGGACCATATCCCGGACCTCGAGGGCTCCGTCGCGGGCCTGGCCCTCGTGCGCCAGATCGAAAACTCTTTCACCGGCACCACCCGGTATGTCACGGGCAATATTTACTTAGATGAGACCCTGCTTTTCGAGCCGGCAATCAAGCGCGAACCGGCCTACGTACACGTGCTGCGGCACGAGTTGGCGCATTTGGTGGGCCTGGGGCACGTGGATGATCAGACCCAGCTCATGCATGAAACTCCCACGACGAATGTATTTCAAGATGGCGACCTGACGGGGCTCTCTAAACTGGGTGGCGGTCCCTGCCGCTAGCGCCAGAAGGAGCGTCGATGTCCCGCACGTTCACCAAGCACCGCGCAGATGCGCCGCCCGGGTTCTTCGCATGTGAGGCGGCGGGCCTGGACTGGCTGCGTGTTGCCGACGGGCCTCGGGTCGCGCAAGTTCGGGGAGTTTCCGCGTCAGAACTGCAGCTGGAGTTCGTGAATTCGCAGCCGCCAAGTCCCGGGGCAGCGTTTGATTTTGGACGGCGTCTGGCCGCCCTACACAGCCATGTCACCCCGGGTTTTGGTTCGGTTCCGCCGCAGTGGGGTGGTAACTGGTTCTTTGGTCCGCTGCAGGCGGTATTTGAGTTGCCGGCCACCGCATATGAATCTTGGGCGGAATTTTTTGTGCGCGCCCGCCTCCAACCCCTCGAGCGGCTGCTCGCCGAAGCGGGTCACCTCGATGCTCAGTTGCAGACCGCACTGGGCGAACTCGGGGAGCAAGTGGGCGCGCAGCAGCTTTATGACGGCATGCCTCCCGTGCGGGTCCACGGCGATTTATGGGCCGGCAACCTGCTGTGGACGGCCGAGGATGTAGTCCTGATTGACCCCGCGGCCCACGGCAATCACCCCTACACCGACCTGGCGATGCTCGAACTATTCGGCGCGAGCCACCTCAGCGAGATCTTTGCGGGATACGCCGCGAGGTCTAAGCTAGCCGCCCCGACCCCGACCGAGATCGCCCTGCATCAAGTTTTCCCTATCGGGATGCACTTAGTGATTTTTGGTGCCGGATATCGGTCCCACCTGGAGCAGTTGCTAAATATAGCGACCGCACCTATTGATAACTCGTGAGCGGGGCGGCCGCGTCGATTTGAATATCGAGGCCGATATCTAGAATCGGGGCGCTGTGCGTGAGCCAGCCGGAAGAGATTAAATCGACGCC
>DAHVRJ010000174.1:0-4671 GCA_027322505.1 Demequinaceae bacterium
CATCATGGTGAACATCTTTAGCCTGGTACGTCGGTTGCATGTAGACCTCGGTCGCGTTGCCACCGAACTCTGTCGACGCTAATAACCCGCGCACTGCCGCGCCGGTTTTCACCACTCAGCCGCTTTTCTCACGCGCCACCGCTGCCTAGATTTCTAGCGGCGCATGATTTTCCTGCGCCGCCTGGTTTTCCGCGTCGAATGGTTTTCCGGCGCTTTCGGCTCGGCACGCATTTGCAACTAGCAATCGCGGGCTTTTCCGTTAAGCCCGCTTTGACTGCCATTTGCCGCGGCCTTGCTGTTTTGAGGAAAGCACTGCCCTGAGCAAGCCAGCGACCTGAGTCAACCCGCGACTCGGGTGAACCTGTGACTTGAGTGAATTGCGGCCGGCACGAGTGCGCATAAGTGACAACTCGTCGTCCAAAATTAACCATGAAAGGCCCGTACAGTGGCAACAAAAACAGAACAAAACGGTTCCGCCGATGCGGCGCAGCCGGTGAAGAAAAAGCGTCCAGCGTGGTGGCCGTCATTTGGCGTGCAGATTATTATCGCGCTGTTTATTGGTGTGGCGCTCGGATTTGTGGCGCGGAATATGGGTCAGACCGCAGCCGGTGATGCCAATTGGCTCGCAGTAACGCTGGACACCATTGGCAGCTCATTTATTGGGCTACTGCGCGCGCTGGTTCCGCCGCTGATTATCACCGCGATCATCGCGTCGGTGGCGAATTTGCGCAAAGTTACCAATGCCGCGCGACTGGCAGGTCAAACGCTCCTGTGGTTTGGCATTACGGCCCTGGCCTCAGTGGTCGTCGGGCTGGGAGTGGCACTTATTGCCAACCCGGGCCGCAGCACGAGCTTGACGCCGGGCGATGGCTACGCACCCGGGCGTACCGGCTCGTGGCTGGACTTCTTGACCGGCATCTTGCCCGAGAACTTTTTGGGGCTAAGCGCTTCCACACAGCTAAATGAGAGTGATGGCGCCTTGGAGGCGTCAACCGGGCTCAGTTTTAATGCACTGCAGTTGGTGGTCATTGCCCTGGTAATTGGAATTGCCGCGCTGAAAGTGGGCAAGGCGGCCGAGCCGTTCTTAGAGTTCAACCGCTCCGCGCTGGCGCTGGTGCAAAAAGTCCTGTGGTGGCTGATTTTGCTGGCACCGCTGGGAACGCTGGGCCTGCTCGGCAACGCGGTAGCCTCCTACGGTTGGGAGATGCTGGCGCCGCTGGGCACTTTCACGATTGCGCTCTATATCGGCCTGGCGCTGGTGACATTCGTGCTCTACCCGATTGTGCTGCGCGTGAATGGTCTTTCGCCCGTGCGGTGGTTCGCTGGGGCGTGGCCGGCGATTCAACTCGGCTTTGTGTCGCGCTCCTCGCTGGGCACAATGCCCGTCACCGAGCGCGTGACTGTGCGCAACCTGGGGGTGCCGCGCGAATACGCCTCATTTGCGGTGCCCTTTGGTGCAACAACCAAGATGGACGGCTGCGCCGCGGTTTACCCGGCCGTCGCAGCGGTGTTCATCGCGCAGGTATTTGGAATTGACCTGTCGCTGTGGGACTACGTACTCGTGGCGTTCGTTTCCGTCGTGGGCTCGGCGGCCACCGCCGGTCTGACGGGTGCACTAGTGATGCTCACACTTACCCTGTCCACCCTTGGGCTACCGCTCGAAGGTGTCGGGCTGCTGCTCGCGATCGATCCGATTTTGGACATGGGACGCACCGCCACCAACGTGGCCGGTCAAACCGTGATCCCCGCGATTGTCGCCAAACGAGAGCGCATTTTGGATCTCGAAACATACAACTCCAAGGTCGGAAGTGATCCGTTCACGGAGGAAGAGCCTGCGGAGACCGCAGCGGCTGAAGACGAAAGCGAATTGGTACCCGCTTAACTTCACCGGTCTCCGCATTTAAGCGGGCGCCGACCAAGCTCTTTGGGGCGAGGTTGGCGCCCGCTTTTTGCTAACCGGTTGCCAGCCACTTTTTCCTGACCGGTTGCCGGCCACTTTTCAAACGCTCATGATTAATTTTTATTGATGGGTAAGCGCAGCTTGCGCCACCGCCCTCTCAACGGGCGCCGCGACCGGCTGCGTTTCTACGCCGGTCACGTGGCCCAGGCGCTTTAGGTACGCGGTTGGGGTGCAGTTTGCATACGCGTAATCACGCCCGCGCTCGCTTTGGGCGATATATGCATCCCAGTCCTTGTACAGATCGTGCACCACCTGCTGGACACCATCGAGGTTGCTGTAGATGGCCGCATCGCCAAATACCGGCTCGTATTCGGGCGGCAAAATCACAACGGCTCCCGCAAACATCGCCTCCATGATTACGCGACCGAATGCTTCCGTCGAATCTCGATGCGTGTAGTAAACAAAGAAATCGATTGTTTGCAAAAAGTCAGCAGGAGGCACGGATCCAAACGGAAAGAGCGTCCAAGCGCGCAGTTCTTCAGTGGCGACAAGTTCGGAATCAAGAACGCTATCGATTCCGCCCAATATTCGAACATCGACAGAACCGTCTACTGGATATGCCGCGAGAAGTTTTTCGCGATTTTCCGGCCACTTTAAGGCATGGTCTCTCGAATGCCGGCCAATGACTGGCTTATCCCCTACGAAACCTCGCCGAGGTTTTTGCCTCTCTGACACATCGCTTAAGACGCCGGTCCAGTCAACGTCCAAGATGGTGGATTGCGGGAGTTGCCGCTCCAACATTCGCCTTATCGTCGCGGACTGTGGAACCCACACCGGGTCAAGGCCAAAAAGCTGCTTCGCGTTACGGGAAACCCGGCCCGTTTCATAAGTGTGGCGGCCGTTCTCTCCCTCATAAGGAGCGTGGTTGGCGATAATAATGACTTGCTGGGCATCAATGGCTGCCTTGCCTTCTGGAATGTATTGCAGACTGGTCGGCCAGCGGACGATCAGCAACGGCGTAGTCGCCGCAGTCTTTAGAGTGATTTCTTCAATTTTGCCGGCTTCTACGAGCTCCTGAAGATCAATATGGATATCCCGGCGGGCGACATTGGGTGAAATCAGATTCGGCAGCCGGACAATCGCAACGCGCATGCCTTTATCTATACAGATTTGGATCTCGTTAATGAGCGACACAGAGTTGCCACCCTGAAACCCGAACTCGGAAGCAAATATGACGTCAAAATGCTGCCGACCATGCTTATTTGGCAAAATGACGCGCGGAGCTGGAAATTGGCGGCTAGCAGCATGCAAAGGAATATAGCCGTCTACTTCCCCGTTTCGAATCCTATTGTGCCATCGTCTCCAATGCGAACGATAAACCAATCTATCGGCATCAAAGTATCCCCTATGTAAATCATTGCCGGACAGACTTTCTGGCTGATATAAGCCCATTAATAACGGGACTTCCGAAGCGAGCGTGATCTCTTGCTTGAACGCTATCTCCAAGCGTCTGCGGAACTCACTGTCGGACCCTTTTCGAACTTCGTCCCAGAAACCTATCTCCCGTACGACCGGTTCCCGGGCAAACATGATGCTGACCATCGCATTGTGCTGAAGACTGTTTTGCCCGCGGCGGTGAAGGACCTCCAGGTGCTGATCAACACGCAACCAAGGTACCCAAGTGGCTATTTCATTTGGTTTGTTTTGCAAATAGCGGGCTTGGATCTCAAGTCGCTGCGGATGCGACCAGTCATCAGAATCCTGCGTCGTCACCCACTTGCCCGATGCATGCTGCAAGCCGATGTTGCGAACCGTATAAGCTCCCCTATTTTCGGCACATCGGATGACCTTTACTCGTGAATCAGATTTTTCCCAAAAATCCAATCGCGCCTGATATTTACTGGGACTCCCATCATCTACGATGATTAGCTCAATATTCTTCCAAGTCTGCTCGAGGATTGAACGGATAGAGGTATCCGCGCGATGATCTGCCTTGTACATGGGCATTATTACGCTGATCAACGGGCCATCCACGCTTTGCGCCTCGACGTTGGCCGCGAGCCGCGAAAAGGGATCTCCTTCCTCTTCCCGCAGATTGACCCCTACAACACCCGTCCCCCGATAGGCTTCGTTAAATGATTCTAGCCACTCTGCTTCCTGGTGCCTTTGCGCTGATGTAAAGGGATTTAGCACGTTGGCCTGCCACCAATAAAAATTCTTTGAGCGCGAACCCGCAATTTTGCTCAAGTACGTGGCCGCAAGCGAATGGCGCTTTTCACGGAGGGAAGCCGAAATCATATATTCGAAATCAAGCCTAGAGAGTGCTTCCTCGCCAAAAACCGATGAGACGAGCTCGAACATGCTCAAGGCGTCGACTTGGTCTATCGGTGTCGCGTCTTGTAAATAAACGACGCGCGCTAGTGTTAAAAGCGGTCTGCGATAAAAATTCTTGGCTAGTGTGATTGCCGCTTCGCGCTTTTCTTGCGATCTGTAATCTTCAAGCAGCGCCTGCAGGTCGTTATAATCTAGGTAACCACTGGAGACCTGTCGGGCGAGGATGTCTCTCCCTTGCAGATTTCGATGTAAAACTAAATATTTTGCGAGATGCTTTCGTGGCACTAATGATCCATCATTGGCATACCAGCGGGTAGAACCATAGCGAAAACTTGAGACTTCTCGCGTTCGCTTTCGCGGTTTTTTCGCGGGGTTCCTTAGGAGGGCCGAGTTTTCAGCAGGACGCGCTGGACGCGACCGCGCTTTTGATACCCCCC
>DAHVRJ010000177.1:0-7515 GCA_027322505.1 Demequinaceae bacterium
GCCCGAAAAAATCTTGCCGCGCATCGCCGAAATCGGCAAAAACCTCATTCAAAAAACCGGGCGTCCCCTTAAAGACCTGGCTGCCGCGGGAATTGGCCTGCCGGGACCGGTCGATCACTCAATGGGTCGGCCAATCAATCCGCCAATCATGCCCGGGTGGGATGACGCCGATGTTCCGGGAATGCTGGCGGATGAACTCCATGTTCCGGTGCTGGTAGATAACGACGTCAACATCATGGCGCTGGGTGAGCACGCAAAAGCGTACCCGGATGTTGATGACGTGCTGTTTATCAAGATCGCTACGGGTATCGGCGCCGGAGTAATTATGGACGGCGAGTTGCGCCGTGGTCATCGCGGTGCGGCTGGGGATTTGGGTCATATTGCGGTCCTGGGAAGCGAAGGTCACATGTGCCGGTGTGGCAACTATGGCTGTTTGGAGGCGCTGGCTTCCGGTATGGCACTGGTCGAGCAGCTCGCAGAAGCCGGCATGGACGTCTCGGAAGTCCGCGACGTGGTCGAAGCGGTTCGTGGTGGTGATCTGACTGCCAGCTCAGCGGTTCGGGATGCCGGCCGCCAAATCGGTGAGGTACTGGCCACCTGCGTGAGCCTTTTCAACCCCTCGCTCATTGTGATTGGCGGCATCATGGCGGAAGCCGGCAACCACTTATTGGCCGGCATTCGCGAAGTGGTTTATCGCCGCTCCCTGCCGCTGGCTACTCAGCAGCTACGAATTGCTACCACCGAGGTGGGATCCCGGGCGGGAATCTATGGCGCCAGTGCCATGGCCGCAGAAGAGGTGCTGTCAGCTTCGGCGGTCGAGGCGGCAGTAAACCGCGCCGCGGCTAGTTAGACTGGCTGAGGACTGAAGCGTGATGGCGCGCGGAAAGGAAAGTCGATGGCGACGCAACGCAATGCGCTAGTGGTGCGCGGGGGCTGGGAAGGCCACGAACCAGTGGCAACAAGCGAGCTTTTTATCCCGTTTTTGAAAGAAAGTGGCTTTAACGTCACTATTGAAAATAATCTCGAGGTTTATGCTGACCCCCAGGTCATGGCACAGACTGACCTAATTATTCAGTGCTGGACGATGGGCGAGATTCTTAGTGAAGAACTTGCCGGATTGCGCCGGGCAATCGAGAGCGGCACCGGCTTTGCCGGTTGGCACGGCGGTGTGGTGGATTCTTTTCGCATTTCCAGCGACTACCTACAGTTGATGGGCGCCCAGTTCGCGGCCCATCCCAACGATTTGGTGCGCCATACCGTGCAAATCTTGCCCGAACAAGCCGAACATGAAATTGTCTCGGGCCTGCCGGAGCAATTCTCCTTGACGACTGAGCAGTACTGGATGCTCACTGACCCGTTAAATACGGTTCTTGCAACCACGACAATCCCGGCGGGTGAAAGCACTCCGTGGGACCAGGATGTCGTTTCGCCCGTGGCCTGGACGCGCCGCTGGGGAGCGGGGAAGATTTTTGTCTCCACAATTGGTCACCGCGTAGCTGATTTGCAGGTGCCAGAGGTGGAAAAACTTACGCGCCGGGGCCTGCTGTGGGCGGCGCGCGGTAGACCAGCATAGTTCCCAACTCGGGGATTTCCGGGATGTCCCAGTCGCGCGAAGGTACCCGTTCAAAGTTCATGCGCTGATAAAGGCGCGCGGCTTTATCGTTCCCAGTCACTAGCGAAAGAACCGCCCGCAGCCCCCGCCTTCGCGCCAGGTACACCGACTCCCACATCAGGAACTCTCCCAGTCCCCGACCGCGAAAAGCGTGGTCGACACCCAGCATGCGTAACTCGAGTTCCCCGGGCAGACAAATATCGGCTAGCGCGCTCCCCGCCTCGGCCACCGTGATGGTGCCCGCCACCGTTCCCGCCTGCGGGCCGGTCGCGGCAACGGCCACTAGGACGTCAACGCCGGGAGCGGCTGCTCGCGTCGCGGCATCGGCAAGCATGTCCGCATAGGCGTTGTCTGGCTCGACCATTCCATCCAGCAGGTAAGCATCGCGGGCGATACGGCCGGCGGCCTCAAGTTCTTCTGCCCGGGCCACCCGCACGAGGAATTCCCGGTCGTTCTGGGCGATGATTTTTTGGTCACTCGGTGCGCGGGAATTTTGCTCGCTTCCCACGGAGCCTTGCTGTTCACTTGGCGCGGCGGCATTCTGCTCGTTCATGCGATTCCTTCTGGTCCTTCGGAAAGGAGTGCTTTAAATTGTGCCTCTTCGAGCACCGGAACACCCAATTCGAGTGCCCGGTCATGTTTCGACCCGGCATTTTCGCCCACGACAACGTAGTCGGTCTTTTTAGAAACTGAGCCCGTGGCTCGGCCCCCGCGCTCCAAAATTGCTTCTTTTGCGCCATCGCGGGAGAAGTCCTCGAGCGACCCGGTCACCACAATCGTGAGTCCCTCCAGGGTTTTCGCAATAGATTCATCGCGTTCATCGGCGGTGCGAACCCCGGCCGCCGCCCACTTATCAATAATCGTGCGATGCCACCGGTCTTCTGCCGGAGCGCCGGGCTCGTCAAACCACTCCCGGACCGAGGCCGCGATGGTCGGACCAACGCCCTCGGTATCGGCGATTTCGTCAACCGAGGCGGCGTCAATTGCCGCAATTGACCCGAACTTCTGCGCAAGCGCGCGCCCCGCCGTGGGCCCGACGTGGCGAATCGACAGGGCCACCAAAACGCGCCACAGCGGCTGTGTTTTGGCAGATTCCAAATTCCGCAAAAGTGCCTGCCCCGTACGGTTTACATCCCCGGCTTGCCGCGCGACGCCGTCCACCCGCGATGCCCGACTCAAAACAAACAGCGGAACGCGGCGAAGTTTCTCCTCATCAAGGTCAAATAAATCGCCCTCGTCATGCATAACTTCGGCATCCAATAGCGCGCCAGCGGCCTCCCAGCCCAGGGATTCGATATCTAGTGCCCCGCGCGAGGCCACGTGAAAAATACGCTCTCGCAACTGGGCTGGGCAACTACGATTATTTGGGCACCGAATGTCTACGTCGCCCTCCTTGGCCGGCGCCAATTTGGTCCCGCAGGAGGGGCAGTGAGTAGGCATGATGAACTCGCGCTCGGTCCCGTCCCGTAAGCCCGCCACCGGAGCCACCACTTCCGGAATTACATCGCCCGCCTTGCGCAGCACGACCGTATCGCCGATCAGCACACCCTTGCGGGCCACTTCCTGCTCATTGTGCAGCGTTGCTAATTCGACAGTCGACCCCGCAACTAACACCGGCTCCATCACGGCGAAAGGGGTCACGCGGCCGGTGCGCCCCACATTGACGCGAATGTCGTGGAGTTTGGTGGTCACCTCTTCGGGCGGGTACTTATAAGCGGTGGCCCACCGCGGCGCCCGGGAAGTGGTGCCCAATTGCCGCTGGAGTGAAACCTGATCCACCTTTATGACGACGCCGTCAATTTCATGCGATACGGAGTGGCGATTTTCCCCGTAGTATTCAACGAATTTGGCCACTTCTTCCGGCGTTTTTAGCACTTTGGCCTGGTCAGAAGTTGGCAGTCCCCAGGATTTTAAATGGTCATAGGCCTCGGACTGGCGCTTTAATTCCCAACCGCGCATCGCCCCGATGCCGTGTGAGAGGAATTCCAGCGGCCGCTGGGCAGTGATGCGCGAGTCCTTCTGCCGCAGTGACCCGGCCGCCGCGTTGCGCGGATTGGCGAAGGGGCTCAATCCCGCTTCGACGCGCCCGGCATTGAACTCTTCAAAGACGGCGACGGGAAAATAGACTTCACCGCGCACCTCGAGCAGCTCCGGGGCCGCCTCCTCCCCCGCAAGTTCATGCGGAATCCCGGCGATGGTGCGCACATTGGCCGTGACGTCTTCACCGATTCTCCCGTCCCCTCGGGTAGCGCCGCGTACCAGTTTGCCGTTCTCATAGGTGAGGTTCAGCGCGAGGCCGTCGATCTTCAACTCGCATAAAAATGCGGGTTCGGTGCCAAGTTCGTGCCGGGTGCGCTCGATCCAGGTGCGCAACTCATCTATTGAAAAGACGTTGTCGAGGCTGAGCATCCGCTCGGCGTGCTCAACGGGAGAAAACGTGGTGGAAGCCTGACCGCCCACCGTCTGTGTTGGTGACTCGGGCCGACGCAGCTGTGGGTAGTGCTCCTCTAGATCTTCCAGCTCCCGCACAAGACGGTCGTATTCACCGTCCGAAATTGTGGGGGCATCGCGCACATAGTAGGCAGCGCGGTGGTCCTGGATCTCCTTGGCGAGCTCGGTCCACCGGTGCTGGATATCAGAAGAAATAGGCTGCGTGGTCACGCTCGATATTATCCCGAAAGACCGCGATATTTGCCGCTCGAGGTTTAGTTAGCGACAGAAAACTCGCGCATCTGGTCCATGTTGCGCGTGGCTTTGGCGATCGTGGCCTGCCCCAACACCTGCGTGTCGGCGTAAATTACGCAGGATTGCCCGGGAGCAAGCCCGCGCACACCATCAATCAGTTCAACTTCCATTTCGCCGCTCCCGTGGGCCCGAGCTCGCGCTTCTAGCGGCCGCCCGTGCGCCCGAATTTGGGCGGTGCAATCGATCCACTCGGTGGGAGGTTCGATGAACCAGACGGCCTGATCGGCATTAAGATGATGCACGGTGAGCAGTTCTTGCGGACCAACCACCACGCGCGAGGTCTCGGGTTGGACTTCCAGCACGTACCGCGGTTTACCGTCGGCGGCCGGCCTGCCAAGCGCCAACCCCTTGCGCTGGCCCACGGTAAAGGCGAATGCGCCGTCATGATGACCGAGCACTTCACCTTGCACATCTACGATTTCACCTGGCTTTTTACCCAGTCGCTGGCGCAAAAAACCCTGGGTGTTTCCATCTGCCACGAAGCAAATGTCGTAGGAGTCGGGCTTATTAGAAATCCCCAGTCCCCGGGCCTCAGCCTCGGCGCGCACCTCATCTTTTGAGGCCACATCCCCCAGCGGGAAGATCGCTTTGGCGAGCCGCTGGGGCCCCATAACCGCCAGCACATAGGACTGGTCCTTATAGGTATCGACCGAGCGGTGCAGCTCTTGACCGTCGGGCCCGTCAACAATGCGCGCATAGTGCCCGGTGCACACCGCATCGAAGCCGAGTGCCACACCCTTATCGAGCAGGGCCTGGAATTTAATGTGCTCGTTACACCGCACGCACGGATTGGGGGTGCGCCCCGCCTCGTATTCGGATAAGAAGTCCGAGACAACCGTTTCTTCGAACTTTTCCGATAAATCCCACACGTAATAGGGAATGTTCAAAATCGCAGCCGCACGCCGCGCATCAGAGGCGTCTTCAATCGTGCAGCAGCCCCGCGACCCGGCCCGCATTTGATCGCGGTTTCGCGATAGGGCCATGTGAACACCGACCACGTCATGCCCGGCATCTACTGCCCGAGCCGCCGCCACCGCAGAGTCCACTCCCCCGCTCAGTGCCGCTAAAACTTTCACGCCATACCTCCCGCTAGGCCCGCCGCGCGCGCCCGTTCCACCACCTCGGGGAGCGCCGCTAGCACCGCGTCCACATCGGCCTGGGTGGACGTGTGCCCCAGCGAAAATCGCAGTGCTCCCCGCGCAACATTCTCGGCCAATCCCATGGCCAAGAGCACGTGGGAGGGCTGCGGCACTCCCGCTTGACATGCGGAACCAGTAGAAACCTGAACGCCCTGAGAGTCAAGTAGATACAGCAGTGAATCGCCTTCACAACCCGGGAATGTCACGTGCAAGTTCGCCGGCAGGCGTGTTAAATCCTGCGAATTTTGTTGCGCTAGGGCCGGGCCGCGCACGACCGCATCGGTCAACTGTGCAATTCCTGCCGCCAGCCGGTCCCGCAGGCGCGCCAGGCGCTGAGCTTGTTGCGGTTGATTTTGGACGGCGACCCGCACCGCGGCTGCCAACGCGCAGGCTCCGGGTACGTCCAGGGTGCCCGAACGAACTCCGCGCTCCTGCCCGCCGCCGTGTAAAACGGGGGTGAGCTGTGCTTCTCGCGTGGCAATGAGTGCCCCGGTTCCCGGCGGGCCGCCAATCTTGTGACCCGAAATAGACATCGTTTCAACCCCCGCGGCCGCAAAGTCCACCGATACCTGCCCCACTGCCTGAACAGCATCGCAGTGGACGGGAATACCGTGCGCTTTGGCAAGTTCCACTACCTCGGTGATGGGCTGAATCGTGCCGACCTCGTTATTGGCCCACATGACCGCGATCAGCGCGATGTCATCGGGATTTTCCGCGATCAATTCCGCCAGCGCCGCCAGGTCCACGACACCGTTGGCGTCGACGGGAATCAGGACCAGTTCGGCGCCCTCAGCGGTGGCCAGCCACTGCGCCGGATCAAATACCGCGTGGTGCTCCACGGCCGAAATCAAGATCCGACGGCGCTTTCGTGCCCAGTACAGCCCCTTGATCGCCAGGTTATTGGCCTCAGTTGCGCCGGCGGTGAATATCACTTCACTGGCGCGTGCCCCCAGCGCCGCAGCAACAGATTCCCGGGCTTCTTCCAGCCGGCGCCGGGCATCACGGCCGGCGGTGTGCAGCGATGAGGCGTTTCCGCTTTGCGCCAGCTCGGAACTCATCACATCAATTACCTCCGGTAGAACCGGAGTGGTGGCCGCGTGATCTAAATAGACCACAGCGGCTGGATTGGCGCCGGCGTTCAAGATGACTGCTCGCGAAGCCGTCGCAGCTCTTGAACTGCCTGGGGCAAGATCTGATGCATATCGCCAACGACGCCGAAGTCGGCCATTTCCAACAGCGGCGCATCGGAGTCGGAATTGATAGCAACGATGACTTCAGATGCCTGCATGCCAGAAAGATGGTGCACTGCGCCGGAGACGCCCGCGCCGATGTACAGCCGGGGCGTAATGGTCACGCCCGTTTGCCCCACCTGAGTGGCCGGGTCAATCCAACCCTCATCGGTGGCCACGCGGGTGGCGCCCACTGCGGCGCCCAGCTCCTGGGCCAATTCACGCACGGGGCCGAATTCTCCCTCAGTACCGCGGCCGCCCACCACGACCCGCGTGGCGGAGACCAGATCCGGTCCGGAGGCCTCGGGCAGCGCCGTGCGCTCCACAATTCGGGCGCTGCGCCCCTCCAGCGCGTTAGCCACGGACACTTCCCGCACCGCTAGTCCACCGGCTGGGCCAGCTTGCTCACTCGCGCCGGCGTCGCCGGCGGCTTGCTCCGCATCGGAACCCGCGGGAGCTGGGATATCTATCGCCCCGGGTTTGACCAAAAGGATCGGGGTGCCGGAGGTGATGGTGGAACTGGAATTCCACGTCCCGGCAAAGATCGTCTGGTGACCGATCAGTTCATCGCCCACTTCGACGCCCGCGAGGTCGGTCAACACGCCCGAGTCGGTCAAATAAGCCAGATGGGCGGCGAACTCCTTATTGGCGAAATTCGACGTTGCCAACACGGCTCGCGGGCTCGCCTCAGACATGACCTGGGCCACTCCATGGGCCAGCGGCCGCGCCAAATACGCGCTTAGGTCTTCGCCATTGGGTCCGCGGAGCCAATCCACGCGGGTAGCGCCCC
>DAHVRJ010000180.1:0-2953 GCA_027322505.1 Demequinaceae bacterium
TGGAATCTACAAGTTCAGTTCTGGAATTTCTTTATTCTCAATACGCTTGCGACGATCGACGTATTCGGGCAAGATTTTCAGGCCTTTTTCGACGCTCTCGTCGGTGAACCACGCGAATGGATCGGTGCTAACGGTGAGCAGGAAATTGCCCCAGGGTTGCAGGTCACCGGATCTGATAACAAACTTTGCCTTTTTCGATTCGACATTGCAGAGCGCCTCGTGGGAGGCAGCATCAAATTCGGCGCCAGAGCCGGTGTAAATGCTTTGCACTTCTTCATAGAGACGCGGGTTATGTGTCTTTACTTCCGGGGCGAACGTGACCTTTTCGACATAGATTTCTTGTTGAACAGCCCGAAGGATCTGGGTTACCAGCGGAATGCCGGGCACTAATGAAAGGTCTACGGTGTCAACACCCTGGGGTAAGGGAAAGCCCGCATCGGTCACGAGCAAAAGATCGGTGTGTCCGAGGTTGTGTAAACCTCGAAGCAGCTGGGGGTTCAGGATGCGTGAGGTCATTTTTGCACTCCTTCAGTTCCCTTTCAGGAACGATTCAACGGTTTTTCGGTCTTGATATGAGGGAACGGTCTCCCAGTGCTCGCAGCTCAAAGCCGCAGTTGCCGAGGCGAAGCGAACGGCGTCTTGAATGGATTTACCTTCCGCTAGCGCGACGGCTAAACCGGCATTAAAACTGTCGCCGGCACCGTTTGAGTCGACGATGTCTATTTCGAAGGCGGGGATGGTTTCGGCGATGCCACTGTCAGCCAAATAGATGAATGCGCCTTCCGAGCCCTTTGTGATGACTACGGTCGCCGGGCCCAGCTTGGCAATTTGCTCGCCTAGTTGTTCATCAGTAATCGGATCTTCCGGATCAAGGCCCAGCACGACACGCGCTTCGGTCTCATTCGGTGTTAAAACATCGATGTTTGAAAGGTCGACGTCAGTTAAGTTTGCCGCGGGCGCGGGATTGAAAATCGTTGTTGCGCCCTGGTTTTTAGCAGTGGCAAGGCCGTGGAGCGCCGTCTCAAGTGGGATCTCCAACTGGGCCAGGGCCACCTGCGCCTGGGACAGGACCTGAGAAGCGGCGTCGATATCGGCTGGCGTAAACGCTTCATTTGCGCCCATATCAACAACAATGATGTTCGCCCCTTCGACATCCTTAATGATGAAACCGACGCCGGTAGGAGCTTGGTCATCAACGCGTAGGTACTTCGTTCCGATACCTTCATTGCGCATGAGTTCTTGGAACTCATGGCCAAAGGGATCATCACCGATCACTCCGATGTATTCGGCGTGTGCACCAAGTCGCGCCGCCTGAACCGCCATATCGGAGCCTTTACCGCCATAGGTCTGTCTATAGTCGGTCCCGATCAGCGTTTCCCCGGTAACGGGGATTCGCTCAGTCGTCACAACGAGCGCTTTCGCGTAGCTTCCAATAATCGCGACGTGCGCCCCACCGTGCTTAGTAGGCATTTGGATCACCGGTTTGGCCGTCTACGATTGCTGGCCCGGAACTTGTTCCCACTAGTTCAGCGCCGGCTTCAAACATTTGCCGCATCTTTTCTAAGGTGTTGACCTTGCCCGATACCTTCACGCGCCGCGGAGCTGTGATATTTGCTTTGAGTAGTTGGACGTCTTCGACGGTTGCGGCGCAACCTCCAACGCCCCAGCCGCTGGACTGTTTGACCCAGTCCACGCCGGCATTATTGGAGATCTGGGTTGCCTGAATTTTTTGTGCTTCGTTTAAAAAACCAAATTCGAGCATCACTTTCACGGCCACACTTTCGCCGTGTGCCAGTTCCACGATTGCTGCGATTTCGGATTCGTACTCGGAAGCCATACCGCCGATTAGGTAACCGGGGTTCGGGGGAAAGTCGAATTCGTCGACGCCGGTTTTTATCAGTTCGCGCAGCGCAGCAAGTTTCATGTCCAATGTGTCGTTTGCTTGCGGGAAGTTCAGGGTAGAAGCAACTTTTACCCCGGTTCCGGTAAGTGCGTCCTTTGCCAGCGATACCCAGCAAGGCGCAACCATGGCCGCATCAAAGCCATACTTCGCACACGTATTGACGTGCTCCAGCAAGCCGTCTTTGGTCAGATTCGCGTTGACGTTGGTGTATTGAATCGCGCCAGCGACCTGCTTGGGGTCGGAAAAATCGATCATCACTAACCTCTCCATTGAACTTTGCCTAGCCCTTTACGGGTAACTGTACAGCCCAGATGCGCTTGGGGTATGTACATCATCTTCAGGTTGTATAGCCTGCTTGTAAAGTAATGTACACTCGGCTTTGTGACACGTCAAGAAAAAGCGGTGAAGGAAGTTCCGCGCTATGAACAGATAGTGCAATGGCTGCGAGAACAGGTCGTAGATGGCCAACCGGGCGACTTATTACCGTCCGAGGCCGAGCTGGCCGAACGCTTCAATGTCAGTCGTATGACTGCGCGCCACGCAGTACAAATCTTGGCGAATGAGCGGCTGGTACATCGCAAGCGCGGGTCGGGGACGTTCATAGCTGACCAACCACTGTTTCGACCCGCTGGACCGCAATTGAACTTTTCAACGGATATGAAAAGACGCGGAAAACGCCCCTCTTCCAAGCTTCTAAATGCGCAATTGCGCGAAGCAACTAGCGAGGAATCGCGAGATCTGCGAATTGCCGATGAATCCCACGTCGTCGTCTTAAAGCGATTGCGTTTGGCCGATGAGATTCCGCTCGCGGTGGAGACCACGGCCCTTCCCCCCAAATGCGCGGTCGTGCTTGGCGAAGACCTCGAGGGCGGTTCACTACATACCGCGCTTCGAAAACACGGCATGCTCCCTTCCTACGTGCTGTCAACAATAAGCGCAGAAACCGCTTCAGAAGAGACCGCGCGCCTCCTGCAGATTGAGAGCGAAGAGCCGGTTTTGGTCGAGCGCCGGATCATTCTTGATCAAAATGACGTTCCATTGGAAAAGAGT
>DAHVRJ010000181.1:0-6260 GCA_027322505.1 Demequinaceae bacterium
GCCGCTGGGGCCGCAAGCGGGCAACGGTGTCGGGGAGGGCGGCGGCGAGTTTGGCGTCGATTTCGATGGCGATGACTTGGTTGCCGGCGTCCAAGAGGGCCAGGGTCAAAGAGCCAAGGCCGGGGCCGACCTCCATAACGACGTCATCGGGGCGTAGTTGGGCGCTGCGCACGATGCGGCGGACGGTGTTGGCGTCGTGTACGAAATTTTGGCCCAGGACCTTGGTGGGACGAACATCGAGGCGGTCGGCGATTTCCCGCACGTCTGCGGGCGTTAAGAGTCGGGGCAGTTTCTCCGAATCGGAACTCACGCCATAAGACTACGGCCTCCGACTCGGGCTGATGCGCCACAGTCGGAGGCCGGAGCCAAACGTATTTAGTTATTGCTATTTATGAGCGGAAGCTGCTCTCTACTTGAACAGGTTCTTTCCGCACACGGGCCACTGGCCAGCACCGGAGCGCTCATAGAGCATCTTGGCGCGGGCGGTCTGCTCCGAGGCGGGTGCCTGGCTCGGCAGACCCGAGCCGCCAACAGACTTCCATGTGGGAACCGAGAACTGGTACAGCCCGTGGTACAGCCCGTTGCTGGAGACGATCGTGGCGCTGCCACCCGACTCACACTGGGCCAGGGCGCCCCAGTTCAGGGAATCAGTCGAGCCCTTAGCCTTCTTGGTGGACGAGCCACCGCCCGAAGAGCTGTTAGAGGAGCCGGAGTTGGAGTTGGACTCCTCCTTCGGCTGGGGCTTGGGACGTTCCTTGGTGCCCACGGCGATGACCTCATCAACAGGCTCCTTTATAACGTTTTCTTCGCGGAGCTCTTTGTCGACAACTTCTTCATCGACCACGCGCACCCAGTGGATGCGTTCCTTCTTTCCGTTCTTGCCCTCGGTCACGACCTTGCGCTCCCCCTTATACATGGAGGAATCGTTCTTAGTCGTCGACTCGTACTTGATCTTCTTAGTGGAGCGGCGATTTTCTTCATAGATGCGGGTGATGGTGATGACGACATCGGCTTCTTCGTCCTCATCGGAGGTGATGGCCACCTCGTCCATTGTGCCCAGCAAAGCGCCCTGTTCATCGAAGAGTTGGCCAACGGTCGTGTCTTCGGAGATCGTTATGGATTCTTCTTCGCCGGCGTCCACAAGGAGCACTTCGGTGCCGCTTACGAGCGGGAGGGTGCGGGCTTGGCGCCCCAGACTGTCGGAGCGCGATGCCAAGATCGCGGTTTCGGAGCCGCGGCGGGACATATCCGTTAGCGCTTCTTCTGCTGTTTGGGCGGTGGTCCACACGTCGCGCTCGTCGCCGTCGATTTCTAAGTTCAGTTGTTGGGCATAGCGGACAACGACCGACTGGCCATCTTCTAGGTCCGATTCCATGCCGGGGGCGACTAGGTCGTGTTCGCCCACTTCAATGCCCTCATCGGCGAGCAGATCGCTGACGGAGGCCGCATAGGTGGTTAGTTCACGCGATTGACCATCAATGCTCAGGTCAATGGTCTTGCGCATGTTGGTGATAATGATTCCGCCCACGACGAGTGCGAGGACGGCTACGCCCGCGATCATCGCGTAGATCGGGCGAATCCGGGTTAGTGATGAAAAAGCCTTCACAAAAATCCTGACTAACATGCAGTCCGGCACAGGGAATTAGGATCCAGCCGAAGTTCGGCGCATCCCGCGTTGCGGTGAAAATCTTGTGTTAGAAAGTCACCGTCCGGTCTTCCCCGATCCGGTTGGCTAATTACTTCTGCTTCGAATCACGCCCGCCTAGGCACGCGCGACCTCGTAGGACGATAACCAGATTTGCTTGAAATTTGCATCTTTTCTGAACCAAAAGTGAGCAGGGCCACAACTACAAAGATGTAATTAAAATCAGTACCAATTGCGGTTTTGGAAGAAATTCCACGCGCCACACGGGGTGCCGTACCGGCCCTTGATGTAGTTCAAACCCCATGTGATTTGCGTGGCAGGGTTGGTGCGCCAATCGCTGCCAACCGAGCCCATTTTCGACCCGGGCAGCGCCTGCGGAATGCCGTAGGCGCCTGAGGAACTGTTGGCGGCGGTGTGGCGCCAATTAGACTCCCGGGTCCACAGATTATCCAGGCACTGGAATTGATCATCGCCCCAGCCGCGGTCGGCGGCCATCTCGCGGCCCAGCGCGCGGTTCGATCCCGGTTTTACTTCTGTTACCGGTTCGACTTCGGGGATTTCCGGTTCCGGTTTGGTTCCGATGTGGACGACCTCATCAACCGGATCGGAGACCACTGCTTCGGTGAGGATCTCGCGATCGACCTCTTCCCCGTCCACCATGATTGATTTATAGGTCACGACGCGTGAGCCCGTTTTGCCTTTAGTAACGGTGCGCTTCGTGCCCTTCGTCAGCTCGTCGTTTTCGACCTCGACCGTTTCGAAGGGCAGGGTGGTGGTTTCGGTTCCACTCTCGACGGTGTGGCGGTTGACCATAACGACCATTCCATCGACCGTGGGCGAACTGAGTGGAACGGAGCTGGAGTCGTTTTCGCTTAAGAAAATGCCCCATTCGGTGAGCATCTCGCCCACCGTCATCGCTGCGGTGCGGCCCTCCACTACGTTTCCGTCTACGGAAACGCGCGCCGTCTTTTCGGTCGAAACGTGCAAAGGCGCCGCGGCCGTCTCGGCGCGATCCATGCGCGCGGCACGGGAGGAGGTCACCAGCGCGTTTTCCCCGCGCGGCCCGAGGGAGGAGAGCAGTTCGTCGACGGTTTCTGCGGAGGTGAGGATCGTTTCGGTTTTCCCGTCAATTACCACGTCTAAAGGTGCCGCCGAGCGCACGACGATAGTGGCGCCGTCCGCAATTTCGGATCCCAGCGCCGGGGCGACCAGATCTTCGGGGCCGACTTCGATGCCCGCTCCGGCTAAGACGTGATCGACGCTGGAGGCGAACGTGTCGATTCGGGTCTGTTCGCCGTCGATTTCTAGGGTGATGTCTTTGTGGAGCATGCTCCAGCCGCTGATTCCGGCGACTAACAACCCCAAAATGGCAGTCTGCGCGGTGCGACGCATCACTTTACTCACAGGGCTGACCGTATCGGATTTGCCGCGAAAGGGGAAAGAGCTGATCTTGGGGCTGTGGGCTTGGCCACGACAGGCGCGGCGGGGTTGGCCACGACAGGCTCTGCGCTCTTGTTCACCACGGGCCGTAAACCGCCTCGGTTGTGGCCTCGATCCTTTCGCACACCGCTTCTAAGGGCTGATCGAGAACTTCCGCAATTGTGCGCACCGTGTGCGGGAGCAAATAGGAACTGTTTGGGGCCCCGCGATGTGGATGCGGCGTGAGGAATGGAGCATCCGTTTCGACCATGATTTGCTCGAGCGGAGTAACCGCGAGCGCCCGGCGCAATTCGCCGGCATTTTTGAAAGTTACCGTGCCAGCGAAGGATAAATACCAGCCCTGGTCGGCGCAATATTGCGCCATTTCTGCATCGCCGGAGAAGCAGTGGAAGACGGTGCGTTTGGGGGCACCGTCGGTTTTAAGGATTTCCAGGACCTCGGCGTGGGCATTGCGATCGTGAATTTGCAGGACGAGGTCGAGTTCTTTGGCGAGTTGGATGTGAGCGCGGAAGGATTCCCGCTGGGCTTCCATACCTTCAGGGCCGGTGCGGTAGGTGTCCATTCCGGTTTCCCCCACCACGCGGATGCGCGGAATTTGGGCAAGCTGGGCGATTTCGGCCAGCGCCTCATCTAGCTGATTGGCAGCGGCGAGCTTGGGGGCCTCATTCGGGTGCAGGGCAACGCCACCCAGCAGTCCAGGCTGTTCATGGACGATTCCGGCGGTCCAGCGCGCGCCGGGCAGATCGCAGCCAATTTGCACTGCTCGGTGGATGTTGACGGCGCTGGCCTGATCGAGCCACGCCGCGGTGCTGAGCGGTTTCTCCAGTACCTGGGCGGCAACGTCGAGGTGGGTGTGGTTGTCCGTGATTGGCAGGGGCAGCGGTTCGGGGGCCGGGGGCCAGTCGCCGCGCCGGCGGGTTTTTGCGGTTGTACTCACAGTTAATTACTCACAGATGGGTTTGCGCGGTGCCGGGCGCAGTTCGTGCGCGCTTTCATAGTTGCTCCGCGAGGCGGGCGAGTTCGTCCTCAACTATCGAATCGTCCAACTTCTTGAAAATGGGCGTAGGCGCGGCGATTGGCCTCCCCGTGGTGATCTTTTGAGATGCCCAGGGGCGGATGGTGCCCTTTTCACTTTCCGTGGCTAAGCGGTAATCGCCGGTAACGATCGGATACTGCGAATTCGGGTCATCCAGGTCGGTTACTTCTTCGATCCGCGGCATGGGGGAAACCGTGTCTTGGCCACCAAAAACCTCGTGCACGGTTTGGGCTGCGTGGGGCAGGAACGGCGCCAAGAGCGTGTTGCAGTCATCAATGGCCTGCGTCGCGACATGAAGGATTGTGCGCATGCGCGCGGGATCGGAGTCTTTAAGCTTCCAGGGCGCAGAATCCGACAGGTACTTATTTGCTTCGGCAACTGTGCGCATGGCCTCATTGATGGCCTGGCGTTGCCGGTGAGAACCAATCAGTTCCCCTACCTTTGTGAACGCGTTTTTCGTCGTGGCAAGGAGCTGACGATCAGTGTCGTTTAGGTCGCCGGGCTCGGGGATTTCACCGATGTTCTTATGCAGCAGGTTGGCCGTGCGGTTTACGAGGTTGCCCCAGCCAGCAACCAGTTCGTCGTTGGTGCGACGTTTGAACTCCGCCCAGGTGAAGTCGGTGTCGTGATTTTCGGGGCCGGCCACCGAGAGGTAATACCGCAAAGCGTCGGGCTGATAGCGCGAGAGCATGTCGCGCACGTAAATGACGACGCCTCGCGAGGAGGAAAAGGCCTGACCCTCCATCGTCAGAAATTCTGACGACACTACCTCAGTGGGCAGGTTTAGTGTTCCGAATTCGCCCGCCTGGCCGCCGTGCGTGCCCCCGCCGTCATAGGCGATTAGTTCGGCGGGCCAGATCTGCGAGTGGAACGTGATGTTGTCTTTGCCCATGAAATAAAAGGAGCGCGCTGTTTCTTCATTCCACCAAGCCCGCCAGGCTTCCGGATTATCCGTGCGGCGTGCCCACTCAATTGATGCTGATAGGTAGCCAATGACCGCGTCGAACCACACGTAGAAGCGCTTGTTCTCATTTTCTTGCCACCCCGGGAGCGGGATGCGAATTCCCCAGTCCAGATCGCGGGTCATAGCGCGCGGGCGCAGGTCATTAAGTAGGTTCTTGGAAAAGTTTAAAACGTTGGGACGCCAGTCATTACGGGTATTCAGCCAAGTTTCGAGGCTGCCCGCGAGCGCCGGCAGGTCCAAGAAGAAATGTTCGGTCTCGATGAACTTTGGGGTTTCACCATTGATGCGGCTGCGGGGATTTTTTAAGTCTGTGGGATCGAGTTGGTTGCCGCAGTTGTCGCACTGGTCGCCGCGCGCACCGTCGTATCCGCAAATCGGACAGGTGCCCTCAATGTAGCGGTCCGGCAGAGTGCGCCCAGTTGACGGAGAAATCGCGCCCTGGGTTTTCTGCTCGATCATGTAACCGTTGCGATGGATTGTGCGGAAAAGTTCTTGGACTACCGCGGTGTGGTTCTGGGTGGTCGTGCGCGTGAAGAGGTCATAGGAAAGCCCAAGCGCCGTGAGGTCTTCGACAATTACCCGGTTATAGCGGTCGGCGAGCTCCCGCGGGGGCGTGCCCTGTTTGTCAGCTTCAACCAGGATCGGCGTGCCGTGTTCATCCGTGCCCGAAACCATGAGCACATCGTGTCCAGCCATGCGCATGTAACGGCTGAATGTATCGGAGGGAACGCCAAAACCAGCGACATGGCCAAGATGACGGGGACCATTGGCATACGGCCAAGCCACCGCGGACAGGATGTGTGTCATGGCTCAATCCTAGAGGGTGATTGGTTCGCGTTCGCGGCACAGGTTGGTGGCGCAGGTTGGTGGTGGGCCAAAGGTTCGGGCAGCTAGAGCCCACAAACTGCGCCTGGGAAGGCAGTTTGGCGGGGTTCTGACGGAACCTCTCGTCATTTCCGGGAAAAACCATCCGTTTTTGTCACACTGTTAACTTCAGCAACTTGCGCACCAGTTTTTCTGGGGGTTCCGTCAGAACCCCGCCAAATAACTGCTTAATGCGGCATGTCAGAAACTGGAAATAGCTTTCCGTCATCGAAAACGAGTCCAAATAGCGTGTGATCCGGGCTGTGACCTTCGTTTGGACGCCTCGATCAGCGATTACTAGGGCACTTCTC
>DAHVRJ010000001.1:0-10534 GCA_027322505.1 Demequinaceae bacterium
CATCATCGCGCCGAAAAGCGGGGCTGGCGGAAGTCGGCGGCGGAAAAGTAGGACTGGCGGAACTCGGCGCCGCTAGAGCGTTCCGGAAAGGCGCGCGATTATCGTAATTACTAACAAGCCCCACATAAACACAACCATCCAAAACTGAATAACCGTGAGTCTGATGTTGAAGTTAATGTATGGCGGCACGAAGAGGCACACGTGACGTAAGTTCTTAATGCGATCGGTGAGGAAACTCGGTGTGCGCCATAGAGCCCACAAGCGTTGGAGCCGCTTGGCGCCCCTTCCCTGATTTGCCGTGCCCCGCAGACGGTCCAACAGTTCATCGCTCAAGTCAGCAATGTCAATAAGTTGCGCCACCTGGGGCACGAACTCGGGCGCGCGAATGGCGCGGGTGTATTGCCACGTTAAGCGTGCAAATAAAATTTCGATGACGAGCGCGATTGCCACGAGGCCTAACAGCAGTACTTGCATCCAGCCGCTTGCCCCTTGAGCTATTAGCCCGACTCCGACAATTAGAAAAATCGCCGAAACTATGAGGAAAATGGCCGGGATGGTAAGTACCACCACCACCCCGCGCATGATACCGGCGATTCCGGGGGCCATTGCGCGCGCCCGATCCGAAACCTCATAGATCAATTCATAGGTTCGCTTAAACCTATGAGGCTCTTCAGGAATCGGATCGCCAATTGTCATAGTGACTTAAAACTACTGCTCCGCCCCGTGTTTTGCAGCCGCAGCCTCATGTCTGGCCGCTACAGCCGCGCGCACGAGCTCCGCATCGGTTCGATCGTATGTGGGAGCGCCGCCGCCCGGGCCGGCAACTCCGCCCGTGACACTGCGGCGGGCGGATAGGTGCACGGCATCAACTCCGGCCTGAATCATGGCCGGAATGTCAGAGATTTCCATCGCTCCCCCAGCCATGATTTCCACGAGATCATCTGATTGCTCGACCAGTTCAGTTAATTCCGCAATTCCGTCTGCACAGGTTGCCGCGCCACCGGAGGTCAAAACCCGCAACACCCCCAGGTCCGCCAGCTGGTCGAGCGCTTTTGCACGATCGGGAACCACATCAAAGGCCCGGTGGAACGTTACGTCTGCATCCTGAGAAGCCGCGACCAAGTCCTCGGTAGCGCTTAAGTCAACCGCGCCGTCCTTAGTCAGTGCTCCTATAACCACGCCGTCGACACCGGCTGCCACCGCCCGGTGAATATCGCGGGTCGCCGTCACGAGTTCAGCGCGATCGTAGACAAAATCACCACCCCGGGGACGAATTAGTACGTGGACGAAGCCCTCCGCACCGGCCTCATGTGCGGCATCTACAGCGCATTCGATCAGCCCGATCGATGGCGTCAGCCCTCCCAAACCCAACCCCACACACAGTTCGATTCGGTCTGCTCCTTCTGCAAGTGCGGTGCGCACTCCAGCCAGGTCTTGAACCGCAATCTCCACCGCCCGCGAAGCGGACATGATGACTCCTATCGGGAAACGTGTTTGTCAGTGCCACCCTATGGTGCCAGCCTTCTTTTTGGCTTGTAGCGCGACCCTGCGCATTTATCGCGGCCAGGCACTTAAGGGGCTAACGCGCAGGTTGCATCGCATAAATAGGAGCACTCAGTCGAGGCAAAATTCGTTACCCTCTGGGTCTTGCATAACGATGAAACCAAGAGACAGCGGCGGCTCAGGCTCAACGCGTCGCACCCGTTTCGCCCCCAAGCACTCCAAACGCTCAGACTCGGCCTCGAGCACTTCCATGCGCTCATCTCCGCGCAGGTCGGGCGCGGCACGAACATCCAGATGTACCCGGTTCTTCGCGACCTTCCCCTCCGGAACCTGTTGAAAGAAGATCCGCGGGCGCTTCCCAGTGGGATCAATTAAAGCGGAACTGGAGTTGCGCTGGTCTTCGGGTACGCCGGCACGTTCAAGAAACTCGTGCCAGGCTGCGATCGGATCGGCGTCTGGGGCGAGCGTAACGCCGGGCGGGGGCGGATGAACATACCCCAACACCGCGCGCCAAAACTGCGACAGCGTCAGTGGGTCGTGTGCATCAAAAGTGACTTGAAAGTCCAAAGTCATGATGAAAACCCTTCGTGGTTGGTCCAGATCCAAAGATCATGGCACCGCCCTCTGACATTTTCATCTGGTTTTGGAGCTAGACACATCCAGAAAGAGCGGCGAACGCATAAGGAATGTGCACAACGGCGCTCAAGAGAACCATAAAGGCCAGGCAGCTAATACCCACGGTTGCCGAGATAACTCCCGCCATGCCCCGCCTCGGGTGGACGATGCGGCGAACCCGGTCCGGGCCGAGCGCCTGGGTGCGCCTGTCAATTACGTGGAGCGCGCCGTGCATCGTTTGCGTAGCAGCGCTGGAGTCGCGATTTTGACTCAGGGTAAGTAGGGCACTGGCTAGCGCAGGTGTTCCAGCCGTCCGGCGAGCGACATCGTCGGCGGCAATCTCCACGTAGTGCGCCAGGGCGTCTTCGACGGCCGCCAAGAGCGGAACCCATCGCAACCGCTGAATCAAACTAGAAATAAAACCGGTAATGAGATGGTGCCGCTGGCGAATATGTGCCTGCTCATGGGCCAAGACAGCCAACAGTTCATTTTCGGCAAGCACATCAAGCGCGGCCGTTGAAACGACGATGCCGCCGTAGCGCTGCGGAAGTGCCAGCGCGAACGGATCCTTGCTTTTCGTAATGAGCACGGTGTAGCCGTGCAGTTGTCCCGTGACGCCCCACGCTTTTAATTTGATGGCGCTGCGCAGGGTATTGCGGTGACGTCTGCGTAACTCGCGCGCGATTGCAATTCCCTGCAGCAGTGCAGCGATGGCGGGAAGAAGAATTAAAGCCGCGATCGGAACGATGGTTTCAATCGGCTTGGAAGTAAACGGATTAGCAGCGTCCAAACACTGCTGACAAACCTCGGCTACTCCCCCGGGCAGGACAGCCGGCCCCGTCACAACCCATGCCAGCATCGGCCCAAGGGCAAGCAACGCCAATACCCAGGTCACGACCGTTCCAGTCAGCAGAGCGATAGCTAATCGCGGCGCCCGCATCAATGCGGGAGCAGATCGGCGCAGCACTCGGGGCCCGACCACCGCAGAGATGGTCAGGCCAAATACTAGGAAGATCGCAATGGTTCCCGCGCTCATGAATCACCGTCGCGGCGCTGCAAATATTCCCGAAGCAAATCCAGGTCACTTTCCGGCACCGTATCCACGAAGTGCAAAATCGAGGCGGCCCGGTCCCGGCTGGTTCCCAGCGCATGGTTCATTAGTGAGGCAACGTGTTCTTCACGACCAATGCGGGCTTCGTACCAGGTTGAGCGGTTTTTCTTGTGCGAGGTGGTGAAACCCTTGCGCCCCAAGTTGGCCAGCACCGTTGCGATCGTGGTGTAGGCCAGGTCGCCAGGCAAACGATCAATGATGTTTCGAACGGTCGCGGGCCCGTGATCCCACAACACATCCATCACTTGTGCTTCCAAGGTTCCCAGGCTCGGGGGCTCGGAAGCGGCGGAGCGGCCAAAATTCATCCAACGAGCTCTCTTTGCGGTGTTGCAACTGGGCATGCGACCTGTCCACGCAGCCTCCAGATTAACGCGCCCGTGGTTAAAAAGAGCGCGCCGATAGCCAAGAAGGGTTGTACGGGTGCGAACCATGTAATTGCTCCGGAGTACCCCAGCGCTAAAAGCGCGAACTTATTGCACACCGGGCAGCCAACCGCGAACCACGCCAGCATGCCACCGGCAATTCCGAAGCGACTTGTGCGCTTGTCATCGGCGCTTTCCGAATCTGAAGTTCGGGCGGCATTGGTTTCCGCAGCCGAGGTTTGTGCGGCGCTGCCTTCCGTTGCGGAAGTTGGGGCGGCGCCACCTTCGGTAGCGGAAGTCTCGGTTGCGTTATTTTTTGCCGAATCAGCACCGCGAACATAAGTGGCGGCTAACATTCCCGAGAAGATGGACGTAAGGATCCATACCGGGTAGTTCCACCACACGGGCGGAATATCTCGGGCGAAGAGCGAATTTGGAATCAAAACAGTTGCGATTCCCAGGATCAAGCCGAACACCACCGCGGTGACGGCTGCGACCAGGAACTGCCTGGGCGTCCAGGTTCGGATTCCTTGAACGGCGAGCTTCATAGATTGCGCCCAGGAGGACGCAAGATTTTTGGAAGAACGCATGCGCTTAGTATGCCTCATCTCTACTATCCTGCATAGTTCACTATGCCAAATGGACCTTTTTAAAGCCGAATATAGGAGGCACCGCGGCGCTGCGCCTCAACGATTGTGATCACTGCTGATTCAATGCTTTCCACCCCGGGCAGCCGCTCCTTGTCAGCCAGACCGCGGCGCTGGAGACCTATTTCGCACGCCTGCACCGCAACCCCTTCAGCCAATTCAATGGGGTTATCAGAGTCGACAACCGCAGTTAAAGCTGCGCCATGGACGACAATTTTTACTTCAAGATTCTGATCCCACTCGCGGAGAGCCGCGCCGGCTTGCGCGGACCGCGCTACATCATCGGGATCCTCAGTCACGTGCAGGATAACGACGTTTTCTTGGCTTGAAGGGGAAGAAGTCATGCGTTGTGTTCCTCTCTCGACGCACTGGACGTTGTTGCTGTGGCAGCCGTCTTCGATGTTTCGACTCCCCCTGCGTTCCGCTTTTGCCGCGCCCGCACCAGGATCCATGCCCCCAGAGCCACGACCAGAACAATGCCAAGGATCAGCAGGTCGGAAACCTGGCCGGCGCCTTGCAAGACAGCGCCTTCTATAGCGGCCTGGTCGGACACGCCCAGGATGCCGCTCAGCGCAGTGGTTCCGCCAGTTGCGAGCAGCAGAACGCCCACGCCGATAGTGAGAGCTCCTCCGATAAGGCCGGCCCAGGTGTTGCTCCAGCGCCCAATCCTTATCTCACGGGGGCGGACGAGCTTTTTGACAAAAGGCATCCGGCCCCACAGGAGCGCCAGAAGCAGGAGTGGCAATGTCATCCCGGCGGCAAAAACTAAAGTGATGATTCCGCCGCTCAGAGCGTTGCCGGATACTGCGGCGACGGTTAGCACCGCCCCCAGGAGTGGACCGGCACATACGCCAGCTAGGCCGTAAACCGTACCCAGCGCGTATACAGCCGCCCCGGACGTGGCATTTGAAGCCGTGCTTCGCGTAAGAGCCGGAATCGGAATGTTCAATAACATGGCCGCACCCAGCACGATTACGATGATCGAGGCCACTGTCACGAACGTGAAGCGGTGTTGATTCACAAAAGCGCCAAGCGTCCCGGCAAGCACTCCCAAGGGCACCAAAGTGGTGATCAGCCCCAGGTAAAAGACACCGGTACGGGACAACATTTCTTTGGGGCTCGTGAAGGCGTAAGAAAAGAACGCGGGAAGCAGCATGGCGGAACAGGGGCTAAGAAGTGTGAGCAGGCCGCCAAGGAATGCTGCAAGAAGACCAATATCCATTCTGAGATCACTCAGCCTTTTCTATTGCCTCATCGAGGAAATCTCGAAATACGTCAACTGGCTGCGCTCCGGAGAGGGCGGTGTTTCCGGCAACGAAAAACGGAACGGCATTCACTCCCAGCTGTTGGGCGGACTGACTACTGGCTTGTACCTCTTCCAAAATCTCTGGATCGTCTAGGTCTTCAATGAACTGATCCATGTCAGGCACGCCGGCCTCTTCAGCAAAATCGATTAAGTCCTCGCGCGGCATGTCGGGGTGCCCGCCCTCGGGGGCTACATCGTAAACGGCGGTTATATATTCCACGTACTTGTCTTGTTTTCCAGCTGCCCGAGCGGCAATCGCCGCTCTTTCTGAGTCATCGCCGTAGAAAACTACGTCGTGGAATTCCAGGCGCACCTTACCGGTATCTACATATTCCTCGATCAGAATCGGCAGGGTATCTCGGCTATAAAGTGCGCAGAAGGGGCAGCGCATATCGACCCACTCGGTCATGACAACCGGGGCATCCACATCACCAAGAGACATCGGGTCATCTGCGTCTCGGCGTACAAAATCCAGCTCAACGGCTTCGCCGTCGCCCTGGTCTTGCGCTGTTGGGGCCTCTTCGCCGCCGGGAGCGGCGGTTGTTGGCGATTGGTCGGGTAGTAACTGTGCAGTTACCACGACGCCTAGAAACACTGCGACTACCGCCAGCACGATGTTCCATTGTCGAGATCGGCGATACTTCGCCTCTAGTGTGGCTGCGGCCTTGTTCATCGGCGCCCTGCTCCTTGGTCCGAATTGCACGGGATTACTATCTTGCATAGTTAACTATGTGAAATAGTAGACGACAGGTGCCAAGCCGTAAAGGAGACCTCCCATTACCGCAAATCATCACCAGCGCAAGCTCTCACCGCTATGGATCACATCGCTGGTAGTGGCAGCCATCACTGCTGCGGTCATCGGATTCGTGATTTGGGACACCCAATCCAATTCGGATGGCGCACTTTCCGATTCCGATGCAGCCACGGTGGTCCAAGAGGGCAGACAGCCAGACTTTAGCGAGGTTGAAACACGCAGCGAAGACGATCCGCTGGTTGCTGGGCCGGTGGATGCGCCAGTGGCTCTAGTTGTGTTTTCTGATTATCAATGCCCGTTTTGCGCCCTGTGGTCCGACCAGACTTTGCCGACCATGATGGAGCACGTTGCGGATGGCGATCTGCGGATTGAATGGCGCGATCTAAATGTCTACGGCCCTGAATCTGAACGAGCAGCACGCGCCGCATATGCGGCCGCGCTGCAGGGTGAATTTTGGGAATATCACGGTGAACTATTTGCCAAAGGTAAAAAGCGCCCCAAATCGGAGTTGAGCAAAGAGGCCCTGGTGGACCTGGCTCAGGACATTGGTCTGGACACAGATCAGTTCGTGGCCGATATGGAGTCTGAAGAGACTGCTGAAGTGATCGCGGCCAATCAACAAAGCGGCTTCGACGTAGGAGCGGTCGCTACTCCGGTCTTTGTGCTTGACGGCCAGGCCGTTGTGGGAGCCCAGTCCACGGACGTATTTGAACAGATGTTCACCGAGGCTCTCGAAGCGGCGGAGTGAGGCGTCTTGAAGAAGTGGAACCTGGGGCGGGCAAGCACGTTGGCTTTGGTGGCGGTATTTCTACTTGTTGCTTGCGGGCCATCTGACCCGGAGCCAGAACGTGAGCCCTACTCGTCAAATCAGACTTTCTCAGCCGCGGATACAGCAGCCATGGTAATTCCCGAGCCGTTTGATGGTTTAGAAATTGTTGATCCGGGCTGGGTAACGGAAGTTCAATATCGAGACGGCGTATATCTTGCGGCGATCGAGCGCGGGGGCGTATTGGAGTACACGGCCGTCGATGTGGAAGGAACCGTGCTGTGGGCTGTGGAACGTCCGGCGAGCTGCACCGGCTTTGTTGTCACGGCCGATGAGGTTGGGCGCCCAATCGCCGTTCTCAGTGATTTGCAAACTACTGATAAGTCGCTTACTGCCGCGACAGCTTCCGGTTATGACTTAATGACCGGCGAGCATGTTTGGGGCCCGGTTGAAGTGCCGGGTGTTTACCAGGGCCCCGGGGTCATTTTCGCCGATCCTCCGCAAGGTGGCATGGGTGAAACCGGCCCGCGGGTCGCGCTCGATCCCACCAGCGGGACCGTTGCGGCCTCCGAGATGAGCGAGGAGGGGATCCGCGTTTTGGGCGAGTATTCCGGAATCGTCCTCATCACCGAAAATGAACAACTCATTGCCCGAAACGCCGGCGATAAAACCGAGCTTTGGAGTGTGGCGCTAAGCGAACGTGATTGGAAGGCCGAGGACATTCGCGCCGCACTAGATCCGGTAGCCGGGGACCGCTTCGTGAAAGTCATTATCTCCAATTCAGCAAGCGCCATTATCGATCTACAAAACGGGGAAATAGATGCAAATGCGCGCGAGGCGGCGCTTGACTCTGCCACCCAAACACTGGTGTTGCGCAACGGTGAAGGATTGCACGCCTACAGCGCCGAGGATCAAGAACTGTGGTCGATTTCGGCTCCGGACGAAACCCGGATCGCCGCAATTGGCGCAGGCCACCTGTATGTCGAAGAGAACGAAATCGTTCACGAACACGATCTCGACACTGGTGATGTAGTGCGCAGTTATGACGCCGATGAACACCAGACGCTTGTGGTGCCGACAAATATTGGTAAGGACGGCGCCGCGATCCTTTTCGATGGGGACCGTCACCTTCTCGCTATCGCACCCAAAGCGGACGCCGCCGATGAATCTGAACAATCATGACGCGCAATATTCCATGATGCGGAGTGATCCATGACGCAGGTGAACTCTCACAGCCCTACATCGCGCCAAACGATAAACGGCACGCCTGCTACCCCCATTTTATCGCTCAGGGCCGCAATTCCCCTTGCGGCGCTCGGCGGGATTGCAATGAATGGCGCGTTTCCCGCGCTGGGGTGGTGGCCACTGGCCTTTGTTGCTTTAATCCTGAGCTTGCTCACATTCATCGGCCGAAGCACGTGGGGTGCCGTTTTGGTCGGAGGCATATTCGGGGCGGGCTTCTGGTTTCCCCACGTGGCTTGGGCGGCCCAATTTCTAGGTGATCACCCCTTGAGATGGGTGCCATGGGTCGCGCTCGCAAGCATTCAGGCAATTTTCATGGCCGCACTAGCGCCACTAATCACACTTGCATATCGATGGCTGCCGCGCCTTCGAAATACGTGGCCGATGCGCTTGATTGCACTCCCTGCACTCGTGGCGGGCGCCTGGATTTTGCGCGAACTCATTATGGGTTCGTGGCCCTATGGCGGATTCCCGTGGGGCCGGGTTGGGATGAGTCAGTCTGAAAGTCCATTTGCTGTCATCACATCGTGGGTCGGGGTTACTGGCCTAGGATTTTTGATGGTCCTCGCATGCGCTGCGGCGATTGAAGCGATCCGTTTTATCACGCACACCCGCCGCGAGCTAAAACGCCGCGAGCTAGAACGCACGGACCTCGGAAAACCTGCACGGGCGCATTGGCTGGCGCTGATTCCGACAGGTGCGCTCATTGTGGCTATGCTCCTGATCCCGCAGTTCCCGACCGCGCATGCCGGAACTATGCGTGTGGGCGCCGTGCAAGGTGATGGGCCGGCTGCCTACATGGACGAGCGGGACGCGAATGCAGTTTTGGATTCTCAGCTCGAGGCGTCTGCGCCGCTGGCCGGCGAGGAGGTCGATATCGTTCTGTGGCCTGAAGGTGGTGTTGATAGCGATCCGCTTGCTAATGAGGCCACTGCACAAACTCTGAATGGAGCAGTCGAGCAGTACAACGCGCCAATCTTGCTTAATGCGGCCTCAACACACGATGACGTAATGCTCAACACTTCATTTTTATGGACCGAAGATGGGCCCACCGCCAGTCATTCCAAACGCCATCCGGTGCCCTTTGGAGAATACGTGCCCAACCGATCGTTCTACAGCGCTATTGCACCAAGCCTGGTAAATATGCTGCAGCGCGAGTATGCCGCCGGAACCGATGTACCCGTGATTGACGTCGCCGGCATGGACGTCGGTCTGGCGATTTGTTTCGACGTGGTCTTCGATGATGTGATCCGCGAGGGCGCCCAAAGCGGGGCGCAGATACTCATGTTCCAAACAAACAATGCGGATTTCCGGGGCACCGATGAAAACTTGCAGCAGCTCGCGTTCGCGCGCATGCGGGCCATCGAAACGGGTCGCAGCGCGGTTAATCTCTCGACCACGGGCACCAGTCAAATGTTTGCTCCCGACGGCTCAATTGTTGCGGAGCTACCAGTTGATGAACCCGGCCACATGGTGGCCGACCTGGAACTGCGCGACGGGGTCACCCCCGGGATCCTGCTGGGTCAGCCTATTGAAATTTTGATCGCGGTGAGCACATTGGCAACCCTGGGTGTCCTGGCTCTCATTGCGCTACATACTCGAAGAAAAACCAGGGCGTGACGGTGCGGCGCTGTTAAGTGTGCGCCAAATTTTCTTGCGTGTGACTTTTTAGCCGGATGGCGCAACTGCGACTACACACCATCCTGAGATCAGGACATTTTGCGTTCTTGTGATGCCTTTTAACCGCATACAGCAGCTCTTGCTACACAGCAAGAAATACAGGCACTCCGGGCGCGAGAAACACGGGCCACGCGCGCCACGAGCAGTACCGGCAGTGCTGGACGCGAGAAATCACGCACTCCGGCCACGACAAACACCAGCAGCGCACGCCACGAGAAACACCGGCAGCGCACGCAGCGCGCAATATGTGGGGCGAAGTCGAAAAAGGCCCGAGCGAAGCACCCGCTCGGGCCAATTTCTAAACGTTCATCGCATCGCAACACGAAACTGATTGCGCGACGCGGAAGTCACCATGCGACAACGTCACCGCGTAACAAAGTCACCGCGTGACATAGTTCCCGCGCAACGCGGCAGCCACATCGCGACGCGGAAGTCACCACACGACAACGTCACCGCGTAACAACGTCACCGCGCGACGGAGCCTTCGGTGTAGTCCTCGGTGCCCTCATCGGATACCCAGGCGAAGAGCTTGCGCAGCTCGCGGCCGG
>DAHVRJ010000041.1:0-3828 GCA_027322505.1 Demequinaceae bacterium
GGCCGGCCTGGCCGCCCGGGCCCTCACCCGCCCCTCGCTGGAGCGCGCAGTGGCGGGCTTGAACACCTTTGAGTTACAGGTGTTGGAGGCAGCGGCAATCTGCAATCACTCGCTACCGGCGGCTGCAGTGAGCGCGGCAGTTATCCGGCGGGCGCTGGGCGGAAAAGTGGGCGCGGCCGCGGTCCGAAGCGTTATCGCGCTACTTCAAGCCCGGCTCCTGATTCTGGGTGGGAGCCGCAACCTGCGCGTTCCGGCAGAGATTTTTGAGGTGCTGGGTCGCTATCCAGCCGGCTTGGGCCCCAGTTTGCAAGAAACACTGGCCCAGCGCGCGGACCTCACCGAATCACAGCGGGAATTATGGACGGCGTCTCTCACCTCGCCTGCGCAGGTCACCGCCCTCGTGGCGCGGGCGCCGAAAAAGGCCCGCAGGGTGTTGGAGCTGCTCACTTGGGGCCCGCCGGTTGGCGATCGCGGGGCCGGGGCTAGCGCTGCCGGGGAGGGCGGGGCTGGCACGGAGGCGGGGGCTGGCACTGCCCCGGAGGCTGGACGGGCAGCCGACACCGAGCCAGCGGCGTCCGCCTCCCCCATTACGTGGCTTATTTCCCACGGGTTATTGGCCACCGCCGGAGACAGCCATGTCGTGTTGCCCCGCGAAGTTGCCCTAATACTGCGGGGCGGGCGCACCCATAAAGACGTTTCGGCCACGGCGCCGCAGCTCGAAACCGCGCCGCCCACCGGTTATCGCCCGGCTCTGGGCACCGCGCAGGAGTTTGCGGATGCAAGTTCCGGGGAGCGCATCACCGAGGTGCTCCAACTGGTGGAATTACTCCTGCAGTTGTGGGCCGCGGGCGGGCCCACGCTGCGCACCGGCGGTATCGGAGTGCGCGAACTGCGCCGTGTCGCAGGCGAACTGGAACTACCGGAGTCGGAAGCGGCCTTCCTCATAGAGCTGGTGGCAAGCGCCCAATTGCTCGCCCCGCGCGAGGGGGATGATCACTGGGTCCCCAGCCGGGAGGAGCTCATGTGGCAGCAGCAAACCCCAGCCGAACAGTGGGTGCAACTGGCATGGGCCTGGTTGCAGTCTCCCCGGGCCACCTGGCTGATCGGGCACCGGGAACAGGGCCAGATCGTGGCCCCGCTCCAGCGCGGGATTGACCGAGCCTGGGTCCCCCAGCTGCGCCACCGCACACTGGAGGTTTTAGCGGGAACGGAACGGGGCGCCGTCCCTAATCGCAGCGATATTTATACGCAACTAAAGTGGCACTCCTCGCGGTCGGCGCCGCATGAAAGGGCCGTCTATGCGTTTTTAGACCATGCCCAGTGGCTGGGAATTTTGGGCGCCGGCGCGCTGACAAATGCCGGGCGGCACCTGCTTGCGGCGGCTGATGCGACCGACTTATCACAGGAAGATGCCGCCATTGCCGAAGCGGTGACAGCGGCGCAGGCGGCGATTCCGGCCGAGGTGGACGAGGTGCTGGTTCAGGGCGATTTATCGATTATTGTTCCGGGCCGCCCCGCCCAGAATTTGCAGTGGCTGTGGCAGGTGGCGCAGGTAGAACAGCGCGGAGCCGCCCAGGTATTGCGCCTGACGGAGGAATCGGTGCGCGCGGCCTTGGAAAGTGGCTGGACGGCGGCTGGAATCGGCGAGAAATTGGCAACCGTGACGCGCGCGGACGTTCCCCAACCCGTGGAATACCTGTTGCGCGATGTGGAGCGCCAAATTGGCCAGGTGCGGGCCTACCGGGCGCAAAGCGTCATCACCACTGCCGATGCCGCGCGGGCCAGTGAAATTTTGGCAGATGCGAGCTTGCAAGAATTGGGATTTGAACAGGCCGGGCCCACCGTGCTGATTTCATCCGCTCCCCTACCGGAAGTCCTGGCCACCCTGCGGGCGAGCGGGTATGCCCCACTTGCCGAACAGGTGGCGCAAGATGCAGCCCGGGCGGCACGGCGCCGGCCCTCCGCCCGCGGAGCTTTGCGGGTAGGTCAGCCAGTTTCGATCACTTTGGACGACGCCGCTCCCCACCGGGCGCTCATGGCAATTCGGGCGGGGGAAAAGCAGGAGAGCACCGGGGCGCCCGACCCGCTCATCGCGCGCCAGCGTTTGACCGCTTTGCACACCGCTGGTCGCACCGGATGGATCACTCTCGTCGATGGCGGCGGTAAAACGCAGCGCCGCCTGGTGCGGGTGGTGGGACTGTCCCAGGGGCGGGCGCGACTGCACGATGTCGAGCGCGAGAGTGAACTGGTGGTGCAACTGCATCGGATCGTCGCGGTGGATCCATAAGGCGAGCCCGGGCCGGAACAAAGATCGCCGCGCACGCGTTGCAGACTGTTGGTCGTCAATAAAGGAGAACTGTGAACGGACCGCTGATCGTCCAAAGCGATAAAACGCTGCTGCTGGAGGTGGACCACGACCAGGCCGAAGCCTGCCGGCGCGCGATTGCACCCTTTGCGGAATTGGAGCGGGCGCCCGAACACGTCCACACCTATCGCCTCACACCGCTGGGGCTGTGGAATGCGCGCGCTGCCGGCCATGACGCCGAAGAGGTAGTGGATGTTCTCATCGAGTTTTCCCGCTACCCGGTGCCGCACGCGCTGCTGGTCGATGTCGCGGAAACCATGGCGCGCTACGGGCGGCTGCAACTGATGCAACACCCCAATTACGGGTTGGTTCTACACGCGCTCGATGTCCCGGTACTCGAAGAGGTCTTGCGCGCGAAGAAGATTGCCGGCATGGTCGGGCAGCGCATCGATGATGAAACAGTAGTCGTGCACCCCTCCGAGCGAGGGAACTTGAAGCAGGCGCTGTTGAAGTTGGGCTGGCCCGCCGAAGATCTGGCGGGCTATGTCGACGGGGAAGCCCACCCGATTTCTCTGGCTGATGACGCGGCCACTTCCGGGCAGGCGGGCTGGTCACTGCGGCCCTACCAGACCGACGCGGTTACCGGTTTTTGGCACGGCGGCTCGGGCGTTGTCGTTTTGCCCTGCGGCGCCGGGAAAACGCTGGTGGGCGCGGCGACCATGGCCCAGGCGAAAACCACGACCCTGGTTCTGGTTACCAATACGGTCGCGGCGCGGCAGTGGCGCGAAGAACTGCTAGCCCGCACGAGCCTGAATGAAGACGAAATAGGCGAATACACCGGGGCGCGTAAAGAAATTCGCCCCGTAACCATTGCGACGTATCAGGTTTTGACCACGCGACGCAAAGGCGAATTTCCGCATCTAGATTTGCTAAATGCCCGGGATTGGGGCCTGATCATTTATGACGAGGTGCACCTACTGCCCGCCCCGATTTTCCGCATGACCGCTGATCTACAGGCCCGCCGGCGCCTGGGGTTGACGGCCACGCTCGTGCGCGAAGACGGCCGAGAGGGTGAGGTGTTTTCGCTCATTGGCCCCAAGCGCTACGACGCTCCGTGGAAGGACATCGAAGCACAGGGATACATCGCACCCGCCGATTGCGTAGAAGTGCGCATCACGCTTTCTGATTCTGAACGCATGGCGTATGCGACTGCCGAGCGGGAAGATAAGTACCGCCTTGCGGCGTCCTCCCCGGCAAAACTGCGACTGGTGGATCAGATTTTGAATCAGCACCCAGATGAGCAGGCGCTGGTCATCGGCCAGTACTTAGACCAGTTAGAAGAGATTTCTAATCGACTGGATGTGCCGCTAATTACTGGAAAGACACCGGTGGGGCAGCGCCAAAAACTCTTCGCTGCATTTCGTGCCGGCGAGATTAAGACGCTCGTGGTCAGCAAGGTCGCAAACTTCTCGGTCGATTTACCCGATGCGACCGTGGCAGTACAGGTTTCGGGAACCTTTGGT
>DAHVRJ010000050.1:0-15333 GCA_027322505.1 Demequinaceae bacterium
CCCTAGTACGAGAGGACCGGGACGGACGAACCTCTGGTGTGCCAGTTGTTCCGCCAGGAGCACGGCTGGTTGGCTACGTTCGGAAGGGATAACCGCTGAAAGCATCTAAGCGGGAAGCCTGCTTCAAGATGAGGTTTCCACGGAGTTTACTCCGAGAGGCTCCCAGCTAGACCACTGGGTGATAGGCCGGATGTGGAAGTGTGGACTAAAGACACACGAAGCTGACCGGTACTAATAAGCCGATAACTTACTAACATTTTCTTGCTACGCGTCCACTGTGCGGTTCCCGAGATACGGTCGGGAACCATTTACCGATGACATCTCAATAGAGTTACGGCGGTCAGAGCGAAGGGGAAACGCCCGGCTCCATTCCGAACCCGGAAGCTAAGCCTTTCAGCGCCGATGGTACTGCGTGGGAGACTACGTGGGAGAGTAGGTCGCCGCCGGACATAAAATTTACAGCCGGCCACCCAATTGGGTGGCCGGCTTTTTTATTGTCACAGCGCCGATGAGACAGTAGGTCTTGATGAAACACCAAAGTGATCGGTCCCAAAGGGCGGTTACCGGTCCCGAGATCGATCCGGATGTAACCGGCAACGAATTGGGCCGCGAAGTAACAGACCGCCTGCGCACCCTTTCAAAGCTGACCGCCGATTCCGTTGCGAAGCACTTGGTAATGACCCACCGGCTGTTATACGACGATCCGCAATTGGCCTACGCGCACGCGCGAGCAGCAGCGGGCCGCGGAAGCCGAGTCGACGTGGTGCGGGAAGCTCTCGGGCTGGCCGCTTACGCAAACGAAAACTACGCCGAGGCGCTGCGGGAATTGCGCACTGCGCGCAGACTGGGCGGCGGGATGGGACTGGTTGCCGTTATGGCCGATTGCGAACGCGGGCTGGGACGCCCAGAGCGCGCCATCACGCTGGCCGACGAAACCGATATGCGGCAATTGGACCGCCAAGAGGTCGTGGAGTTGGGAATCGTAGTTGCAGGGGCCCGCATGGATTTAAATCAGCCCGATGCCGCGCTAGTTCATTTGGGTCGGCTCCGGCCCGGCACGGACGAAGAGCGCGGCCGCGTCGAGTCGTTTAAGGCCGACGTGCTGGAAAAACTGGGGCGAGATGCCGAGGCGCAAAGAGCACGCAGTCTTGCGATAAAGCTGCTTCCATCCCCGCGCGCTTTTGCTGCAGAGGGCATTGTCACCGATCTGGAAGGCGGCGAATAGTGGCACCAGTTCAGCTCGCCGGAACTGCCGGCCCCCTCATCGAAAACCACGACAGCCTCCTGCTAGATCTTGATGGAGTTGTCTACCTGGGGCCCAAAGCCATTCCGCACGCCGTTGAAACGATTTCTGCCTTACAGGCCGGCGGCCTACCCGTGGCCTACGTGACTAATAACTCTTCGCGCGCGCCGCAGACCGTTGCGGAGCATTTACAGGGTTATGGGCTGGACGTGGCCGCTGACCACGTTGCTACGTCGGCGCAGGCTGCGGTAGCAATTATGCAAAAAGAACTAGCTCCCGGCTCCCGGGTGCTCGTAGTTGGAGGGCCGGGCCTGCGCGCTGAGGTGGTGGGCATCGGCATGGAAATAGTCGAATCGAAGGACGATAACCCCGCCGCGGTTGTGCAGGGCTTCTCCCCGCATGTTGGCTGGCAGGATCTTGCCGAAGCAGCCTACGCAATCGGCGCGGGAGCCCGCTTTTATGCCACCAATACTGACCTATCCATCCCCACCGAACGCGGCACCGCCCCCGGAAACGGCTCCCTGGTGCTGGGAATTACCAACGCAACTGGCGTCGTCCCTACTTCTGCGGGAAAGCCCGAGCCCCAACTGTTTTGGCACGCTGCCAGCCTTTTTAATTCCCAAACTCCACTAATGGTGGGCGACCGCCTCGATACCGACCTGGCCGGCGCGGTTGCTGCAAATATGCCCGGTTTGCTGGTCTTCACCGGGGTAACAGACGCCGCGGGTGTAATCAGCTGCTTACCACACGAGCGGCCCACGTTTTTATCTTTGGACCTGCGCGGCCTGTTGCAGGCGCACCCGGCGCCGCACCAGCAGGATAATTTGTGGGTATGTGGCGATGCCCGGGCCCAAGTTGGTGCCGGTGAAATTCAACTCAGCCAAGTGGCGCCACCTACGCGAGGATCCGAAGCCTGGTTGGACGCGGTCCGTGCTTTGTGCGCCGCGGTGTGGCATGAGATTGACCGGGGCGAGAGCGTAGATTTCACTACTATCCCCAGGCTGTAATCTGCGACCAAAGTAGCGCGGTAGCGTGGAGATGTTTGGTAGCAGCTGATGGAGGTGGCAGATGAATCAAGAAGCAGGCAGGAACAACGGCGGGGACGCAACCCAACGCGAAGAAACGATGGCCAACAATATTTTCGCGGCAGTTACGGCGGTGCAAGACACGCATTTTGATTCATTAGCCGCCGAGGTCTCTGCCTTAGAAGAGGTCCAGGAACTACTGCAGGGCCACCTTTCACGGGCGGAGGATTAACCCAAGGTGGTGCGCAGAGAGCGGCTGGATAAAGAACTGGTGCGGCGCGAATTAGCCCGCTCGCGCCAGCATGCCGCTGACCTAATTGCCGCCGGTCGCGTCCTGGTGGGCAAAACCGTGGCAACCAAGGGAACCACGATGGTGGAGCGCTCCGCAGCAGTGGTCGTCACGCCCCCCGCTGGCGGTGCAGTGGAATACGTCTCACGCGGTGGCCACAAACTCGCCGGCGCGCTCGATAGATTCCAGCAGCGGGGATTGGACGTTGCCCAGAAGAATTGTCTGGACGCGGGCGCATCCACCGGCGGTTTTACTGATGTTTTGCTCCGGCGCGGTGCCAAACACGTCGTGGCCGCCGACGTGGGCTATGGCCAACTGGCGTGGAGCCTGCAACAAGACGAGCGCGTTACCGTACTTGACCGCACCAACATTCGCGCCTTGGAGCCAGCTGATCTTCCCTGGCTGCCCGAAATCGTGGTATCGGATCTGTCATTTATTTCACTTAAGACGGTCTTACCCGCTCTGGTTCGCTGCGCCGCGAAGACATGTGATCTAGTGCTTATGGTAAAGCCACAGTTCGAAGTAGGCCGGGAGCGGTTGGGCTCTGGTGGTGTGGTGAAATCACCGCAGTTGCGGATCGAGTCGGTTCTCAACGTGGCGCAATACGCAACTGAATTGGGCCTTGGCACTAAAGATGTTGTGGCAAGTCCACTACCCGGCCCGAGCGGGAATGTGGAATATTTTCTATGGTTAACCAGGGGCAGCCAGGATCTGGCACCTGCAGCAGCAAAGGCCGCGAACCACTCCGGAATTTTGACGGAAGAAGACTTAAGCGCCGCAGTTGAACGTGCCGTAGCGGAAGGACCAAGCCGATGAATCAACGCCAGGTGCTAGTCGTTGTCCATACTGGTCGCACCGAGGCGGTCGAGGCCGCGGTAGAGGTAATTGAACTACTCGTCGCCGCCAGTATTTTGCCAATCGTAGTCGACGGCCAGGCCGCTACCGGTGATCCTAATCCCGTCTTGCAGGCCGCGCTGGCGAACTCGGGGAACCAAGTGCGCTGGCTGGAGCAAGACGAGGAAGCACCCGCCACGGAACTGGGCGTTGTTCTTGGTGGAGATGGCACGATTTTGCGTGCCGCGGAGCTGGTGCGCGATGCGGGGGTGCCACTGCTGGGAATCAATTTAGGGCACATCGGATTTCTGGCCGAGAAGGAACGCGAAGACATTGAAGAAGCAGTTGCCCGGGTAGTTGCGCGCGACTACGCGGTCGAGGAACGCAATACCCTGGACGTGACCGCAATCGCCCCCGACGGCTCTACAACGCGTACCTGGGCGTTAAACGAGGCGACGGTCGAAAAAGCCGCCCGGGAGCACATGCTCGAGGTGGTGCTGGGCGTGGATCAACAACCGCTGTCCTCGTTTGGGTGTGATGGCGTCGTGGTCGCTACCGCAACGGGATCAACTGCGCACGCCTTTTCCGCCGGCGGGCCCATCATCTGGCCCGACGTAGATGCGCTACTACTTGTGCCATTGGCCGCGCACGCGCTATTTGCCCGCCCGCTCGTGGTGGGACCATCCTCGGTGCTCACTGTGGACGTGATCGCCGAAAATAAGGGATGGGCGCTGTTGTCCTGCGATGGGCGCCGCCTGGTGGACATCGCGCCAGGTACGCAGCTGCAGATCCGCCGCGGAGACAAATCGGTGCGCCTGGCCCGGCTATCCCAGGGGCCATTTACGGACCGGCTCGTGCAGAAATTCGACCTGCCCGTGGTGGGCTGGCGCGGACGGCGGCGCGGGGCATGAGTTTTACTGAAATTCGCATTGCAGATCTGGGCGTTATCGATCGCGCGGTACTGGAACTAGGGCCCGGATTGAGCGTCATCACCGGAGAGACCGGAGCCGGAAAAACCATGCTATTGACCGGTCTGGGCTTGATCCTGGGGGAGAAAGCCGACCCCAAAGAGGTGCGCGCCGGCGCGCAGCGCGCCTATGTAGAAGGCCGATTAGCGCTGCAAGATGCGCTGATTCGAAACCGCGTCGAAGATGTCGGCGGTGAACTCGATGATGATGAACTGCTTATTTCCCGCTCCGTCGTTGCGGGCGGACGCAGCCGGGCCTTTTTAGGGGGGCGCAGTGTTCCGCAGGCCGTGCTGGGCGAAATTGCCCAAGAACTGGTAACCGTCCACGGGCAATCTGACCAGATTCGACTCCGCACTGCCGCCCGGCAGCGCACCGCGCTGGACGATTTTGGTGGGCAAACCCTCGCAGCGGCGCTGCGTGATTACCGCGCCGCCTGGTCGGAATTTGGCGCGGTGGGCACCGAACTGGCCGAGCTTAAAGACCAGCGCACCCAGCGCTTAACTGAAGCTCAGATGCTTCGCACCGCACTGGGGGAAATCGCGGAGGCGGAAATCTCGGCAGGCGAAGAAGAGACGCTCAAGCAGCGAATTGAGCGACTGACTCACAGCGAAGATCTACTGCACGCCGCGCAGCGGGCCCATCAGCTTCTCAGCGACACCAGCTCCGGCGTCGCAAGCTCGAGCATCGGTAGCACCAGCATCGGCGAGTCCGGTGTTGCCAGTTCCGCCAGCCCGGGAATCGCGCTGTCGGTGGAAGATGTGCGAAAAACGCTCGCCGACGCGGCGGAACATGATCCGCAATTGGGCGAGTATGCGAAGCGAGCAGCCGAAATTGGTTATTTGGTGGCAGATCTCGCTGCTGATTTGGCCTCCTATAGCGCTGATATCGACACGGACCCGGGGGAGTTGACCGCGGCCCATGAGCGTCTTGCACTAATCACGGGCTTGCTGCGCCAGCATGCGGCCGAGTCCAGTGAAGAACTTTTAGCCTGGGCAGAAAATGCGCAAAAGCGCTTCTTAGAACTGGATGGCGATGATGCGCGCCTCGAAGAGCTTGCAGCACGACTTAAAGAACTCGATGCGCAACTCGAAGCCAGCGCCGCTGAGCTGACCCGCTTACGCACCACGGCTGCCAAAGAGCTGCAACAGCTGGTCACAAATGAACTGCACTCCCTGGCGATGCCCGATGCCCAGTTCACCGTCGAACTGACGCCAGTGGAGCGCGGCCCGCACGGCGCCGATGAGATTAGTTTCCTCCTCGCCGCCCACCGCGGCGCTCCCCTTCGCCCGCTGGGTCAGGGCGCATCCGGCGGCGAGCTGTCCCGGGTGATGCTCGCTCTTGAGGTCGCGCTAGCTACCCGCCGGTTAGATAGGCAGCACACTTTTGTCTTTGACGAGGTAGATGCCGGCGTGGGCGGCCAAGCCGCGGTGGAGGTGGGCCGGCGCTTGGCCAAACTGGCGCGCAACTCCCAGGTTTTGGTGGTCACTCATCTGCCGCAGGTGGCAGCCTTCGCCGATCACCACCTCGTTGTGACGAAAGAAACCGCCGCAGGCGCGTCCACCGCCACTACCGTCCAGCGCGTGACGGATGAGGCGCGCGTAACTGAACTAGCCCGCATGCTTTCGGGGCAGGCCGACTCGGGAACGGCGCGCCAACACGCTGCCGAACTATTGGCCCTGGCCGCCGCGGCGGACTAAGACATGGGACGATCAACAGTGATGAGATTCTCATTTCGCCGTAGGCGCGACAATCAAGAGCCGGTAGCCGAGGGGAACATCGGTACCGCTCGGATCGATGCATCCACAAAAACCCTGGTAAAGCGCCTGGAGCCGGGCGATATCGCGGTAATTGACCACCTCGATATTGACCGAGTATCAGCCGAAGGGTTGGTTGCCTGCGCACCGGCCGCCGTCCTTAATGCCGCCCCCTCCTCATCTGGGCGCTACCCGAACCTCGGCCCCGGAATTCTCCTCGAAGCTGGCATTCCCCTCATTGACGACCTGGGGCAAGACGTCATGAATTTGACCGAGGGGCGCCAAATTCGCATTGTGGACGCCACCGTTTATGACGGCGACAAAATTATCGCCGAGGGTGAAGTCCAAACCGAAGCATCGGTGGCCACCATGATGGAAGAAGCCCGCGACGGCTTGGCCATTCAGCTGGAGGCGTTTGCCGCCAACACGATGGATTATTTACGGCGCGAGCGGGAACTACTGCTGGACGGTGTGGGCGTTCCGGATGTGAAAACCGATCTCGAAGGACGCCAGGCCCTCATCGTCGTACGCGGCTATCACTACAAGGAAGACTTAGTAACGCTGCGCCACTACGTGCGGGAGTACCGGCCCGTCCTCATTGGCGTTGACGGGGGAGCCGACGCCATTTTGGAGGCGGGCTGGAAACCGGACATGATCGTTGGCGATATGGACTCCGTGTCCGATAAGGCGCTACTTTCCGGAGCCGAAATCGTTGTGCACGCCTATCGGGACGGTAATGCGCCGGGCATTGCGCGGGTGGAAGACCTCGGCATCTCACCGGTGGTTTTCCCCGCTACCGGCACGAGTGAGGATGTTGCAATGCTCCTGGCCGATGATAAGGGCGCGGAGTTGATCGTCGCAGTGGGCACTCACGCCACGTTGATTGAGTTCCTCGATAAGGGCCGAGCCGGGATGGCCTCCACCTTCTTAACGCGGCTGCGAGTGGGTTCTAAACTCATCGATGCCAAGGGCGTCTCCCGCCTATATCGCGAACGCATCTCGAATGTGCAGTTGACGCTCCTAGTTTTAGCGGGCCTGCTAGCCCTGTCCGTTGCCATTGCCTCAACCGCGGCCGGGCAAACCCTTTTGGGGATTCTCGGTGCCCGAATGGACGACTTTTTCTTATTTATCTCCCAGACTTGGTCTAATATCTTCGGAACTACGGGCCCGGCCGATGCTCCGTAAACAAATTTTCATGTACCCGCCCTCCACTTCAGAGAGAACTCAACCGTGATCGATTTTCGCTACCACGTGGTTTCGCTCATCTCCGTGTTCCTCGCACTCGCCGTCGGGATCGCGTTGGGGGCGGGCCCGCTAAAAGAATCCATTGGGGCGCAACTAAGCGGACAGGTCGAACAACTTCGCACCGAAAAATCAGAACTGCGCGACCAACTTGAAGACGAGCGCGCGGACGGGAACCTGCAGCGCGCTTTTACGCTGGCCATTTCCGAAGACCTCCTAGAAGACCTGCTCGCCGACCGCAACGTTGCCCTGATCAATACGCCGGGAGTTGAAAAGCAGTCCGTTGATGGAACCGTGGAACAGATCGAGCAAGCCGGCGGTAAAATTACGGCTCGCTTCGCCCTGGAGGAATCCTGGACCAGTCCCAGCCAGCGCTCATTTCGTTCCTCGCTCGTTTCTTCGCTGCACGACTACCTAGACCCCCAGCCCGAGGAGGGCGCCGGGGTTGATGAACAGCTGGCCACCGCCCTGGGACAGCTGCTTATTACGCCCAGTGACACCGATGCAGACCAGCTCAGCGAAGACGCCTCCATGTTGCAAGAACTACTGGTTTCGGCCGATCTGATCACTCCGGTCTCGGCGCAGACTGCACCAGCTGACCTCATCTTGGTCGTCGTCCCGCAGGCGGCCAATGCCGAAGATCCCGAGGCCCGCGAAGCACTGGAGGCATTTAATGAATCGATCGCAGAACTGGCGGTCGTACTCGAAGATGTCGCCGAGGGCGTCGTAGTCGCCGGTAGCGCGGAAGAAAGCGAAGATGTCCTGTCGCAACTGCGGGCGAACCGGGCGGGAATAGTAACAACTGTGGACGGCGTCGATCACCTTACGGGGCAAATCACCGCCGTGCTGGCTTTAGCTGATGCGGTATCTGAACCTGGAAACGCCTACGGTTCGCGCGCCAATGCGGATGTGATCGCGCCCGGACGCACCGAACTGGACGCTCCGGACCGCTCGCTGCCGCGCACCGACGCAGAAGACCGGGACCGCTCCACCCAGGGGGCCGGCGCCGATGGCGATGAGGATGAGGAAGAGTAATTGACCGTGCGTGGCAAAAATCGAGCCCTGCGGGGCGCGTTGACCGCCGGTCTCATTACCCGGTGGCTGGGGCAAAAACTAGCCCGTGCCGGGTCTGAAACTGGCATTGGCACCTCCGCGCAGTGGCGGGCCCGATGGGAGCGTCAAAACCATCGCGGTGAAACTGTCACCCTTTTTGAAGGACCGGCCATTGCAGCCGGGCTGGTGACGGGCGCACTGGTTGCTGGCGCCACCCCGCGCACCAAAATTAGCAGCGCGCTCGCGGTTAGCGGAGCGGGGGTATTCGGCGTGATCGATGACCTAGCTGAGCAAACCGAAGAAAAAGGGCTGCGCGGCCACGTGGGAGCGCTGGCTCGCGGAAAACTAACCACCGGGGGCCTTAAGATTTTAGGAATTGGCGCCGCTTCCCTGGCAGCTGCGGCTCTCGCCCGCGAGCGGAGTGACAGCGTTCGAGACGTGCTCAGTAAGGGGGCGTTGATCGCCGCGAGCGCCAACCTAGCTAATTTATTTGATTTGCGCCCGGGCCGGGTGTTGAAGGCTTCTACCGCAGCTGGTCTGCCACTGGCCCTCATAAGCACAGAATCCGGTTTGGCCGGCGCAGTTGTCGGCTCCAGCCTGGCTGCAGCTCCCGAGGACTTGGGGGAAGAAACCATGGCCGGCGATGGGGGCGCTAACGCTCTTGGCGCCCTCGTGGGATCCACAGTTGCTTTTAGTGCCCCGCGCGTCGTTCGGGAAACCGCGCTCCTGGGTGTTATTGCATTAACGGCCGCTTCGGAACGCTGGAGTTTTAGCAAGTTCATAGACAACACACCGTGGCTGCGAGCCGTGGACGTCTGGGGCCGGCGCCGGTGAGCCCGCGCCGGGTTGGCACCGGACTAGCCAGCGGGGCTTTGCTGATGGCAATCACTATCGCCTTCAGCCGCATCATCGGCTTCGTCCGCTGGCTCGTTTTTTCCTCCACGGTCGGTTCAACCGATATTGGTACGGCATATACGAACGCCAACACGGTTCCCAATGTTTTATACGAGGTAGCTGCGGGCGGGGCCCTTGCCGGTGCGGTAGTGCCGCTCTTGGCGGGCCCGCTGCTGGCCCGACGGCAATCTGAAGCAAACCAAATCACTTCGGCCCTCCTTACCTGGGCGCTGACAGTCTTGGTGCCGCTAGCAGCAGTTATGGCACTATTTGCTGGCCCCATTTCGGGACTCATGCAGGTTCCAGGCGAACAGCAAGACCTCGCGGCGCGCTTACTGGTCGTCTTTGCGCCGCAGGTTATTTTTTATGGGATCGGCATCGTTGTAACAGGCGTACTCCAAGCCCATAAACGGTTTTTCTGGCCCGTATTTGCACCAATCCTTTCCTCCGTTGTGGTCATTTGTGCTTATCTAGTTTTTGCGCACGAATCCGCGCAACTGGGTGCCGATTCAGTGGCGGCAACCCGGTCGGCTGTGCTGTGGCTAGGCGGTGGTACGACCGCGGGTGTGGTTGCGATGAGCTTGCCCCTGTTGGTGCCTGGTTGGCGCACCGGAATGCGGTTGCGGCTCACCTGGCGCTTCCCCCCGGGGGTGGCGCGCCGAGCTGTTAATTTGGCCAGTGCCGGGGTGGGGGCGCTCTTGGCGCAGCAACTTTCTGTGGTGGCCACGATGCTTTTGGCAAATAGTTTTGGTGGTGTTGGGGCCCACACCACGTTCTTATACGCCCAAACTGTCTACAACCTGCCCTATGCAGTGCTGGCGGTGCCGCTGGCCACATCCGCATTCCCGCGGCTGGCGGAATTTGCCCAGGGCGGGGATTGGAAAGGCTACGCCGCCGGGGCAGCGGCTTCCACCCGCGCAGTGCTGCTGGTTTCTGGTGCGGGAGCAGTGGCGCTGGTCGCAGCAGCTCCAGCTGTCCAAGCGCTGTTCAACTCCCTCGATGCTGGTGTCCCGGCCGGCCTGGCGCCGGCGCTGGTGTTAATGGCACCGGGGTTATTGGGTTTTGCGATCATCGCCCACGTCACTCGTGTTTTATATGCCGCCGAAGAGGGGCGTACCGCCATGATCGCCACCTCAACCGGGTGGGTATCGGTGATCATTGCCTCGTGGCTGGCGATCTTATGGCGCACGGATTTTGGCGACAATGCCACAATTGTCACTGCCCTGGAAGGTCTAGGAATTGGGTCATCGATTGGCATGACCATCGCGGGTGTGCTGCTATTGCTGGGGCTACGCCGCACCGTGGGTGCCCGAGCGCTTCAGGGACTGGGACGCACAATGGTGACCCTTATCGTGGCGGCCCTCGCAGGGGGAGTTGGTTGGCAGGTGACGCAGTGGACGTTGTCCCAGGCGCCGTCCATACTCAAAAGCGTTGGAGCCGGTGTGCTGGGTGGAATAGCGGCCATTGCTGTTTTTGCGGTGGTTGTCGCAATTGGCGATCGCAAGGTTTTACGTGCGGTTCTGCGCCGTGATGTGGCGACACCGAAACAAAATTCAACACAACAGGTAGTTGCAGCAGACGAATCGAAACGTGAGTGATAATGTCGAAGCCCGTGGTAGAGCGTAAACGCAAAAAACTTCGGGGGCCGGCTCGAACCGGCACCACGCGACACATTTTCGTAACTGGTGGCGTCGCGTCATCACTGGGTAAAGGCCTAACCGCATCGAGTTTGGGTCAACTGCTGCGCGCACGCGGTTTGGAAGTGCGCATGCAAAAACTGGATCCGTACATCAACGTGGATCCCGGGAACATGAACCCGTTTGAACATGGGGAAGTTTTCATTACGGAGGACGGCGCCGAGACCGATCTCGATATCGGCCACTATGAGCGCTTCCTAGACATCGACCTGGATGCGGCGGCGAACGTCACGACGGGTCAGGTCTATTCACGCGTAATCGCGCGCGAACGGGCCGGAGAGTTTGACGGCGCGACCGTTCAGGTTATTCCGCACATCACAAATGAGATCAAACTGCGCATGCGCGCGCAGGCCGATCCCGACGTTGATGTGATCATCACGGAAATTGGCGGGACTGTTGGCGATATCGAATCGCTTCCGTTTTTGGAAGCAGCGCGTCAAGTTCGTCACGATTTAGGCCGCGATGAGGTATTCGTTGTCCACGTATCACTTATTCCGTTTATCGGCCCGTCTGGGGAATTAAAGACCAAACCCACCCAGCACTCGGTAGCCGAGCTGCGGTCGATCGGTATTCAGCCCGACTCGATTGTGTGTCGAGCCGACCGAGAGGTGCCCGAGGGCATTAAGAACAAGATCGCCCTGATGTGCGACGTGGACCGCGGCGCAGTGGTGACGGCGACGGATGCGCCCAGCATTTATGACATTCCCAAGGTGCTGCACGATCAGGCGCTTGATGCCTACGTTGTGCGGGCGCTGGATTTGCCATTCCGCGATGTTGATTGGGATGGCTGGACGCAGCTGTTGCGCCGCATCCACGAACCGCGTTACGAGGTAGAGGTCGGGCTGGTTGGCAAGCACGTCGACCTGCCAGATGCGTATCTGTCGGTGCGCGAGGCCTTGCGGGCGGGAGGTTTCCACCACGACGCCCGAGTAAAGATTCGATGGGTGGCGGCAGCGGAGTGTGACTCAGAAGAAAACGCTGCTCACGCCCTGGGTGGAGTCGATGCGCTGATTGTCCCCGGAGGATTTGGGACCCCTGGGGTTAACGGAAAGATCTTTGCGCTGCAGTGGGCGCGTGAAAACAAAGTGCCAGTCCTTGGTGTGTGCTTGGGGCTGCAGTGCATGGTGATTGAGTACGCCCGCAATGTGGCCGGACTGGCGGAGGCGAACTCCACCGAGTTTGAGTCCATGTCGGATCATCCGGTAATTAACCTGCCCAATGGCACGAAGACGATGCGCCTGGGCGCCCAAAATACGGTGTTGGAGAAGGGCTCGTTGGCCGCAGAACTGTATGGCGACCTCAACGTGTCCGAGCGGCACCGCAACTACTACGAAGTCAACCCGGAGTATCACGAGCGGCTCTTAGAGGCCGGGCTTGTTTTGTCGGGACACTCGCCCGATGGGCAACTCGTGGAGATGGTTGAACTGCCGCGCGATGTGCACCCGTTCTATGTCGGAACGCAGGGGCACCCGGAATATAAGTCGCGACCCAACCGGCCCCATCCGCTGTATGCCGGACTGATTGGTGCCGCGGTCGCGCGTCGCAAAGCTAAAAAGTGACGCCCCCGGAACAGACCGAACCCCGCGGCGGTGATGCACCGCGCAGTAGCGATGCGCCACGCGACCGCGCCGCACCCCACGACCGCGATACGCATAAGAACGTTATTGGCCAGCAGCGGGTTTACCAGGGCCGCATCTGGGACGTGCTGCGTGAGACGGTCGAACTAGCGCCTGACCAGCATGTGGAGCGCGACTACGTGGCGCACCCGGGTGCGGTGGCGATCGTGGCAGTGGACGCTGACGACCGTGTGGTACTAGTGCAGCAGTATCGCCATCCGGTACGGCGGGAGCTGTGGGAGGTTCCGGCCGGTCTATTGGATGTGGCCGGTGAAGATCCGCTCGCCGCCGCGCAGCGCGAGCTGTACGAAGAGGCCGATTTATACGCTGACCAGTGGGAACACCTCATCGATTACTACACCACGCCGGGCGGAAGTAATGAGAAGTTGCAAGTGTTTCTGGCGCGGGGATTACGTAACGTGCCTGCTGCGGAGCGCTATGCGCGCCGCGATGAAGAACAGCACATGACAATTCGCCGTGTCGCCATCCCGGAAGTGGTGGAAATAATTTTGGCCGGTGGGCTCATGAACCCCTCGACGATCGTGGGCGTCCTTACGTATTGGCAGAAGTACGGCCGCTAGTCGCCGCGTCTTCGCTTCCCGCAGGTTGTGCAGCCCCGTCGGTTTTGTTGCCCGCAGTTAGTACAGCCCCGTCGTTTTCGTTGTCAGCCGATGTAGTGCCGTCAGGGGCTTGCGCGGCAACGGGAGCTTGGTCACTTGCTCCAGTTTCGGCCGGTGCCGATGCGGTGTCCGGGGCGCGGCGCAACTCACACATCAAGAACGCCATCACAACTACGAGCAAACTGGCTGCGAGCATGTGCATTGCGACCAGCAGAATCGGCAAACCCGAAAAAACCTGCAGATAACCAATTGTTGCTTGCAACGCAACAGCGGCGAGCAGCCACCAGGAAAGTTCGCGCGCGAGCTGCGAGGCCTTGCTTAAGCGCAGCGCTATCAGCATCGCCACGACGAGCATGGCGAACGCGATCCCGATTTCTGCGTGAATATGCGTTACGAACTGTAGGTCTAGGTTGAAGCGAGGCGGATTTTCAGCATCTCCGGCGTGTGGCCCGGTCCCCGTGGTAACCGTACCGGCAATAAGGACTGCCGCTAGCGCGACCGACATGCCAATTCCCAGCCACCACACCTCTTTGCGCACCGTTAATTGCCGGGGCTGATCGGGCTGGATAGAGCGGATATAGAGTACGGACGCTGCCGCGACCAGGATGGCTGAAAATAAGAAGTGAGCCATTACCGTTCCGGGGTGCAGGCCGGTATTTACGGTGATTCCGCCTAAAATTCCCTGGACGAGCGTAAAGATAATTGGGATTCCGGAAAGTTGAAGCAGTCTTCTGCTTCCTGATTTCCATGCCGCGATTACGGCCAGGAGGGCCACGAAGCCAACTAGAACCGACAAAATTCGGTTCGAGAACTCGATGACGGTGGCAAGCCCCTGATGCTGATCAGCGACCGGAATGATTGATCCGGGTACGCATTGGGGCGCGGTGGTACACCCCAGGCCCGAGCCCGTCAACCGTACAATGCCGCCACTGAGAACGATCAGAACCTGCATGCACAGGTGAATCAAAAACACGCGGCGAATCCATGGTTTAACCACGTCTTTTAGCCTATGTTGCCGCGGTCCCGGCGGCTCTTTTGGGGTGGGGCATGGCCGCCGCGTAGTCTAGCTTAAACCAGCGTGCCGATCAGTCCCACTTAAACCAGCGCGTAGTCGCTCCTGCGCCGGCGATGAGCCAGCCCGCCAGCACCAGGTGCGGGCCGATAGCGATCTTGTGGTTTCCGATTCCCTCGCCCAGGGCTGCAACGAGTGCTCCAGAGGGGAAGAAGCTCGCGATTTCACTAATCGCCGCGGGCATTTGGCCGGAAACCAAAATCGCAAAGGCTGTCATGACTAAAAACAGCCAGATCAAGTTCGCTAGTGCAAGGACGGCTTCGGCGCGCAGGGTCCCAGCCAGCAAAAGCGCCCATGCGGCGAATGTGCAGGTGGCAATCAATATTGGAAACAGGCCAATTCCTAAGCCGGCAAAATCCGCAGACCATCCAATTAGAAGCGCTGTCACAATAAGCAGCGCGAGCTGAATTATCACCAGCATGACCACCGCTAGTGCTTTTCCGGCTAGTAGACCGGGGCGGCGCAGGGGAGTGGTGCCCAAATAGCGCAAGAATCCCGCGCGCCGATCAAATCCGGTCGCGATCGCCACTGATGTGAAAGCGGAGGACATCACCGCCAGTGATAGCGCCGCCACCAGGGCGAGGCTTGCCTTGTCCAAACTGTCGTTCTCGGCGGCTACCAAATCCGTTTTCGCCAGGATAACTAGCGCTAAAACCGGCATTATTACGTTCAAAAGAATCTGTTCGCCGTTGCGCAATATCGCAGTGAATTCAAACCACCCTTGGGCGCTAATTCTACGGAATGTCATGGTTATTCCCCGCCCCCGTTGTCCGCATTTTCGGCCAGTCGCAAGAAGAGACTCGTCAGATCGGTCAGTTGCCGCATTTCTTTAATTTCCCAACCCGCCTGGGCCACGTGCGCTGTCAGCCGTGCAAAGGCGGCGGGAGTGGGAGCGGGTCGAATGTGCCAGGATTTGCAACTGCCCGCTTCTGCGGTCCGCGCCGCAGCTTGTGTTCGCCGGGCGGCCGGTTCCAAGGCATATTCCGGGCCGAGCCCGGGGCGGAGCATCGCGAAATCGATAGCCGA
>DAHVRJ010000064.1:0-12976 GCA_027322505.1 Demequinaceae bacterium
TTCCACGCCCCACTTCGCGAACTCCAGCCCCTCATCGGAGTAGTAGAGCCAGTCAATGAACTGCAGGAGGGCGAGGAAGTTCTCGGAGTCTTCCACACCGGAAGAGAGCATCAGCCCGCTTTGCAGCCGGCTGCCGGCCGGGTACATATCGCCCGCGGGACCAGCCGGCAGACGCAAGAGTGCCACCTCGGCATCGTCATTGCCCTGTTCTTCAAAGGTGGAGCGGTAACGCAGGATTTCTTGGTCATTAGCGGCTATGACGATTGAGTCCCCGGCGCCGAACTTTTGCTCGGCCTGGTCGTCATCCTGGGTGAGACTTTCCGGATCCATAAGCCCGTCTTCGACCAAACTGGCGTAGTAGGCAAGCATGTCCCGGTATTCATCCATCGCGCCGGTGTAGACGTATTCACCCGCATCGTCGTCCCAATAGACACCTTCACCAAATCCCCAGCCGGCGCCGGTGCCAAAGCTGGGCGCGGCCATGTTGAGCGTGGCTTCCAGCGGGCCGCCTTCCGACCAGCGATCGGAGATCGGCCAGGCATCTGGATAGGCGTCCTTCACGGTCTGTAGTTGATCACGGAACTCGTCGAAACTCTCCGGTTCTAGGGTTAGATCGAGCTCATCCCAAATGTCCTTGCGCACCGCGTAGGTGTATTGGGGTCGGATCGACTCCCGCAGCCCCGGCAGTAGGTAGAACTTGCCGTCTTCCTGGCGCAGATTGTCTACGGTTTCGCCCAGGTCCCACTTTTCGACCTTGTCCGTGAAGTTGGGCAGATATTCCAGATAGTCACTGACGGGCAAGATGGCGCCGCCGGCGACGAACTGCACTTCCTGGCCCGGGTAGGTCACGGAAATGATGTCGGGCGCATCGCCTGCACCAATCAATAGGCCTTTGCGCTGATCCCAGTCACTTAGGGGTGCGCTGACGATATCGAAGGTGACATTTTGGTTATTCTCTAACTCTTCGAGAATGAGCCAGTCTTCTTTTAACGGGTAGTTGGGGTGATCGCGGTACAGCAGCGAAAACGTAATCGGCTCAGTGGCAGCGAACGTGGTGCCAATGTCGTAGTCGTCCATGGCACCGGTAGTGCCGCTAATTTCTTGCGACTCCGTTTCGCCGTCGGAATCCCAGCCTGAACCCCCCTCGTTGCTATCTCCACCACCGCACGCAGCCAGCGTCATCGCAAAGACTGCGAACGTGGCGGTAATCGATAATTTCCGCCTCTTTGTGGTTAACATGTTTTCCTTTCGCGTAGGTCAAGCTTCACTGCTTAACGGATCCGAGCATGACGCCCGAAACGAAGTACTTTTGAATAAACGGGTAAAGGCAGATGATTGGCAACACGGTCAGGACCATGGTCACTGCCTTGACGTTGGATGCGACTTGGGTCAAATTGTCTGCCCCGCCGCCTTGTAAAGAATCAGCCGTAGTTGCCGCCGATAACAGGTTGCGCAAGAACACCGTCACGGGGTAAAGCTCGGCGCTATCCATATATAGGAACGCCGGAAACCACGAGTTCCAAAACGCGACGGCGTAAAAGAGCACCATCGTGGCAAGTACGGCCTTACTCAGCGGTAAAACGATGCGGAAGAATATTCCGTAGGTGGTCAATCCATCGATTGCCGCTGCCTCTTCGAGTTCTTCGGGGAAGTTCTCGAAGAAAGACTTCATCACCAGCAGGTTGAAAACGCTGATGGCTTGGGGCAAAACAATTGCCCAAATTGTGTTGGTAAAACCCAGGCTCTTAATGAGCACGTAATTGGGGATCAGACCGCCGTTGAAAAACATCGTGAAAACGGCGATGCCGATGAAGAAATTGCGTCCGCGCAGGTTGCGGCGGGAAATGACGTAGGCATAGGTGGTCGTCAAAACCATCGCGATGGCGGTGGCAACGGTGGTGTATATGACCGTATTGCCGTAGTTGCGCCAAAACATCGAGTTGCCCATGACTACCTGGAACGTGTCCAGATTGAACCCGCGGGGCCACAGATTGACCTGGCCCGAGTTGATATAGCCCTCCGAGCTGAACGCCTGGGCAATCAGGTTGATGAACGGGTAGATCATCACGAACATCATGACGATGAGGAACGTGCCGTTTATCCAGCGGAAGATGCGGTACCCGCGCGTGTCTTTAATGCCGCGGCTGGGCCCGGTCTGCTCAATCAGTTCGCCAATATCTGTTACTGATTCCGGATTTGTAGCTACCACAGGCTTGTCCCTACAGCTCGGCGCGAAATCGCGTTGGCGGATAAAATAAGGGTGAGGCCAATGAGGGCTTCAAAAAGACCGATTGCGGTCGCATAAGAGAAGTTGCTGGAGACAATTCCCACCCGGTACAGATACGTCGCGATGACATCTGCTCGCTCATAAAGAAGTGGGTTATACAGCAGCAGAATCTTTTCAAAACCGACGGCCATGAAGGTTCCGATGTTCAAAATCAGCAGCACGATCATCGTGGGCCGGATGCCGGGCAGGGTGACGTGCCAGGTTTGTTGCCACCGGTTTGCCCCATCAATCCGAGCGGCTTCATACAGTTGCGGGTCAATGGTCGTCAGCGCCGCAAGGTACAAAATGGTGCCCCACCCCACCGTTTGCCAGATTTCGGAGCCCACATAGACAGCCGGGAACCACTCCGATAACTGCATAAACGGGATGGCCTCGCCGCCAAACTTTTCAATTAGCTGGTTTATCGTGCCGTTGCGGGAGGTGAGTTGAAAAACGATACCGGCCACGATGACGATCGACATGAAGTGCGGCAGATAGGAAATGGTCTGCACAACCCGCTTAAATTTGCGCGAGCGCAGCTCATTCAGCAACAGGGCCAAGATGATCGGAAGCGGGAAAATTACTACCAGCGACAGCGTGCCCAGGAACAGGGTGTTGCGAAATACGTTCCAGAACGTGGGGTCGTTGATGAACATCTTGACGTAGTGGAATCCCACCCACTCATCGCCGAAAATACTGCCGCCGGGCCGAAAGCGCCGAAAGGCAATGATGTTGCCCAGCATGGGTACATAGCGAAACAGGCCAAAGAAAACCAGTGGCAAAACCACGAATGAGTACAGGCGCCAGTCCCGCAAAATATCCCGGCGCAGCGTCTTCCAGCGCGGCAGGCGCGTCTTGGTCTTGGTCGTCTTTACCGTCAGGGGGCTGGCCTGCTCCACTTCCGGGCCCGCGGCCGTCCCGGTACCGCCGGCGACGACCGTCGTTTCCGTTTCTTTTTGCGCGGTCATAATTTCATCTCCGCAGGAATGGTGATTTCTACTTCCGTGTAAAGGCTGCGGTTGTGATCTACGCTGCGGCGCTCGCCGATAACGTCCAGCGCAACTGCGCCGTGCATATCTCCTACTGATCGCCCGATTCGCAGCTCAATGGGTCCCGGAGGCACAATGCGCTGCCCCGCCAGGCCAGTAAAAGCAGTCACGTCAGCAGGGATCGTGAAATGCACCCGCCGAGTTTCGCCGGGCCCAACATCAACGCGGGCATAACCAATAAGGCGGTTTACGGGCTGGACGACCTCGGCGACGGGACGATGCAGATAAAGCTGAACCACATCTGAAACTGGGCGCGCTGAGTCGTTGCGCACATCCAGTTCCAGGTGCGAGACGCCGTCCACAATCAATTGGCTGCTGGAAGAGCGAATCTCGCTCCAGACGGTGTGCCCGTAACTGCGGCCGTGCCCGAAGGGGTAGCGCGGCTCGGGATCGATGTGGGAGACGCCGGTTTTTTGCGCGAGGGGCGGGCCCAGGTAGGTGTGCGGCTGCGCGTAGGGGGAGTCGGGGATGCCGAAGGGCAGGCGGCCGGCGGGCTCGATTTCGCCGCACAGGATTTCCGCAATAGCTTGGCCGCCGCGCTGGCCCGGGAAGAAAGCTTGAACGATTCCGGCGGCGTCGTCGGCCAGGGTTCCCAGCGCGTAGGGGCGTCCGGTCATGAGCACGAGAATTGTGGGGGTGCCGGTGTCGATGATGGCGCGCGCGAATTCTTCCTGCACACCCGGCAGCCGCAGGTGGGGCACGTCGTTGCCCTCACCGGAGGTTCCGCGTCCAAATAGGCCGGCTCGATCGCCCAGGACAACCACCGCCACTTCGGATGCTTTCGCGGCCGCGATGGCCGGGGCGAACCCGTTGGTGTCCGGGCCGGTGATGTCGCAGCCGGTGGCGTATTGGACGCGGGCGAACCGCTGCTGGAACTGCTCGCGGACGGTGGAAATATCGATGCCAATTTCGTGTTCGGGGTGGTGCACACCGACGTGGGCGGGGAACGAATAGCAACCCAGGACGCCCATCGGATCATCGGCCAGCGGCCCCAATACGGCGACGTTTTGGTCCGGGTTAAGCGGTAGTGCATCGTCGCGGTTCTCGATCAGGACTACGGCGCGGCGCGCAATTTCCAGAGCGAGTTCAGCATCGGCTGCGGTGTCAAAAGTTTCCGGCGCAGTCGGGGAGGGCGTTAGTTGCGGATTGGCGTCAAGAAGCCCTAGCTCGGCTTTTTGCGTAAGGACCCTAAGGACGGCGTCGTTCACCACCGCTTCATCGATGCGGCCGGCGCGGACTTCTTCGAGCAGGGGCTGGCCATAGGCATCGACATTGGGCAATTCGACATCGACGCCCGCCGAGAGGGCAAGGACGGCTGCCTGCCCCCGATCAGCGGCGATTTTATGCAATTTTTCTAAGAACGCCACGCCGAAATAATCGGCTACCACGGTGCCGGGAAAACCCCATTCTTCGCGAAGCAGTTCGGTGAGTAAGTGCGGATCAGCGGCGGCCGGGACGCCGTCCACATCGGAATATGAATGCATTACGGAACCGGGCTTACCGTCGCGCACCGCCATTTCAAACGGCGGCAGAATCACATCGGCAAATTCCCGACTGCCCATCGAGACGGGAGCCAGATTGCGAGCGGCACGGGAGGCGGAATAGCCGGCGAAGTGCTTCAAAGTGGCGACGATGCCGGCGCTTTCCAGGCCGCGGACGTAGGCGGTGCCAATGGTTCCGACTAGGTAGGGGTCCTCGGAGATGGTTTCCTCCACCCGCCCCCAGCGCAGGTCGCGGGCGACGTCGAGCACTGGTGCCAGACCCTGGTGTACGCCGGCTTGCCGCATGGATGTGCCGATGCGCTGGGCCATTTGCTCGATGAGATTCGGGTCAAAGGTGGCGCCCCAGGACGGCGGAATCGGGTACGCAGTGGCCTGCCAGGCTGCAAAGCCGGCCAGACACTCTTCATGTACCTGGGCGGGAATTCCGAAGCGGCTGCTGGCGATGATTTCTTGCTGGGAGTGGTGCAGTGACTGAAAACCGGCTGCGGGATCGACCGGAACGGTCCCGTAGGGGCGTGTGATTTGGCCCAGGCCGTGGCGGATCACCTCTTCCCACTGGGGAACTTGGCCCGTCATATCGGCCTGATGGGGCGCGACGCCGCCCCCGCTGGCGTCCGCTGCGGCCCAAATACCGACGAGCTGGGCGAGTTTCTCCTCCAGCGTCATCAGTTCGATGAGCGCGGCGGCGCGCTGGCTTGGCGACTTGGAAGTGTCGTGCCACGGGTCTTCCATACCGGTACTTGTCACTAATGACCTCCATCCTCACCTGTGAGGAGCCACTTCATCGTGGGGAGTCGTCTTCCCGTCGCCGGGAAGTGCGGATCAACTGCGGCTATGCAGATCGATATCGAAAACTATCGGAGGGTTTTCCGATAATTCAGATAGTAATCAGCGAAACTTGCGAAGGTCAACCGGTGTGGCGGTGGTCGTGACCGGACTGTTACTAATCCCAGGTGGTGCGGCGGTCGCGTTTTTCGGATTTTGCGGGGTTTTTGGAGGCGGTTGCGCGAGGGTAGTTTGTGTTGGCGTGCTAAAGATTTTTGTTTAATGCGCGATGTGTTGGGCGAGCCGGTTTAGATTTGGCTTTAAAAATTGCCTGGCTTTCGGCATGAAGTTCGCATTTATGGCGGGTCTACGTGCTAAAGTATTTTCGAAAGTTTCGGATGTTTGAAAACAGAGGTAACGATGACTGAGGTCCCCCAGTTAACGATCGCGTCGATCGCCGATACCGCCGGAGTTTCAGTCTCCACCGTTTCGAAAGTTCTCAACGGCCGGCCGGATGTCGCGCAGGCGACGCGGGCGCGGGTGGAGGAGATCATCGAACAGCGCGGTTATCAGCGCCGGGGCCGCCGGCAAGCCCCCACGCGCCTAATTGATGTGGTGTTTCACGAACTGGGATCGCCCTGGTCCATCGAAATCATTCGCGGTGTCGAAGATGTTGCCAGCGGAGCCCGGGCCGGCGTAGTTCTGTCTGAGGCGGGCGGGGATCGCCGACCCCATCAGGAGTGGCTCGATGATGTGCTGCAGCGCCAGCCGCTAGGTGTTTTGCTGGTGCTTTCCCAGCTCACCTCCGCGCAACGCCGCCAGTTGGAAACACGCTCAATTCCGATCGTGGTCGTTGACACGCTGGGGGAACCACCGGAGGGATTGCCGACTGTGGGATCGCAAAACTGGAACGGTGGTTTAGCCGCCACTCGGCACCTGGTTGAACTGGGCCATCGGCGCGTTGCGGTCATTTCGGGGGATAAGGAGATGCTGTGTAGTCGCGCCCGCGTTGATGGCTACCGCACCGCGTTGGCCGAGGTTGGGGTAAATGCTGACCCCGAGCTAATTCGCTACGGAAACTTCTTCGTCGACGGCGGCTATGACCACGCGCGCGAGCTGCTGGCGCGCCCGGATCGACCAACGGCAATTTTCGCCGGATCCGATATGCAGGCACTGGGTGTCCTGCGGGCGGCACGGGAACTTGGTCTGAGCGTCCCGCGGGACCTTTCCGTAGTTGGTTATGACGATCTCCCGGTCATCGAATGGACGGATCCGCCGATGACAACCGTGCGCCAGCCGCTGCGGGAAATGGCGGCGATGGCCACCGAAATGGTGTTATCAATGTCGCGGGGCGAATCCCCAACGAATCTGCGTATCGATCTTGCTACCGAGCTCATCGTGCGCGAAAGCACCGCGCGGATAGAGTCGGACGCTGCAGGCAGCGAGTCGGAGTGATCTTGTGGCTCTTTTCGACCTACCCCTCTCAGCTTTAAAAGAATACAAACCCGAGACCTATGAGGCAGCGGATTTTGAGCAATTTTGGGCCGGACACTTGCACGCAGCCCGCAGTACGGATTCGATCTTGGCTTGCGATCCGGTCGAAACCGGCTTGGTCACCGTCGACACCTGGGATTTGATCTTTGCTGGTGATGCTGGGCACCCCATTCGCGCTTGGTACACCCGACCGGCGGGTAGCAAAGGAGCGCAGCTGCCCGCGGTGGTGGAATTTGCCGGCTACGGGCGCGGCCGGGGGCGCACTTTGGAGCGCTTGACATGGGCATCGGCGGGGTATGCGCACTTGATTATGGACACGCGCGGCCAGGGAAGCCAACACGGCACCGGCGGAGACACTGCCGATCCAGTGGGCTCTGAACCATCCCATCCCGGGTTCCTCACGCGCGGCATCCTCGACCGTGACGACTACTACTATCGCCGTCTCATCATTGACGCGGTGCGCGCAGTAGACGCGGTCCGGGCACTGGCCGATGTGGACGAGGCCGCGGTAAGCGTCGTTGGCGGTAGTCAGGGCGGGGGACTGGCCTTAGCCGTGGCCGGACTGGTGCCAGAGATTCGCGCGGTAATTGCGAATGTTCCCTTTTTGTCGCATATTCCCCGCGCGCTGGATATTACGGATAGCGACCCCTATGGCGAACTCGTCCGCTACCTTTCCGTCCAGCGTGGCAATGAGGACCAGGTCTTTCACACTCTTTCTTATATTGATGCGATGCATCTTGCCCGACGGGCCCAAGCACCCGCGCTCTTCTCCGTGGGGCTGCGCGATGTCGTCTGCCCACCTTCAACTGTGTTTGCGGCATTCAACCACTACGGCGCGCTAGCTGCTGGTGGGCCGGAAAAGGAAATAGCCATTTATCCCTGGAATAATCATGAGGGCGGTGACGCGGTGCAGTTGGAAAAGGGACTGCACTGGCTGCGGCGACAACTCAGTTCTTAGTCGGGCGCATAGGGCGCCGCTTTTAGCGGGCCGGTGGAATCGCGAACCACTAACTCGATCGGTAGTTCAAGTTCGTTGCCGGCTGTTGACGTATCGGGCATCGACGACGCGCGATTTCGAGTTGGCGCGCTGCCTTTCTCAGCTGCCGCTTTCGTTCGCCCGCTTGCGCGCGGCAATGTGCGGCGTGTGATTTTTTGCAGCATTAATTCGGTTGCGGTTCTGCCCAGGCGCTGCTGCGAAACACCAACCGATGTGAGCGTCGGGGACACGGCGTTGCAAACCGAAACATTGTCGATGCCAGCCACGGAAAAATCCTCCGGAACTGCCACTTTCCGCGCTCGCAACCGCTCCAGCACGCCCACTGCGACCAGGTCGTTAAAGCAAATCACCGCCGTTGCTTCGCTGGCGATTAGGAAATCGGCAGAAGCGTAGCCACCGGCTTGCGTTGGGGAAGTCGCACCCAAGTCTATGAACTCAAATCCGGGATTTTCTTGGCGGCATTCTTCTAAACCACGCCGCCTTTGCGCATCAGACCAGGAATTTTTTGGCCCGCCAATATAGGCGATTTGCCTGTGCCCAAGAGCGCCTAAATGCCGGGTGAGCATCCGGATTACTTCAATGTTGTCTTGAGAAATCGAATCAATCCCCCGCATCTCGCGATTGATCAAGACAATCTCCGTGCTGGGCAGTAAGTCGGTCAAATCTTCCATGTCAGAGCGCAGCGAACTCAAAAGCAGACCATCGACCTGCTGATTCATGCCCTGCAGCAAAGCCTTTTCACGCGCAATATCTTCGTCGCTATCGGCCACAACAACTAGGTAGCCACTTTCCCAGGCTCGTTTTTGGATACCTTTGGCTAGCGCCGCGAAATAAGGATTTTGCATATCCGGCACGATGAGCCCCAGAGTGCTCGTCCGCCCGGATATCAAAGACTGTGCTGATCGATTTGGCTGATATCCCAACTTCTCCACCGCGGCGAGCACGCGACTTCGAGTGCCCGGGGCCACCACCTCGGGCGCCGATAAAACGCGGGAAACTGTAGAGACTGAGACCTCGGCCATATTGGCGACATCTTGCGCCGTAATTGACATCTCGCTCTTCTCCTCCAGGTATTTCACTTGCTAACCAGTGACCCCTCGAAAGTGACTCTACTATTAATCTGCAAACGATGTCATCATTTTGCAGTGGTGTGGCGGATATTGCCATTTTGACCGAGTTTTTACGCATGCTAACGTTTGCAGTAGTTCCGCATCGGCGCGGACCGTGCGCACCGTAAGGCTGAAGAGTCGGTCTGCGCGGCGCAGCAACAGTGGGAGAACGCATGCGAATCGACGCAGTCGAAGTAATTGTCACAAGTCCGGGGCGCAATTTTGTAACCGTCCGGATCATCACCGACTCCGGAATTGTCGGGCTTGGTGATGCGACCGTGAATGGGCGCGAACTAGCGGTAGTTAGTTATCTAGAAGATCACGTTGGGCCAATATTGCGCGGACGAGACGCAAGCCGGATTGAAGAAATATGGCACTACCTATACCGCGGCGCGTATTGGCGCCGAGGTCCGGTGACGATGGCCGCCATCAGCGCAATTGATATGGCGCTTTGGGATATTAAAGCCAAGGTCGCTGATATGCCCCTGTATCAGCTTTTAGGTGGGCGCGTACGGGAAGGAGCTTTGGCCTATGCGCACGCATTTGGCACCAGCACTGAAGAGCTAATCGCTGCGATACAGGCCAAATTAGATGACGGATTCCAAACCGTTCGAATCCAATCCGCAGTGCCCGGATTGGACGGCGTATATGGCATTCCGCACGGTAAGGGCAAAGACAATAACGGGGCGGTAGAAGACTATGAGCCTGCCCACCGGTCCGCTAAACCAATAGAAGAAACGTGGAACTCTGCGGCTTATCTGCGCCATGTTCCTACTGTCTTTGCGGCCGTTCGCGAGCATTTTGGTTTCGACCTGCCCCTGTTACATGACGCCCATCACCGGCTGACTCCAAACGAAGCGGCAATTTTGGGCCGGAGTCTTGAACCCTATGACCTTTTCTGGCTCGAAGACGTAACCCCCGTTGAACAGCAGCAGAATCTGCGCCGGGTGCGATCGATGACCACCACGCCGCTGGCAATTGGTGAAGTCTTCAATTCCATTCATGACTGCTATCACCTAGTGACCGAACAACTCATTGACTATTTGCGGGTGCCACCCACCCACGGCGGTGGGATCACCGGCATTCGCAAACTGATGGATTTTGCGGCCTTGCACCAGGTGAAATCGGGCTTTCACGGACCCACCGACATTTCACCGGTCGGCAAGGCAGCGTCAGTGCATCTCGATGTGGCGCTGCACAATTTTGGGATTCAGGAATACATGCAGCATGCAGACGTCACATTCGAGGTCTTTTCTAGCGATGTGACATTTGCTAATGGCCAGCTAAACCCCGGAGAAACCCCCGGGTTGGGGGTCGATATTGACACCGCGGCAGCGCGTGAATTCCCGTATGAGCCCGCTTACCTTCCAGTCGCCCGGCTGCAGGACGGAACTATCCACGACTGGTGAATGGGCTAACTGAACCAGTAAGAAAGCGAGAAGATAAATGTATCGGCCAGACCGGCTTTTTCCCGCTGATCCCCGGGGGCGTGAAGTGGCGCGGCGCATCTACCGGCGCGTGCGCGATTTGCCAATTATTTCGCCCCACGGTCACGTAGAAGCATCATTTTTAGCCGAAAATAAGCGGCTTCCCAACCCCGCGGAACTGCTGATCTATCCCGATCATTACGTCACCCGCTTACTACACACGCTCGGTATCAGCATGGATTTGCTTTCTAGCTCGGCATCAACTGGCGCGGATCACGCGCGTGCCAGCGGCGAGGACCATGCGCGTGCCAGCTGGGCCGCGCTTGCCGAAAAGTGGAAATTCCTGCGCGGGACGGTCGTCCATTACTGGCTAAGTGTGCAACTGCAAGTGATCTTCGGCATCGAAAAAGAACTAAGCCCTCAAAGTGCCACCAGCATCTATGACCAAATTGAAGCCAAGCTTGGCGCAGAAGATTTCTTACCCCGCCGACTGTTTGACCGCTTCGATATTTCGGTCCTCGCCACGACTGATTCGCCCGTCGACGACCTTGGGGCGCATGAGCAGCTTGCAAAATTGCCGAACTTTTCGGGGCAAGTCATTCCAACCTTCCGACCCGACCCTTTTCTTGAGCCGGGCCAGCGCGAGTGGCCCAGATATATTGAACAACTTTCACAAGTAGCCGAAGTCGATTGTGGCAGTTACGGCGGATGGGTCGCCGCGATGGAAAATCGGCGCGAGTACTTCCGAAAACACGGCGCGAAATCTACCGACCATTCACATCTGACCGCGCACGCCGCGCCACTTGAAGGCGCGGAGGCCCAGCGCATTTACACAGCTGCGCTCACCGGGACGGCGAGCCGGGAAGAAGCAGATGCGCTGCGCGGCCACATGCTTTTCGAGATGGCGCGTATGTCGGCCGACGATGGTTTAACTATGACCCTGCACCCGGGAATTGAGCGCTCCCATCACCAAGCAACACTCCAGCGCTACGGTCCTGACACCGGCCATGACATACCTGTGCAATTGGAACTAACGCGCGCCTTAAAACCGATGCTCAACCATTTCGGCACCGCTGCCCGTTTCAAACTCGTGGTATTCACGGTTGACGAAACGGTTTACTCGCGCGAACTTGCACCGCTGGCCGGTTTTTACCCCAGCGTTTACATCGGCGCCCCGTGGTGGTTTTTAGATACCAACGATGCAATCCAACGCTGGCGCAGCGCCATTACGGAAACCGCTGGTTTTTATAAGACTTCCGGCTTCATTGACGACACCCGAGCCTTTGTTTCTATCCCCGTGCGCCACGACATGGCCCGGCGCATCGACGCCAGTTACCTGGCACGGCTCGTCACGGAAGAACGTTTAACCGAGTCCGAAGCAAATGAAATCGCCCACGATTTGGTCGAAGCGATCCCGCGCAGCGTCTTCAATCTCTAAAGTTGCGCTCGCAGCCACTCCAGCGCTCGGTGGCGAACTTCGCTCGGGAATTCATGCCCGCCGGCAAATACCTCCAGCTCTTCGCTGGAATCAGGCAGGGCTTGCGCGACCGCGCGCACACCCGCCACCGGAAACAGCGGATCTTGTGCCCCCGCAATCACCTTCAGTTGCTGGCCAACCAGCGCCGTTGCAACCGCCGGCGCATCACCAAATGGAATTATGCCCGGTACATACCAACCGGGGTTGTGAAAAACACCTGCCTTAAAGAACGAGGCAACGGTCCCAACGCCGCAATTCGCAACCCCGGCATGGAAACGGGGATCAGCCGCCATGGCAAAAAATGCCACCTGCCCACCCAATGAATGACCAACCACACCGGCGCCGACTTCGGCAACTTCAGGCTGTTGCAGTAACCAGGTCAATGCCAACCCAATATCGGCAACGTGCAGCCCCTGAATCGAGCGCCCCTGGGCGGCTAACTTCCACGCCAAGAACGAATACTCTGTTGCGCCGCGTTGCGCATAAGCAGTCCCTGAGCGCTGCTCGAAGCAGGCCAGATCCAGGATGATCACCGCGCAACCCAAGCGCGCGAGTTCTAGCCCGTAGGCCATATCGGGATCACCTGCCAGGCCCGCGGGTTCACGCTTGCCGAACGAAAACTCGTTGTTGTGCTGATGAACAGCCACCACCGGCGCAAACTTCTCGCCCTTTGTGGGGCGCAAATAAATGGCCGGGATCACTCTCCCGTCGCCCGCCTTAAGTTCCAGGTCCACGCGCCAAACCTCGCGATCCGCACCGCCGCGAGCATCAGCCGCGTCGTCGCCTGCTCCATAGGCTGAGCTCCCAAGCACGCGCGCTCCGGCCAAATCTTCCAGCGCCGCGGTAGTGATCCCCAGCAGGCGACGGACTTTCTCGCGCTGGTCAATATC
>DAHVRJ010000075.1:0-6547 GCA_027322505.1 Demequinaceae bacterium
GTGACTGGGCATTGGTGCGGTAGAAAACGGCGACGTCCCCGGGCCGCACGTCCTCATTGTCCCCCAGGCGGTCGATTTCTTCGGCCACAAAACGGGCCTCATCGTGTTCGTTATCAGCGACGTAGCCGACAATTTTCGGGCCGGCTCCCAGGGCAGTCCACAGTTTTTTAGGACGGCGTCCCGCATTTTTTTGAATTACCGCGTTAGCAGCCGTGAGGATGTTTTGGGTGGAGCGGTAATTTTGCTCCAGCAAGATTGTGCGCGCGGCCGGGTGGTCATCTTCAAACTCCAAGATGTTGCGGATCGTCGCGCCGCGGAAGGCATAAATTGACTGGTCCGCATCCCCCACAACCGTCAGTTCGGCCGGTGGCACCTCATTGCCCTTGATGCCCTCGCCGACCAGTGCGCGCACCAAAACATATTGGGCGTGGTTGGTGTCCTGGTACTCGTCCACCAGGATGTGGCGGAAGCGGCGGCGATACTTTTCCGCCACGTGGGGGAATTTTTGGAGCAGGCCCACGGTGGCCATGATCAGATCGTCAAAGTCGAAGGCGTGCGCCGCGGCCAGCCGATCCTGATACAGCTCATAGGCCTGGGCGGTCACCGCTTCGAAACTGCGCGAATCCAGGTGCTGGGTTTCTTGGGTGTAGGAGCCCGGTTCAATGAGCTCGTTCTTTAAGTTTGAGACCGCGTTTAATAGCGCCCGGGGTGGGTAGCGCTTGGTGTCGATGTCGAGCTGGCGGGCGACCCAGGCCATCAGCCGCTGGGAATCTAGCGAGTCATAGATCGAGAAGTTTGACTTAATTCCCAGGGCGGCAGCTTCGCGGCGCAGGACGCGCACGCAAAATGAGTGGAACGTTGACACGGCCATGTACCGCGCGCTGGAGCCCACAATTTCTTCGACCCGCTCGCGCATTTCGGCGGCGGCCTTATTGGTGAAGGTGATGGCCAGGATTTCGCTGGGGCGCGCGCGTCCGGTAGCCAGCAGATAGCCGATGCGCTGGGTCAGGACCCGGGTTTTTCCCGAGCCGGCGCCGGCGATGATGAGCAGCGGGCCGCCCTGGTGTACGACGGCTTCGCGCTGCTGGGGATTGAGCCCGTCTAGCAGGTTTTCGATATCGGTCGCGGTCACCGGCGCCCCAGCGTGTGGGCTACCTTCGGCGTGTGGGCCGCCCCCAGCGTGTGGGCTGCCCTCGGCTTGCGGATCGCCGCTGGCGCCGTTGTCGTTTTCGATATCGAACGTGGGCCCTGCTAATTGCGGAAGCAGAGAACCAAGGGAGTCGGTGTTTAAGTCCACAGCACCGCAATTGCAACGTTAACGACGACCAAGATCCCGGCCAAGTTGATCAGCATCCGGGCACTGCTGGGGGCCGCGGTGCCGGTAGCGCTTGTTGAACCAGAGGCACCGGCTGCGGCGGTTTCGGCTGCTGCGGGGGCACCGCCAGCAATTGCCTCGGTGGTGGATGTCGCAGTTGAAAGTTGCCGCTTCGCTACGGCGAGCAGCACGATGACTGCGAGCGCAACAATGCCCTTAATGCCGATTTTCATGTGGTCCAGATTGCGGCCGACCGAATCGGCCATGGCCAGTCCGGTCAGAATGATTCCGAACAAGAATGCTGCAAATGAGCCGTGCATCATCCCGGCAGTGACCTGGGGATTACGCATTGTGGTGAGCCAGCCGCCCAGGACCATGGCCCAAGACAGCAAGTGCAAAACTATAAAGATTCCATAGACCGTGTCCATGAGATCCAGCGTATCTGGCGCTTCACAACAGGCGCCGGGCCGCCGCCCACCTGGTTAATTCATGGCGGGAGGATAGTTGCAGTTTGCGCAAGACAGCAGAAACGTGCGTTTCGATTGTCTTAATGGAAATAAACAGCTCGCTGGCGGCCTCGCGATAGGTGAAGCCGCGCGCGATTAGGCGCATCACTTCCCGCTCTCGGGCCGAGAGGCGGTCCAGTTCGTCGTCGGTGGTGGCCACTTCCACGCCGGCCGCGAAGGCATCGAGGACGAATCCGGCCAGGCGCGGGGAAAATACTGCATCTCCGGCTGCTACGCGGCGTACCGCATCTGAAAGGTCAGTACCCGAAATGGCCTTTGTTACGTAGCCGCGAGCGCCGGCCCGCACGACGGCTACGACGTCCTCGGCGGCGTCGGAAACCGACAGCGCTAAAAAGCGCACCGTCTCGAGCAATCCCGCGCAGCCACGCAGCACGTCAACGCCGCCGGCCCCATCCCCACCGGGCAGGTGCACATCCAGTAACACCACGTCTGGTTGGTGTTCGCGGATCGCGGCGATGGCCTCTTCGACGGTTCCGGCCTCGGCCACCACGTCGATATCGGCGGTGAGCTCGGCGCGCACCCCGCTGCGGAACATGCGGTGATCATCAACGATGACGACGCGAATTGTTGCCGTATTCACAGGTCCTGGCGTATTCACAGGGCCACCGTACTCATTTAGTCCTCCGTAATGAGGGGCAGATGCAGGGCCACTTCCGTTCCCGTATCGGGCGCCGGAAGGCTGCGAATCTTCACACTACCCCCGCGGCGCTCCACCCGGCCGATAATCGACTCCCGCACGCCTAAACGGTCAGTAGGGACGTCGTCCAAAATGAATCCCGGACCGCGATCGCGCACGAAAGCGTCAACCGCGTCGGCTGTTACCTCAACATAAACGGTCACGGGCGGGGCGCCGTGTTCGAGCGCGTTGCCGACGGCCTGGCGCAGTGCGCCCAGCAGCGCGCGGCCCGATTCGGCCCAGTTGCCAGCCAGGTCTACGTCGCCGACGACAACGGTGTCAATGTGGGCGGCGAAGCGGTCTTCAATTTCGGTGGTGACCTCATCGACCGCGGCGGAAAGCGTTCCGGCGGCCTGTTGTCGATCACTAAAGAGCCACATGCGCAGTTCACGCTCTTGCGCCCGCGCGAGCCGGGCTACTGCTTCGGAGTCACGGGAGCGCATTTGGATTAGTGCGAGTGTTTGCAATACCGAATCGTGCAGGTGGGCGGCGATGTCGGCCCGCTCGGCTTCTCGGACCCGAGCTGCGCGTTCGGCACCTAATTCGCGCACGAGCCGCAGCCACCAGGGGGCCAGCACCAGGGCGCCGCCGATGACGACCGCGAGCATGGGGGCGAGGGCGGAAATGACATCTCCCGCGTTGCGCTCCCCCAGGGTGAGAAGCACCACGCCAATTACTGCCAGCGCTACGCCCCCAACGATGCGCAGCACAGAAATGGGGGTGCGCCCACCGGCTTTGACGTTCCAGCGCGAGCGCTGGATCGCATCGAGTTGACTCCATCCCAGCAGCGCGCCGGCAATGACCACTAGTACCGGCACGATCCATGATGTGACGTCAATGCCAATGCCCGCGGCGGCGATGAGTCCGGCCGCCAAAACCAGGACCACGCCCAGCGCGATTTCCGTTAGCGGCAGCTTGCGGGCTGCGGTGCGCCACTGCGGGTTCAGGCCGCGGTGAATTGCGGACGACGCCGCATCCTTTTGCTCCTCCGCCGCCTCGCGCGGGTCTCCTGCAGGCACCGTCAACCACAGCCACACATAAAGGAAAAGCCCCAGTCCGGCCAGTAAGGAACTGCCGACGAAGGCCCAGCGCACAAATGCAACCTGCACGCCTAAATGCGCTGCTAGACCGGCCGATACGCCGGCGAAAATTCGGTCGTTTAAGGGGCGCCGCAGGGGCGGGCGCGGAGGCGTTGCCGGTCGAGTTGGCGGTTGGGTTGGCGGTTGGCTCACAGTTGAAATCGTCACATGGGTTTGCGAAAAGCAGAAGGCAGTCGGGGATGTTTCAGGGTGAATTCAGGGTACTTCCCCATAGCGCGAAAGCGGGGAGGGACAAAGAATAGAGACATGAACGAAAACCGACCTCCCACCGAAAACGGCTTCTTCGCTGGCATTCGCAAATCCAATCTGGTGCGCTCACAGCAGCGCTGGATTGGGGGCGTCTCCGGCGCAGTCGCCAACCGCACCGGCCTCGATCTGACACTAATTCGCGGCCTTTTCATCGTCGCCGGCCTATTTGGCATTGGATTCCTGGCTTACGGCCTGGCGTGGCTGTTTCTGCCCGAGGAAGGCACGAACCGCATTCTCGCGCAAGACCTGGGCAACGGAACAATAGAGGGACCGACGGTTGCCGCCGGAATTTTTGTGATCTTGGGCTTTTGGGCGCCATTTAACCTGGCGCGCTGGTTCTTTGTGGGGTCTTGGTCGCTGATTCCCAACGGAATAGGCATCGCCATACTCGTGATCGTGCTGCTGGTGGTGTTCTCCAAGAACTCGGGGCAACCGGGGCAATCTGGATACCACGGACAACCAGGCCAGCCGGGGCAATCCGGTGTCGGCGCGCCGGGACAGCCTGGCTATTCCGCTCCCCCGCCGCCGACCGGAGCGGAAACCGAATCCGCCGGGTCGGAGACTGAGCCCGCAGGCGACTCCGGCTTTGTAGTCGGGGCTTCCGGTGAAACCACGCCAGCGGACCACACTCAGCCAATGTACGGGCCGCAGGGCCCGCAGGGGCCCGGGGACTATGGTCCGCAGCAGCCCGGCCACCAGGGTCCGCAGGGCCCGCAGCACCCCGCCCAGCAGGGTCCGCAGCCGCCCCCTGCCCCGAAGCAGTTGCGCGCGGGTGTTGCTCTCGTTTCGGCCTTCGCGGGACTGGCTCTCATTACGGCCGCCATCATCGCGCTGGTACAAATGAATTCCGCTACTGCCGCGCAGTGGTGGATCACACCGATTGGGGGCGCGGTGATTGTGTTAGGAATTGGCGTTATTGTCGCCGGATTCTTAGGTCGAACTTCATCCGCGCTATCACCGCTGGCCGTAATCACTTTGGTCGTGACACTGGCCGCGAGTGTGGGGTGGATCGGCGCGGGGCCGGTCGTGGGGAATGTCTCGTGGCATCCGACATCGAATTCGACCTCGGGTCTTAATAAGTCCACCGGAGTCGGTTCGATTGAGGCTGATCTGCGTGATGTACCGCGGGATGTTGAATCCCAAGAAGTTGATCTGCGCTTCGCCATTGGGGACGTCTCGGTCATTGTTCCAAACGACCGCCGCGTCGTCCTCACAACTGCACTGAGTATTGGGGATGTGTCGGTGGTCGATAACCCCGATGGGGATCGCAGCGGCCTCTTCATTGGTGAGCACTCATACACCCTGGGTGAGCAATTCCCCGCAGATGAACAGCTTGAAGTATCAATTATTGGCCTGATTGGTGACATTTCGGTCACCGCGGCCGCCCCGAAAACTAGCGAGGTCACATCATGAGCGAGGAACAGGTAGAGCCACAGAGCCCAACAGACGTGGCGGAGCCGGAAAAGAAGACGTCCACCCCGATCCGCATGGGCACCATCGTGTGGGGCCTAATCATTGTCGCGCTGGGCGTGATGCTGATTCTTTGGGATCGCGGCTTCAGCATAAACCCGCAGTTCGCGGCCATTGCCGTCCTCCTGGGTGCCGGTGTGCTGCTCATCGTGGGGTCGCTGATCACCGCGCTGCGGAAAAACGGAGACTAAGCCAGCACACCCGTCACGATGCCCGTCAGTGCGATGAGCACCAACACAATGCGTTCAAATGTCGCTCGGTTCAGGCGCGGTACTAGCGCCAGGCCGAGCGCATTTGCCGCGATGGCTCCGGGCAACCACCAGGCGCTGTAGGTCAGGGACTGGCCCCAGTCCACGGCCCCTTGCCACCACAGTCCGGCCAAAATCAGCGCCCCGGAAAGCAAAAAGTAGGCCGAAATATCGGCAACAAACCTAGTAGGGAGCTGGCGGAACCGCGCGGAAACAATCGCCACCGGTAGACCATTTAGCGACGTGGTGATGCCAAAGAATCCGCCCAGCACCCCAGTTAGCGGCCACGTAAAAAACCCGGGTGCGAGGCGCCGTCCAAAATCAGTCGGTCGCGTATTGCGCCACCACAAATAAGCCGCCGAAATGATAATCACAACTGCCGCAAAAAGCTTGAGCGCGCGCAGGGGCAGCCAGTCGAAAACCACCAATCCCGCCACGACCCCGGCGATGGTTCCAATGCCGAGTGCGAGCACTTTGGGAAAATCGATCTCCGCGCGCAACTTCCACGTGGTGGGAATGCGGGTAATGAAGATGATTACGAGGTTGACCACTACAACCTGCTCCAGCGGCAGGCCGAGAAGCAGTAAAAGCGGCAGGCTTACTAGTCCATTGCCGAAACCCGTAACGCCCGCGATAAATAGGGACGCCGCCATGATGAGCGCGCCAAGGATGAGCACGAGCGGTGTGATGAAAACTCCCTGGGGCTGTGGGCTGGGCTATCGGGCTGGGGCGGTGATGCTGGACGAATGTAGTGGATTTCTGCTACACGAATGTAGCGGATTTTGCGCCTTTCGTGCAGGGCGGAACCGGGATTGGTGGACATAGCGAAACCGGGAGCACCTGCAAAGAGGCACTCCCGGCTGCGTGTGAATGATCAGCTTCAGCCGATCGTGGCTTTAAGACTTATGAGGCTGCTGCGGCTTCTGCGGCTGCGGCAGTTCCGGGAGCTTCAACTACGGGGC
>DAHVRJ010000080.1:0-10434 GCA_027322505.1 Demequinaceae bacterium
GTATTTGGACTGTATTTTCGCCGGCATCATCGTCGGGACTTGGCACTGTCTTATCTCGCTCTGAACTTTGGCGTGCTGGCTGTAACAGCACTCCTCGCGCACAGCGAAGCCGGTTTGGGGCTGGGTCTGGGACTGTTCGGAATCCTGTCCATCATTCGACTGCGCTCCGATGCCATTACCCAAGCCGAGATTGCTTACTACTTCATTGCACTAGCTTTGGGGCTCGTTAACGGTCTGCACCCCGGCGCGGTTTGGATCGCTCCCGCGGCATCTGCCGCTTTGGTGATCGTGATGTGGGCCGGCGACAGCGCCTATTTCGCCCGCAACACGAAGCGCACCACCGTTACGCTGGACCGCGCATACCCCCGCGAAGTCGATCTGCACGCCGCGCTGGCGCACTTGCTAAACGCCGAGATCTTGCAGACAGTTGTCGAACGCATCGATACCGTGCGCGACACCACCATTGTTGACGTGCGCTACCGCGTGTTCCCCACTCCGCGCGGCTACCGCCCCTACGGTCAGCAAAACAACACGGCCCGCAGTACCGACTTTTTCGCCAATTTTGTAGGTGAGACGCGATGAGTTTGACGAACGCGGTTGAAAACCCCGTCCGCGCAACCGGCTCCCGATCCCAAGCGAGCCTGACAGCCATCGCTGCCCGGATGTCAAGTGTTGATCTAGACCAACTGAGCCAAATCGCCAGTTTGCAAACCCGAGTTGATACCAAGTATTTGTTAACGCCGGAGCAAATGGTTGCCGTCCTAAATCAAACCGGTGCGCACTTGCGCGTCCTGCAGATAGACGGAAAACGCAGTTTCGGTTATGAGTCGGTGTATTTTGATACGACGGCATTGCGCACATTTCGCGATCATCGGCAGGGGCGGCGGTTGCGGTTTAAGGTTCGCACGCGGCTGTATCAGAATTCGGGTGAGTGCATGCTCGAGGTCAAGGCGAAAAAGGCGCGCGGCAAGACGGTGAAGCGGCGCATGGCTTACCCGCCCGCCCAGCGGTTTGCATTGAATGCGGAGGGGCGAAAGTTCGTTGCCGAGGTTTTGGGCGCGCAATATGGCACGCGGCCTCCAAAATTGATCCCGGCGCTGCGCGGAACCTATTCACGCACCACGTTTGTCGATGTGCATGAGGGGACTCGTATGACGTGCGATACCGATCTGGCGTGGGAAAACGACTCCCAGCGGGTTGGTGGCCCCGACTCGATCGTGGTGGAAACGAAGAGCGCTACCGGCACATCGCACGTGGACCGGGCGCTGCGGGAGCTGGGAATTCGACCGGTGAAAATTAGTAAATATTGCGTGGGGACGGCCCTGTTGCACCCACACTTGCCGGCGAACCCGTGGAATCAGCTGTTACGCGAGGAGTTTGGGTGGCAGCGCCAGAGCGTGCCGCTGCCAACTGCGTGCTAGCGGCCGGCCCGGCGTCTTCCAGCGCATTTTGCAAGGCCCCCTTGCTACGCGTAACTGACCCAGCTGCAAGCCGAGGTATCTTTAGCATCGAACGCTAGATTTTTAAGGTGGAGGAACAGCAGTGGGTCAAGGAATCTCGCGGCGCAAGTTCGTCGTTGGCACGGCGTCGCTGGCCGCGATCGGAGCGGTGGCTGCCTGCGGGGGCTCCGAAAATGGCGCCGATTCGGGGGAAGCGCACGTTGAAGCTGGAACAAAGCTCGCTGCGCTGGACGAGATCCCTGAAGGGGAGTCCGAACTCATAACCACCGAAGACGGGACCGAAATCATCATCACCCGCACATCGGCCAGTGCCGCGAAGGCTTTCTCGGCGATCTGCACGCACAAGGGCTGCACCGTCATGGCGGGGTCAACGCCGCTGATGTGCCCGTGTCACGGCTCGACGTTTGATCCCAAAACTGGCGAAAATATTGGCGGCCCAGCGCCAAGGCCGCTGCCGGAGATCGCGATCGAAGTTGTCGACGGGGAGATTCGCGCGGTCTGAGCTGAGCGTTCAGTTGCTGCGCCGATCTAGCTCTTTCGCAGAATCGATACCGCGAAGTCCGCGTCGGCGCGCCAGGGTTTGAGATCCCACGTGGCGAATCGGTGTTCGAGCCGCAATTGAGCGCCGGATGCGGCCTCGTCGAAGGCTTCAAGCGTTAGCCGCCGATGCACGCCGAATCCAATAGCCATGAAACCGTCCGGCGCCAGATGCAGGGCCAGGCGCTCAAGAGCTTGCCCGACAAGGCCGCTGGGGATAAACGGCAACACGTTCCCGGCCGCAACGATCGCATCAAACGGTCGGCGCTCGCCTTCGGCGCGGAGATCTAGCGTCACCAGGTCGCCGGTGATCCAGCGCGCCTCGGGATAGTCCTGTTCAGCTGCTGCGGTGAGAAGTGGATCAATATCGATGCCCACCACGTCATGACCCTGGGATTGCAGATAGCCGCCCGTGCGGCCCACGCCACTGCCAGCATCCAAAATGCGGGACTTGCGCTCAACCATTGCGTCGATGAGTCGGGCCTCACCGGCTAGGTCCTCGCCGATGTCAGCCTTATTGCGAAACCGGGAGATATACCACTTGGAGTGTTCCGGGTCCGATAGCCCGGGCCACATACTCGTTGCAGACGCCAAACTCTTGTCTTTCTACGAAAACGCTTTAACCCTCAACATAAACCGGGGTACCCAGCGGAAGGCCAAATTCTTCGACGAGCTCGGTGATTTCGTCGTTGCGCATCCGGACACATCCGCTGGAGACATCGGTGCCGATTCCATCGGGATTATTGGTGCCGTGCAAACCGAGGTCGCCGGGGCCGCCGTTGAAAGACTCCAAGACATCGGAGTATCCCGACAGTCCGTACGCGTAAACGCCGTATACCCCATCAGGGTCGGGTGGTTGGAGGAGCTCCTTTATGTAATAGACACCGCCGGGGGTGGGGCGTTCATCACGACCGACGCCAACGTCGGTTTCAAATACGACCTCGCCGTCTTTAAACAGCTGCATGTGGTGATCGCTCATCGTGACTTCAATCCGGTACGGCGAGTACTTCAGCTCGATATCGTCCGTGTGAATCCACCCCATGGTGCCGTTGGGACGAACCGGAAGATGGACCTCGTACCAGTCACCAACTTCTTCTTCTACCAAAAACACCATCGGTGTATCGCCGGCGCTGGTGAGGAATTCGGTGGCCTCCAGTACGCGCTCGACGTCCACGTCACCCGGATCGGCGTCCTCGGAGTCCGGCTCCTCGTAAATGTTGATCTCATCCATGTCTAGGGCGTGGGCCACCGTTGCTCGGGTATCTTCCGGTTCCGGCTCTGGCTCCGGTTCGGGCGTGACCTCGGCCGTGGGGGTGGGCGCAGGAGGCGGCGGTGGCTCTTCGCTCGAGCAGGAAGCGACCCCGAGACCCACGATCAGACTGGTGCTGGCTAAAGCGGCCAGAGTCTTGCGCCGCTGATTTTTAAAAGTCATAAATTATCCCTGACATATGCAAAGAAGTAGCAAGAAGAGGATACCCGAGTCTGAACGCTTTTCGGCAGGCTACGGCCCAAAGTAAGTTTTAGAAAAAGGGGCGCGGGCTGCCGAGGAAAAATCGACAACCCGCGCCCTCTTCGGTATTGGCCTTAGTTGGTTACGGACTAGGCGCGCGTTCCGCTTGCGGCGGCGTCCACCTCATACGACGTATTGGTCGATTCGAAGAAGTTCACCAGCTCCAACGTGTCGTTGGCGGTGGCCATCCACTTGGCCGGATTCGTCACGTTGAAGTACGGCTCAAAACCGAGCTCTTCCAAGCGCCGATCCGCCAAATACTTCACGTACTGGTTCACGTAATCGGCGTTCAGCCCCAAGATCCCGGTGGGCAGCAGATCGCGGTTGTACTGCTCTTCCATCTTGACGGCCTCGATGATCATATTGCGGATTTCATCGGCAAATTCCGGAGTCTGCAGATCCGGATTTTCCTCCAGCACCGTCAAAATCAGGTTGATACCAAACTGCAGGTGCAGCGACTCATCCTTGACGATCCAGTCGATCAACGAGCCGAAGTTGCGCAGCAGATTCCGTTGCCTAAAGCTCAGCGCGACCATGAAACCGGAGTAGAACCAAATCCCCTCCAAAATCACGTTATAGGCCACCAGATTCCGCACGAAATCGCGCTTGCCCTCGGTGGTGGTGATATCGAGCGTCTGCTCAGTCATGCGCTTGATGAATTTGATCTGGAAATCTTCCTTCGCCACCATCGAAGGCACCGTCACGTGCGACTCATAGGCCTCATCGCGGTCAATGGGGAACGTCTCGAGCACGTACTCAAACGCGACGCAGTGATTGGCTTCCTCCCACATCTGCTTCGCCAGATACAGGTGGGCCTCCGGCGCATTAATGTAGGGGTAGACCCCAAACGCAAGCGCCTTGTTCACGAGCAACTCATTGGGGTTGAAATAGCTCATCAAAAACGTGACCGCGTGCTTTTCCTCATCGGTCATCCGCGCGAAATCCTGCAGGTCTTCACCAAGCTGAATCTCATGGGGGAACCACGTGTTCGCCACCGCCTGGTTATACAGGTCATATGCCCACTGATAACGGATCGGCTTAAGCAGTAAACCCTCATCAATTCCGGTTCCGAGCATCTGGGTACTAGACATTTTCTTCTCCTAATTTTGAATGATTTTGGACGGCGCCCCGCACCACGGTCACTGGCAGGAGTCGCATTCGTTGAGTTCCTGGGGATCAATCGGGCAGGCAACACCGTCCACGTGCGTGGTGATCGCTTCGGGGCCTTCTGCCGCCGGTGCCTGTGTCTTTACCCCATTACGTTCTGCCGGGGCCTTTTCCTGTATCCCGTTTTTCTGTGCCGCTGACTGGGTTACCTTCGGCTTAGATGCGGCGGATGCGAAACCAAAGCCACGCCGTCCAGAATTTTTCCCATTGCTTTGGGAACCCGCACTGAGCGCTTTGGTCTTATTAACCTTTGTCGTGGACTGTTCCGCACCGTGCCGGGGCTTCACATGCAGGTAGTAGGTCGTTTTGACCCCGTATTCCCAGGCGGACTGGTACAGCTCCGACATCTTTTCGATGTCGCGATCGGCCAGGTAAATGTTGCGAGAGATGGCCTGGTCGATCCACTTTTGCGCCCGGCCCGCTACCTCGATGAACGCATAGGGCGAGACCTGGAATGAGGTGCGGTATTTTTGCTTGATGTGCTCGGGGATCTCATCAACCAGGTCAACGTCACCCTGCGCCACGAGCAGGTCTTCGCGCACCTGTTCCCACAGCCCCAGTTCTTGCAGATCGGCCACCAGGTTGCGGTTGACCTCCAAGAACTTACCCGAGGAGGTGGAGCGGGCAAATATCTGCGAGAACTGCGGGTCGAGGCCCGGGGTGGTGCCGGCCACCAGCCCAATTGAGGCGGTGGGCGCAATCGCCATGAGGGTGGCGTTACGCATTCCGGCCTTGACCTTTTCGCGCAGCGCATCCCAGTCCTGCCGCATCGTGCGGTTGACCTTCACGGGCAGGCCGCGGTCGCGTTCTTGCGCATCGAGGGTGTCATAGGGAACCAGGCCCTTAGACCAGCCCGAACCCTCGAAATTGGGGTAAGAGCCGCGCTCTTGGGCGAGATCAGCTGAGGTGTCAATGGCGTGGTAGCTGATGAACTCGGTGACGGTATCGATCAGGTCAGAAGCCTGTTCCGACTCATAGCCAAAGCCCATCTTTTCGACCACGTCGGTAAAGCCCATTAGCCCCAAGCCCACCGCGCGGTTTTGTTCATTGGCGTGATCGGATTCGGCAACTGCTGACAGTGTGATGTCAACCAGGTTGTCCAGCCCGCGCACCGCCTGCTGCACGGAAGCTTTGAGGCGATCCCAGTCGAAGTCCAGCACGCCGTCGTCATCACGCAGGTGCGTTGAGAGATTAATGGACGCCAGGTTGCACACGGCAATGTTGTCGCGGTCTTGGGGCAGAGTGATCTCGGTGCACAAATTGGACAGGTGAATCGTGCCCGTGTTGTTGTTGAGCGCGCGCAGATTGACCGAATCTTTCCACGTCAGCCACGGGTGAGAGGTCCCCTGCAGCATTACGAGCATGGCCGTCCACTGCTCGCGGGCCCGGATGCGCTTAAAGGCCCGCATCTTGCCGGCTTCTGCTAATTCGATGTACTCGGCGTAGCGGGCCGAAAACTCGGCGCCGTACAGGTCGACCAGGTCCGGAGTTTCGGCCGGGTCGAACAAGTACCAGTCGTCGTTATTGGCCACCCGCTTCATGAACTCATCGGAAATCCACACCGCAATATTGGCGGTGCGGGTGCGTCGATACGGGTCGCCCGCGTTTTGGCGCAGATCCAAGAACTGGCCAAAGTCCAGGTGCCAGTTCTCCATGTAAAAGCACAGCGCCCCAAATTTCTTTCCACCGCGCGAGACGGCGCGCAACGTGGAGTCAACCGTGTGCATAAACGGAATCGGCCCAGTCGAAGTCGTGTTGTTCGACTTGATCGGCGAGCCCTCCGAGCGCAACTTAGTTACGGAAAGACCAATTCCACCGGTGCCCTTCGTCAGCCACATGACATCGGAAATTGTCTTGGCAATGTGCCCGATGTCGTCTTCCATCTGCATCACAAAGCAGTTGGACAGTTGCGGATGGCTCGTGCCCGCATTCGCCAGCGTTGAGCCAGCGGGCAGGTAGTCGAGCGTCGAGATTTTGTCGTAAATATCGATCGCGGCAGCGGTGGGATTTTTCTCATTTAGCGTCAGGCCCATTGCCACGCGCATCCAAAAATACTGCGGAACTTCCAGCGCGCGGTGATCTTTTCCGTCAATCATGTAGCGGTTGTGCATCGTGACGGTGCCGATATAGCGCAGCAAATCATCGCGCTCGGGTTTCAGGGCCGCGGCAAGTTCGTCAAGGTCAAACAGGTCCGCCAGGCGCTGGTCCAGGATGCCGTCTTCGACGGCGTCGCGCACATATCCAGGAAAGCGCGCGCGGTGCAGCAGATGTAGTTCGAGGTCGGTTTCGTATGGGCCCAGCACGCGCTTGGCAATTACTTTGCGCAGGAGTCGGGCGGCGATCACATCAAAATCGGGATCATCCTTCACGTTTTGGATCGCCGCAGCAATCGCTGCCTCATCCAACTGCTCGGTGGTGATGCCATCGAACAGAGTGATTTCCAGTTCAGAGGCAACCTGGGTGACCTTTGAAATCGGATCCGACAGGCCCTCGGCGGCCCGTTCCAGCGCGCGGTTGATGCGGTCCGCGTTATACGGAATACGAGTTCCGTCCCGCTTGGTGACGTAAATACGCGCGGATGCGGGCGAGACTGAAGCCGAAGGCGCCTCTTGCGTGATTGTCATACTCATCCCTCGATGTGTTGCGAAACTGTCCGGTGCGAGACCGCGAGGGAAGAAAAGAAGAGAAGACCAAGCCGAACGGCAAAATGAAAAGCCGGTGCGGCGCCGTCCAAAATTATTGGCCGGTGCTTCGTCCCCTGGCCCATCCCGCGAGGCCTCGGACCACCGCAAGCGGGTGCTCGCGGTGCGCTGGCAGGTCTTCGGACTCACGGGCTGCGAGTTCGGATTTACGCGTTGAATGCCGAACTCGGTTCCTACTGGCCGTCGCTTCCCAACAAGTTGTCAGTGCGTGTGACGGCGATCGTTCCCGATTACCGCTGCGGGGCAGTTCTGGAGTTGCACCAGATTCCCTCTTAGCTCCCCTCTGGCTGAGGGGTGAACCAGCTGCGATGCCGACACTACCACTACATCTTGTGTCCGTCGATCAAGGTAGGCCCAGTGGTTGTGTTGGATTGGCTTGTGCATAATTGGATGATTTTCGATAAAACGTTGCGGGCGTGAGGTTAGTTGGCAATGAGCGCGGCGCACGTTTGGGGTTGGGCGCGGTGCTTTTTGCAGTTGGGCATGTGCGGCATTTGGCGTGGTATTTGCACCGAGCGGTCAGCTCACATTGAGCGAGACCGTAGGGTATCTAGCGGTCGCGACAGATAGCGCGAAGATTTACCGACCGCGTGACCGCCCGGTGTCCCGGCGCGCAAAGGTACCCGGAGCGCAAAGTTATCTGGCGCGCAAAGTGACCCGGCGTGCAAAGTGACCCGGCGCGCAAAGTCACCCCGGCACACGCAGCCCGCAAGCGCGCAAGGATTTTTGGAGCCCGCATTGAAAAACTCGCCCACATCACCCCGGCCGGTTGCGCCACCCCAAGCCGACTCATCACCGGCAACCTCAGCGTGGGAGGCGCTGCGCAGCCCGCGCCGTTTACGCATCGAGGTGTTGGGCGGCCTCATTGTGGCGCTCGCGCTGATTCCCGAGGCGATTTCCTTCTCGATCATCGCGGGCGTTGACCCGCGGGTCGGGCTCTTTGCATCCTTCACAATGGCGGTGTCGATCGCGTTTTTAGGCGGACGTCCGGCGATGATTTCCGCCGCTACGGGCGCGGTGGCGCTGGTGATCGCACCGGTGATGCGCGAGCACGGTTTTGACTACCTAATTGCGACCGTGCTCTTGGCTGGCGCGATTCAAATTGTGCTCGCTTTGTTGGGCGTGGCGCGACTGATGCGGTTTATTCCGCGCAGCGTGATGATCGGCTTCGTCAACGCGCTGGCGATTTTAATTTTCTGGGCACAAATGCCCTACCTCGTCGGAGTGGGCTGGCCCGTTTATGTCATGGTCGCCGCCGCCTTGGCGCTGATGGTGTTCCTGCCAAAAATTAGCGAGGCGATCCCAGCTCCGCTCATCGCCATTGTGCTGCTGACTGCTGTGACCATGATTTTTTCGATTAACGTTCCTAATGTTGCCGATCAGGGTGAGCTGCCCTCTTCGCTGCCGCAGTGGTTCTTACCCGACGTTCCGCTGAACCTGGAAACCCTGCGAATCATTGGCCCCGTTGCGCTTGCGATGGCGCTGGTTGGCCTAATGGAATCTTTGATGACCGCCAAACTTGTCGACGACATCACCGATACGCATTCCAATAAGACCCGCGAAGCATGGGGGCAGGGCGTGGCGAACATTGTTACCGGTTTCTTCGGCGGTATGGGTGGCTGCGCGATGATCGGTCAAACCATGGTGAATGTGAAGGTTTCCCGGGCGCGGACGCGGATTTCCACGTTTCTCGCCGGGTTCTTTCTGCTCGTACTGGTGGTCGGTTTCGGTGACATCATTGGCCAGATTCCAATGGCTGCGCTTGTTGCAATCATGATCATGGTCTCGGTGGCGACATTTGATTGGCATTCGATTCGCTTCGCCACACTGCGGCGCATGCCCAAGAGTGAAACGGCCGTCATGCTCACCACCGTGATCGTCACGGTTGCAACGAGCAACCTCGCCTACGGAGTCGTGGTAGGCGTCATCGTGGCCGCGGTCATGTTCGTCAACCGCGTAGCGCATTTTACGCGTGTCGTGGAAGTGGATCGCCCGGATGAAGACACGCGCGTTTACGCCGTTTTGGGTGAGCTGCTGTGGGCATCATCGAATGACCTGGTTTATCAGTTTGATTACACCGGTGATCCGAAAAACGTGGTGATTGATTTGAGCCAGTCCCACATTTGGGACGCCTCCACCGTTGCCACATTGGACGCAATCGAGACTAAGTATGCCGCGAAGGGCAAAAAGGTCACGATTACCGGGCTGAACGAAGCCAGTGCCGAGCGGCACGCCCGGCTCGCGGGGCATCTGGGCGGCGAATAGGTCCCTTTGGGGTATTAGAACTCCGCGGTGCGAGTGGAGGCGCGTGGCTTGCGCCAACTTAGAGCCGTGTCTAGAGCGTGACTTGCGCCAACTTGGAGCGTGTCTAGAACTTGACTTGGCGGGGTTCTGACGGAACCCCTGCTGGAAATGATGCGCATGTTAACTGTTGTGACTCATGTGACAAAAATCTTCGAACAGTTCGGGGGTTGCGTCAGAACCCCGCCAAATCCGGAAGTGCAACACTCCACCCCGACCCCGTGGCAGCGCCGCTGCGGCCATGTGATTCAATTTGTGTCATGCACACGACTCATGCCTTCAACGCGACCGCCGCTATGCGCGCGGAGCGAATGTGCATGATGTCGGCTGCGCGGTAACCGGCCTCAGTACTAAGGCCCCGCTGATCCGCCCCGCAGACGCTGATCAGCCCTTGGAAATCACCCGCAGCCCGAAAGCCCCCGTTTCTTCCGCAGTTTGTGCTGCCTGAACTGGCCGCGCTGGCTTTCTTGATAGGCGCGAAGACTGGCAGCTAGGTAGCGAAAACTCAGAACCGAGTTTCACCTGGCCCAAAGCCCCCGGATTCGGCAAAGCCAAAACTGCCACCATCTTTTTATGAATTTCCACATTCCCGAAATAGGACCCCCAAGTGATCACCGCCACCGCCCTGCGCAAAGTTTTTCCCGGTAATAAGCACCGCGCAGAAGTCCACGCCCTGGCCGGCATCGATTTGACCGTTCCCGCCGGCGTTATCCACGGGATCGTTGGCCAATCCGGCGCCGGAAAATCCACGCTGATC
>DAHVRJ010000081.1:0-6098 GCA_027322505.1 Demequinaceae bacterium
AGTGTTGCTTGCTGCTAGCGCCTGCCTCCTCTGGTATCTGCTCGGACTCGGGACGATTGGCACCCTGTTCGTCTTCCCCATCGGGGCCACCGCAGTGTTTGCGTTTTTCGCCGCCCCCGCGGCGCGCGCAACGTCGGATCAGAATGAAAGTGCTTTACAGACCCCACCGCCGGGATTCGACCGTGCAAAATGGAACGCGCTTGTCCAATATGACAACGACATCGCCGCAGTGGCCGAACGGCTGCAACCTCTTGGGCAGAAGTGGTTGGACGAGTTTGCGTCTTCCTATCTGGCATTGAACGACAAACAATATTTGCCATCAATTGAGCAAAAGATCGTTGCCGCCGCGCACGCGGAGACGGCAGAACTGCAGCGCCGCCTGCAAAGGGCCGCCGAGATAGAGAAGCGGCGCGCAGAAGAATACCGAAGGCTAGGCGAAATGTGGGGACATCGCCTATGGGGCAACAAAAGAAACAAGTTGCGAACGATCGCGGCCTGCGTTCTGATCCTGGCGTCCGCCACCGCGCCCCACCTCTACCACTACTTGACTCCGCCACCTCCGCGGCCGACTGACCGAATCGTGTGGTCAGGATATACCGACAAAAACTGCTTTAATATTGAATGTCTACGCGGACAAATGCAGAAGTTTGGCGCGAACAGGGAAGCCATTCAATTCGCCGAACGACTCAGCGCGTCCACTTTCATTGGTGCTACCCCGAGGTACGCCAACGGTATTCACCATTTTAGGCACATGGATATCGTAACCTATGTCGGTCCCAATGAAACGCGCGGGCTGGTCTTCGTGGATCGGGACCTGAGAATTATCGATCCAAACGTAACGGACTTTGTGGCAACACTACGTGGTTTCAGTGCGTTTACGGCCCAGCACCCGCGAGCATTCGTCATTAGCGGCCCACAGATTGTTGGGACAACCGAACTTTCGAACGGACGAAGATTTTTATTGCAATATCCAGTCGCCAATTGCATGGCGTGCGAGCCGCTGGCGGCGCTTGAAGTACCCTGGGACTTCACTAAAGCCGGCCGCTATGCGGGAGTAGAGCCAGCGGCACTGTGGCCCTGGTCGCAGCGGTTGCCTGCAGTGGCCCTCAAATAAGATCATCGAGTTCCCGGAACGGTCCTGAAATTCAGGGGATACAACTAGCACTGAACAATTATCATCACACCCATTTTTTCGACACAAAGTTTCTGAGAAACGAGCGCAGCGAAGCATCGCTCGTACCGACGCTGTCGGCAAAACTCTGGCAGTACGCGCGCCACCAGAAAGCGTGGCTGCGGAAGCCCCGCGGAGAACCTATTGCGGAAGCACCGTCGCGCCCGGGCAAAAACTGAATCCGAGATTCTTACTGTCGTAGTGCGGATTCACGTACATAGTCGTCCCGACATAGTAGTTCAGCCTGCACATATCTCCCTGAGCGATGCCGAGGGTCTGCATGAGGAATCGTTCCGCTTTAAGCCGGACTCGTCCAAGCGGTTCTTTCAAGAGCGCAATCGTGAACGAGCCGACCGTACTGTCGTAAAACACATTGAAGTCGGTAGTGGTGCCCGCCTGACACTTCTGTGGATCGGTGATGCAGTAACCGAGATTCCCGGCAAGAAGATAGCTGCCATTATTAGCGGCATCCGGTATTGTCACGCCGTTATGTATGAAATCGTTCGTCACAATGGCACTGCCGCTCAAGCTCGCTACGGTTAACTTCCCCCCGATCGGGGTCGTCGAAAAACCGGTCGGAACCGTATTGCTTGAAGGAAATGCGGCGGGCGCATTATTGGCCTGGGCGTAGCCGACGACTTCGATACCTGAGCGGCCTGGAGATGTTACAGGTCCAACCGGGACGAGCCCTTCGGTGCTCGAATTCGTATTGGTTGCAATAGCGTTGGCTGCACTCGTCGCATTGTTGCCCGCGGTTGCATTGTTGCCCGAACTGAAGCTCTTAGATAGCGAGTTGTCTAGTTCGTTGTTCATATTTTTGAGATCTGCTTGTGTGCGTCCCGCTATCACCAACCCTGCAGCCAAAACAAATGCCACATAGATCTTGTTCATCTTGCACTTCTCCTTAACGAATTAACCGGACTCACGTGGCTTTATGCGTGAGGTCCGCTTTATGCGTGAGGTCCGGTGGAATGATTGGTTGGGGCCTATGTCAACGCCATGCTGCATCAACCGAAAAATCGGGTTTGTAATGACCGTACCATTTTTTGATAGGCATGGACAGCCTCTTGATACCTCGCCGCTTCGATTAAAGCGACGCAATCCGTGATGGTTCGCCACACTTCTTCGAGATCACTTATCCGAACAAGCCTCTCAGCGATCTTCGGTGCGATGAGGTAGTATAGTGCGACAAGTTGCCGTCCTTCATCGGTGGCAAGGAGATATTCATCTCGGAACTGCCGCAATACTTCAAGTTCATGGCAGTTGTCAGCTAGTCCTTTGTATTGGCATGCCGCGGTCGTGAGAAAACAACCACCACCTTTTTCCCCCCTTAAGCGCCACCCTTTCTCGGTTGATTCGAAAATGAACTTACCTTTTATGACTTCATCCGGGGTAAAACCGCCACACATAAATTGTTGAATGTTCTGGCAAAAGGCGTTTATCCCCTTCGGATATCCTAATTTCATTTGAACACTCATAGTATAAACCTTTTGCCCGTTGATTTCCCGCATTACCCCATTCGTCTTCTGGAATGATTCCACCCGCAATACATCAGCTTGTATCGGACCATTTAGATGGTAGTAGTTCACGATATCCTTTTGCGCTTCAGATTCAGATGGTGGCCCCGAACACCCTCCGAGAACCGCTACAACAACTGCAGAACTGACACCACGAAGAAGAAGTGATTTTGAAGACTTGCAATCGTTCATGATGCCTCCCCCACGAAAAAATGAACAAAAATTCCAACCGCCTGCTGTTCGGCCACACCGCCCCGATGTTCCATGAGCGGCACGCCCCCAGCGGTCGCCTACTGCACAATTACCCAGGTTGGTTCGGGCAAACCCCAACTAGGGACATCTTATATGGCCGCCCCCAGGAGGTCGAGTGATTTCGTTGTGAATCCGCCGAGCCGCGGTAATGGACTTGACACCAGTTTAGCAAGAGACATAGGCCACCCCTATCGATGCCTGAGCACTGATGATAGACGATGACAGTCAACTAAACTAGGCTTTCGCGCTCGCGTATGGGCGCACGCCATCCGCCGTTCCGGTTGACCCGGCGGGCGGGAGACGGTGGCTCAACCGAGCTTCTTTGCCAGATCGGATGCGGCGGTCGCAAGGTGTTCAGTGCGACACGACGGTGCGGGCGCCCACGTTCACCCAGTGAGGGTCGCTATCCCTGTGGGCTCCGCGCCCGAATCCAAGCGCCCAGAAAGATCGCAAGAAAGTACAACCCCGCCGGTGCGCCGAGATAAAACCGCCGGTAATCCGGCTGGGAGCAATCTTGTCTCGGCGTTTTTTCTTGAAAAACGGGTTTATAGAGGTTCCCTACAGACACCTGTCAATCAAAACTGATATTGGCCGATAGAGCGATAAATCTATAGCTACGCGCTGCAAATCGTGTGGAAGTACTTTTATTGAAATTAGCGGACTCTGTTGCCTTTGCCAAGAGCGCGGATCGCGCACGACATGAATGGTGACGATCTTTGCGTCTTCTCCCGTGTTTCTAATGGCCATAAAGTATTGATTTGGAAACATGCCGTTCGAGGCATTCGCATTATTGGCCTGGCCGTAGCCGACGACTTCGATACCTGAGCAGCCTGGAGATGTTACAGGTCCAACCGGGACGAGCCCTTCGGTGCTCGAATTCGTATTGGTTGCAATAGCGTTGGCTGCACTCGTCGCATTGTTGCCCGCGGTTGCATTGTTGCCCGAATTGAGGCTCTTAGATAGCGAGTTCTCTACGTTGCTCAGATTTTTGAGATCTTCTTGTGTGCATCCCGCTATCACAACCCTGCAGCCAAAACAAATGCCACATAGATCTTGTTCATCTTGCACTCCTCTTTAACGAATTTACCGGACCTCACGCATAAAGCCGCGCAAGCGGATCGCCGATCAAATCCAGCTTCCTCTCCCGCTCATCCCCAGCGAACAAACTGGACATCGTCATAAGCACCCAACTTATTGAAGTTGTGACATTTTATCATGCTTTTAGTGCGGCTTGGGTTTCAAGAGGTTCCCTGCAGAGTGAAGGCAGCCGCTCTCTTGGCTGCCTTGGTCGAGTTCGGATTCCGCAGAACCTTGCCTGCGGCAGAGATTCGCGGCTGTCAGTTGGGACTGTTCATAACAATTTCACTCAAGTGCCATCCGCTCTCCCTCTTTACGAACGCGGCCTTTCCTGGAATTGTCAGTTGATATCCAACGCCGTAAATCGTGGTGCTAAGCAACGCGGTTTGGCCTGGATTTGCGGGGCAGGCACCATTAAATTTTGTTATGCTCTCGTTGTTCGAGCTTCCTGCAAGGTAACCGCAGGAGTCAAACTTTACTTCCGCTTTAAAGTAAGCGATGTACGTGCCATCCCTACGTGCGAGGCCGTCGGTCTTTGTGATACTCACCACAGAAAGTACCCCATGGGAAATCTGCTGGACACGGGAACGAACGGCCGTTTCCACCTCGGCCGCAGACGGAGAGGTGTTCCCACTGCATGCGGAAATGGTCGCAGCTAGACAGACGATAGATAACCACTGGAAACGCTGTAGTTTGCTGGAGGAATTTAGTGTTCTGTTCATGGCGATGTCTCCTGTGAGGCGTGGAAAGGGGCCCAACTACTATTCGGCTGTGAAGTGAAGCCTAGTTCTACTGTGTTACTAAACATGCATGATTGTCCGGTGCGCTCTGCCGCAGCAAGGACATCGTGACAGGTGTCGAGCGATCGTGCGGGCGAGACGGAAGCGCGTGGTGGCGATCGACCAAGGCAGGTGGCGCTGCATCGGCCCCAGCCCCACGCGGGCGGAAGCCTTCGGGTACGGCAGGTGCCTTGAATCGAGCACGGTTTTTTTTACTGCCGCGCAAGCGCTCCAGAGTCAAAAAGCCATAAGCGGCAATGCACAGGCTGGCGTGGTGATGAAAGCCGCGCCAGTTGCGTCCTTCGTAGTGGCCCAGACCGAGTTCCTGTTTGAGTTCCAGGTAGTCCCGCTCGATGCGCCAGCGGCCCTTGATCGCACCGACGAGTTGCTTGAAGGGGGTGGCTTCAGGCAGCGTCGAGAGCCAGTAGCGGACCGGTTCGGCGTCGCCGCGGGGCCATTCGATGACCAGCCATTCGGGACTCCGGGCTTGATCGTCGTGGGCGACGACCACGCGCACGCGGGCAAAGCGGCCGGACAGCTTTTCCGCAGCGCCCTGCCGCCAAGCGACGGTGCGATACGCGCGGGCCGGCAGTGCCTGCGCCAGGGCGCGCACGCTGATCGGCCGATGCGCCGCATCGCGCATCACCCGCACGCGGGGGCGACCCGTGGCTGCTGGCGGCGGCGCGGGGGCCGGTTGATGCGCGCCCCACCACACCGTGGTGAGCGGCCGGATGCCCAGCGCGTAGATCAGCGCCTGCGCGCTCAGCTCATCGCGCAACGCTCCGTCATCGCCGTAGGCGGCATCACCCAGCACCACGCCCCGCGGCACCTGGGCGGCGACCGCAGCCCGGATCTGCGCGACGGCGATCTGGTTCTTGCTCATGAAACCCACCGATGCGGGCACGCCGGCGTCGACGCACCGCGGCGGATCGCCAGTCCACTCGGCCGGCAGGTAGAGCTGATAAGCCAATGGCAAGCTGTTCGAGTCCGTCGCCAGCGACAGGCTCACCGCCACCCGGCAGTTGTCCGTCTTGCCGGTCTGCCCGCAGTACTGGCGGGCCACGCCCACCGAATGCGTACCCTTCTTCGGAAAGCCGGTGTCATCGATGATCCAGTAGCACGGCTCGGTCCCGCCGCGCGTCAGAACCGGCAGCACCTGCTCGGCGACCGTGGCCAGCAAGGCTTCGTCGCTCCATGCCGAGGTCGATACCAAATGGTGCATCGACTGGTGCGTCGAGGGCACATCCTGCGGCCGCACCCGCGCCGCCATCGGCTCCACGCTCTTGCGTCCACCGGGCAACA
>DAHVRJ010000029.1:0-4711 GCA_027322505.1 Demequinaceae bacterium
TGATGTAGATTTCGCGATCCATCCCAATGCGGGTCCTGCCACGACCTGGGCTGCCACGGCGCAGGCCGGCGATTCAGTCGTCATCATTGGTCCAAACCGACTGCATTCGGGCGATACCGGCGGCGTCGCATGGCAACCTAACCCGCGCACCCGTAATCTGCTCCTGGTGGGTGACGAAAGTGCCGCGCCAGCGATCTCGGCAATCCTCGCGGATATGGTCCTCGAGCCGGGCCAAGAACTCACGGCCATCATCGAGGTCCCGACTGCGGCCGATATTTTGGATCTCGCCACACCCGCGGGCGCGCAACTCACCTGGTTGCCGCGCGAGGGAGCGCCTCATGGCGAACACTTGATCGATTGCGTCAAGCGCGTCGCACCCCAAATGTTGGAGGCTGTCTCACCATCGTCATCCCGCATGTTGGAAGACGTGGACGTTGACTCACAACTCCTCTGGGAGACGTCTTCAACTCACCCCGAGCCGGACGATGAGGACCCTGACTTTTATGCTTGGCTCGCGGGGGAGGCCCAGGTTATTAAGACTCTCCGTAGGTTCCTGGTGCGCGATCTGGGGATTGATCGCCGGCAGGTCTCGTTTATGGGCTACTGGCGTTATGGTCGCGCCGAAGTTGCGTAAGGCGCAATTTAAAACTGCGTAAACGCAGTGAGTGCCAATCATGTGGGTGCTGTTGCCCGGCTCATCAGAAACTGGAGTAATCCGTGCCATTTTTTGGACACAAAAAGACTTTGAGGATCTGGCGCGCAATCGCTGCCGCAGCCCTCATATCGCTGTTCGCTGCCGCTTGCTCGGGGGCGTCGGCCGGATCCGAAGAGCGGGAACCAACTCCCAGCGTCGCCGAGAGCGACGGAGTTTTCCCCGTCACGATCGACCATGCTTTGGGTTCGACCGTTATCCCTGCCGAACCGGAGCGGGTCGTCACCATTGGGTGGGCCTCACAGGACACAGTTTTGGCACTGGGAGTCACCCCGGTGGGAATCGCCGAAGACGCGTGGGCCGGCGGCGAAAACGGGCTTCTGCCCTGGAGCGATGCCGCGATCACGCGCACTGGCAAGACCATCGGCAAGCCGGGTGGCGGCGCTGATGTCACCGTGTTTTCCGATATGCCAGAAATCAATATTGAAGAACTCGCTGCGCTGAACCCGGACCTGATTTTGGCCACATATTCGGGTATTTCGCAGGAACAGTACGATCAGTTGTCGAAGCTCGCACCGACGGTGGCTTATCCGGAAACTCCATGGTTGGTGTCCTGGCAGGACCAGACCCTGATTAATGGCAAGGCGCTGGGCCTCGAAGAAGAGGCAGCGGAGCTCATCACCGAAACCGAAGAACACATTGACACTTCTGGGGCAGAAAATCCTGAGTTGCTCGGAACCACATTTGCGTTCATTTATTCTCAGAATGACGGCACTGTCGGAATCTATTTGCCGGGTGATCCGCGCGTTGACCTGCTGACCGGTTTGGGGTTGTCCCCGGCCGATTCGGTAGCGGAATTGCCGACCGCTGAAGGCAAGTTTTATGCCGAAATTTCCCTCGAGAACCTGGACATGCTCAACGATGCCGACGTGATCATCACGTGGTTCAACTCCGAAGAGGAACAGCAGGTGCTGGAAGAATCTGAACTGTTCCAAAGCCTGCCCGCCGTGCAACACGACTCGTATGTCCCGATGCTGGACCGGCAGCTGTCGATGGCCGTTTCGACAACAACTGTCTTGAGCGTGCCGTGGGGATTGGAAGCAATCGTTCCGCCGTTGGTTGACGCCGCCGCAGCGGCGCAATAGGGCGAGAACGCCGCCGTGAGAACATGGCACTTGTGTCCCACTCTCGCCGCCTATTTTTCACAATAGGTCTGCTCGGAGCTTTGGCGCTGGTAGTTGTTGCCAGCGTCCTCGTGGGCGCTAAATTCATTCCCTTTAATAACGCGTGGCAGGCAATTTGGGGGAGCGGAGAACTGGCCGAGTCGGCCATAATTTTTGAGCTGCGTCTGCCCCGCACCTGGTTGGGTTTGGTGGCTGGCGCAGCTCTTGGCCTTTCCGGCGCTCTCATGCAGTCCCTGACCAGAAACCCGCTGGCAGAACCCGGGTTATTGGGTGTCAATTCGGGCGCCGCAGCCGCGATCGTCGTGGGAATATCGGCCTTCGGTATCACCCAGCCCAGTAACTACATTTGGTTCGCATTGGTCGGCGCGGGCTTAGCTGCTGCCGCTGTATACCTCCTGGGCTCCCGCGGTGTCGCCGGGCAAACCCCGGTCAAACTGGTTTTAGCGGGCGCCGCGATTTCCGCGGTGCTCATGGCAGTGGTGTGGGGAGTGACCCTCTTAGACTCCGCCGCACTTGACCACTACCGCTTTTGGGTGCTCGGATCCCTCACGGGACGCGACGCGGGCGTTCTTGCACAAGTACTGCCCTTCATTATTGGGGGCGGGATATTGGCATTGGCTCTTTCTTGGCCGCTCAACATCATGGCGTTTGGGGACGACGTCAGTCGCGGTTTGGGTTTAAATCCCACCTTGATCCGAGCGATAGCTGCAGTCGCGGTCACGCTGTTATGCGGGGCGGCGACGGCGGCGGTGGGGCCGATCGCATTCTTGGGTTTGGCGGTACCGCACGCGGTGCGAGCGCTGACGGGACCAGATGATCGCTGGGTCCTGCCGCTCTCAACCTTGGCGGCCCCCGTGTTGTTACTGGGTGCCGATGTTTTGGGGCGCGTCCTGGTTTCCCCGGATGAGTTGCAAGTCGGTGTTGTGACCGCGTTTTTGGGTGCGCCGGTCCTGATCGCGCTCGTAACCCGCCGGAAGCCGGTGCGGTTATGATCTTGCAAAACCGCCGGCGCAGCCTGTTAACAGCCGCTTTCCTCGTCGGTGCGCTTATCATTGGATTGGTCGTCGCCCTGGCGGTGGGCGACTACCAAATGACGTCGGGCGAATTCCTGCGCGCGGTCTTCGGCCGCGGGGAAGGAACCGCCCAATTCTTGGTGCAAGAGGTGCGTGCTCCCCGCGCCCTAACGGCTGTCGGGGTCGGAGCCGCCTTCGCGCTTTCCGGCGCGATCTTCCAAGCCATAGTTCGCAACCCGCTCGGGACCCCTGAACTTATCGGCTTCACGCAGGGCTCCTCGGCCGGCGCGGTAGCCGGAATCACCCTCGCGGGAGCAACAGGAATGGCCCTGACGGGCTGGGCCCTCGCCGGAGGAATCTGTACGGCGCTTGCAGTGTGGTTCTTCGCATTTAGACGCAATGCCCTGGGGTATCGCCTCATCATCGTCGGTATCGGTATCGGCGCGATGCTTAACGCGCTCACCTGGTGGTTGCTAACGCGCGCCAATTTGGCGACCGCCCAAAGCGCCATGTCGTGGCTCATCGGCACCCTTTCTGCGCGCTCGTGGGGGCACGTCACAGCAGTTGCAATCGCGTTCGCGCTGCTGCTGGTGCCGCTGGCATTCGCCGGGCGGACGTTGCGGGTTTTAGAAATGGGAGATGGAACCGCTACCGGTTTGGGAGTGCGCGTCCCCCGTGCAACGGCGGCCCTCGTGGCGCTCGCGGTCGCGCTGTGTGCCGTGGCGGTATCGCAGGCGGGCCCGGTGCCATTCATCGCGCTCGCGGCTCCCCAGATTGCACGGCGGTTGGCGCGCAGCCCGGGCGTGAGCCTGTTGAATTCGGCGCTGCTGGGCGGACTGCTGCTTTTGATCAGCGACCTGGTGGCGCAGCATGCCTGGCCGGGGAAAGTTTTACCGGTTGGCGTCGTGACCGGTCTGATTGGCGGCGCCTACTTGGCCTGGCTTTTGGCCACGACCTCGAAGTCCGCGCCCCGCTGACGCGCGGCTCCATCGCCAGCAAATACGTTACTGCCGATAGATGCGCCCGCCAGCAGATGCGCCACTACTGGGCCAAGCGATTTCCTTCCGACGCCTTGACACGATTTGCCGTCTAAATGGCATCTCGGAGCGGCTGCAGAATTGACCAGTGCGGGCCTGCAGACCGAGCCTGCCTGCACTGGCTAAGATTACGAGTGCTCGATTAAGTTCACGACACAAAACATTGGAGCAATTCGCATGGGACGCGTAGTCGTCGAAGTCATGCCAAAACCCGAAATCCTGGACCCGCAGGGCAAAGCAATTGACGCTGCCCTAGCCGAGAAGGGCTATGACCGCTTCCGCTCAGTGCGGCAGGGAAAGCGGTTTGAACTTGATGTTGATGGCGAGGTGACTGAAGCAGACTTGGAGCTCATTCACCGCGTCGCTGAGGAAGTACTCGCCAACTTCGTCGTTGAAGACGTTGTGAAGGTAGAGGCCCTGTAATGCGTATTGGTGTCATCACCTTTCCCGGTTCTATTGATGAGCGGGAAACCGCTGCAGCAGTTGAAGCAGCGGGGGCAGAACCAATTGAGCTTTGGCACAATGAAGCAAATCTCGCCCGCGTAGACGCGGTGGTTTTGCCCGGTGGCGCCGCCCACGGCGACGCCCTCCGCCCCGGTGCCCTCGCCGCCCTCAGCCCCGTCAGCGAGCCGATCCGCCGTCACGCCGAAGCCGGCGGAACCGTGATCGGCATCGGCAACGGCTTCCAGATCCTCACCGAGGCCGGCCTGCTGCCCGGTGCGCTCCTCCCCAACGAGGGCGGATGCTTCGAAACCGCCATGGTCCGGGTCCGGGTCGAGACCACCGGCGAGGAGCTGCAGCTGCCGCTCGCCGCCGGCCACGCCC
>DAHVRJ010000107.1:0-3529 GCA_027322505.1 Demequinaceae bacterium
CTTCCGTCCAGTGGTTGGCCAATTTCGCCGTCTCAACCACGTTCCCGAAAATGGCCGATATCAGCCTGGGATTTGCCTACGGTTTCTACACCTTCTTCGCATTGTTATCCCTGATATTCGTCGTCAAGTGGGTGCCAGAAACTAAGGGCCGGGAACTGGAGGATATGTAGTCAGATACAACTTGGCCACCTAAGCGCGCAAATTTGCTTAGGTGGCCAAGCGCTCATTTAGTGTTGAGCATTACAAGTGGTTGCCGCGACGCCGGAGCGCCAGTGCACCACCTCCTACTAGGAACAAGAGCAGGGAGGCTCCTAGTAAGACTGCAATATTGGCGCCGGTCCGAGGCAGATTCTTTGCTTGATCCGCATCTGAGCCGCCAGCGTTGCTGTCAGCACCCGAATCTGGGGTATCTCCGGGGCCGTCTTGGTCATCAGTTTCGTCCCCCGGCGAGATATCGCCTCCGGGATCTTCATCCCCCGGATCTGCTGCCGCAGCGGTAATCACCAATGAGCTCGCGGCCACGGTGGCGCCGTCAACCCGCGCTTCGATCACATAGTCACCCGGCTCGGTTTCACCCGGAATGACGAATGTCGCAGTCGCCGCGCCTTGTTCGTCAACAGTGACTGATGCCAGGAGTGTCACCTCGTTCGCAGCGAGCGGCGTTAACTCCCCTGCGGCCGGCTCGACTGCGTCGGCAACGAGCACGAGTTCCACCTCTTCCTGCGGGGCGAAGTCGGTGAGCTCGGCGTTCACTTCTTCACCGGGCTCAACTTGGTCCTTATCGAGCGACATGTTCCGGTCGTGGCTGGCTTCAACAGGGGCCAGGTGGATTACGCCCCACCGGGCAGTGTTTTGCCAACTGTCGCCGGTAGCGTCTGCCCAGTTCTTGACACCGATTCTGCGGCCGTTTTCAGCATCGTTGACTTGCGCGTCAAAGCCGTGGAATGTGTCCGGCCCGCCCAATTCGAGCAGGTCAATTGCCGCTTCGACAACATACCCATTGTCTGTCAGCTCGACTGCGGATTCGACTCGCTCGCTCTGGCTCGCAGGCCCCGACCCGAATGAGAGCTCATTCAATGCGTTGATGCGCAGTTGCATATCGGTGGGCAAATACGAGCCGTTTTTGTTGTTACCGGCGTCTATAAATATTTCTACCGAGTCTTTTTCGTGATCGGCACTTGCAGAAGTGTCAATCTCTGCGTCAGTAACCTCTGCGAGCACGAATAAGGTTTCCCCGTCATCGGACCAGAGAGTTCTTACTTGTGCTGCGGCAGAGTCATCTCCTTCAACCTGTTTACCAGTAGTGATCGGCTCTGCTTGCTCCCATACCTCGTCGATTTCACCGTCGATGAGCGGCGATTCTTCCGCGAAGACTGCCTCTGTAGTGGAGAGGTCTTCCAGTAATGAGAGTTCTCCACTTACGCCCGGATCATTCCAGCCGGAGACTTCGTCGCCCGCTGTGACCAGCACGTTGAACTTCACAACGTCGCCCTGGGTGAGGCCCTGTGCCGGAACGTGTGCGGCGACGCGCCATCCGGCCGCTGTTTCAGCAACTTGGGCGGGGATATCTGCTGCCCCATCCCGCTCTACCAAGTGCGTCCCACCAGCAAACTCGAAGGAAACTGAATCAGTCGCATCTTCCTCTTCATCGGCTATATCCACGAGCACGGTTAGGTGGTCTTCAGCCCAGCGGATCCCGAAACTGGCGCCCTCAGAAATGACAGCCGGAGGGAGCTGATTCCACGCGGCGTCCGTAGTCGCGTTGGAATCTAGATCGACTGTTCCACCAAAGACGTTCAGCGATTTCGGCTCAGTCGGAACTGACAAGCCCGCGGCGCCCCGGTATGCCCATTTTGCGTTGAAATAATTATCAAACAACAGTGGGGCGCCTTCGTAATAACGCCAGGATCCGAGATCGCGCAGGCCCCAAGCGGTGACGCTATAAATAGCATCGGTCTGGGCATGAAACTCTTTGAAAATATCAAAGGCCTCACGCACGAAATGCCCCTGGCGAATGAGGTTGAGTTCGTTCACGTCTCCGATAGAAACGTCAAATTCGGTGACTGCTTGCACCACGTCCAGGTCAGCGAACTTATCCAAGGCTATCTTCAAGTTATTCACATCGCGCGACAGCGAGGTGTGGAACTGGTGGCCGACGCCGTGAATCGGAACGCCCTTATCGAGCATGCGCTCTACCAGGTCGTAATAGCGCTGCAGTTTAGTTCCGCTGCCATCGCCGCCCTCGGTTCCATACTCGTTAATGAATAGCGTGACTGGCTGGTCGACACCCACCGCCGCGTATTTATCGTTAAAGGCTGCATCAGAGAGCCGGAAGGCAATCTCGATGAAGTCTTCGCCGAGGATTTGGTAGAAGCGGCTGTTACGCAGTTGAGGGTTGTTGCCGTCGTTAACGACTTCGTTAACGATCTCGTAGGCTTTAATCGGGTTGCCGGCGGAGCCGTACGGCCCATACTTATCGGCAAAATACTTCGCGACATTATCGATATGCTCCGCGATGCGATCCTTGAAGATTTCTTGATCTTGCTCGCTATCGGTGAGCGGTACTCCATCTTCACTCTCGAAGAACCAGGCGGGAATCTGGCTATGCCACAACATAACGTGACCGAAAACGCGCCCGTCGTTGGCGTTCGCCCAGTTAACGAGCGAATCAGCATGGGGGTTTACAGCAACGAAGTTCCCGTTGGTGTCATACCAAGCTTCAGGCTTCATATGGTTTTCGGCTGAAACAGAATTAAAGTGCTTCGACAGGGTCGGCTCGCCGGCACCCTCGGTGATTCGGGCGTCTCCCGCTGCGCCGATGGGGAATGGCAGCGTGCTCTTTAACGGCACTGAATCATCAATATTTGAGCCCGCCTCTGCATCGAATCCGGTAAGGAGAAAGTCGTCGAGCCAGTAGGATGCGGTCGGACTCGTTGCCGAGACGATGAACCGGCCCGTATCTGCTTCGGCGGGGGCATCAAAGGTTCCTTTAATCTCGACCCAGCCATCGGCCGTCGCTTCTTCTTTGGCCAGTTCTATTGTGTTTCCACCATTTTCGAGACTGACCACAATGTCGGTGGGCTGCTCATCGGGCAGCAACCGCGACCATATTGATACTTCATAAGTGTTTCCACCGTCGACATAGTCCGCGGTTGGCATAGCGGCCCCGTGCGCGGCCTGGGTTCGGCCAGTTACCTGCAGGCTCGTTTCGTGGCTGAGTCCGATGCTTTCTGCAACTCTTTGGCCGCGGACGTCAATTTCTTCATGACTACTGGTCCATGGCGCGATGCGCCCCTGCTCGAAATTGTTGAACAAAATCGTGTACGGGGCTGCATCGGGCGCTGCCTGAGCTGCCGGAGCGATCGCTCCAAGTGCCATAGCGGCGCTGACAGACAGGCCAAGTACAGCGCCCGCGACTCTTCGCGGGCGATATCTCTCGCTACGCATTGTGCTCCTTTGCCATTGCGTTAGTGCTCTGATCGTCAACCTTGAAAGGACTCCCCAATCCTCAAAGTTCGCTCAACACTTA
>DAHVRJ010000108.1:0-4112 GCA_027322505.1 Demequinaceae bacterium
TAAGTGTTCATAAGTGTGCTTCTCATCGCTGAGAAGCGCACGGACCGTCCCGAAGGCAACACGCACGGTCCCGAAGGCAACACGCACGGCATAAACGACTACAAGCACGGCCAGAAGGCAACGCGTACCGCCAAAAGGCAGCACCCATCGGGGCAGAAGCAGCATTCGCCGGCGAGGAATAGCTCTCGTCAGCGAACTAGCCAGCACTTAGGAGCAAAGTTGCGCAAAGTGACTGTTGAAGACGTGGCCCGGCACGCCGGTGTCTCCACGGCCACAGTCTCGCGCGCTGTAAACGGTTCCGGAACCGTCGCTCACTCTACTTATGAGCGCGTCATGGCATCGGTCAGTGAACTGGGTTTCACTCCCACTCCCGCGGCCCGCAACCTGCGCCAGCAGCGCACGCGCAACATCGCACTTGTCGTCCCGTCGATCCTTAATCCGTTCTTCCCTGAACTCGTTGCAGCCGTCCACACCGGCGTCGCGGCCCAGGGTTACTCGCTCCTACTCATCGACAGTCACGAATCCGAACGTGCGGCATTGCGCGTCGTATCTTCGCGGATTGCGGACGGCGTACTGCTCATCGGTTCCATGTCCGAGTTGGGCGGGACTACTCCGGCGATAGGGGTAGACGTGCCCGTAGTTGCACTAGACCGTGCGCCAGCTGCCCTGGAAGCCACGGTTGTCCAGTGTGAAAACGAGGAGGGGGCCCGTGAGGTAGTCGAACACCTTATTGAGCGTGGCCACCGTGACATCGCGCACATCACTGGTCCGGTCGGGATCGACGTCGCTGATCACCGCACCTCCGGGTATCGACAAGCATTGAAAACTCACGGAATTCCGGTGCAATCCAGTCTCATCAAGCCGGGTGACTTCTCCGAAGACGCCGGCTTTGCCGCCACATTGGAACTCATTGACGCGGGCGCACAGTTCACCGCCATTTTTGCCGCTAATGACATTCAGGCCATTGGCGCGATCGCGGCGCTGCAATTGCGCGGAATTTCTGTGCCGCAAGATGTCGCTGTCGCGGGTTTTGATGGGATTCATCTAACACGGTACGTAAACCCGACGCTCACCACATACATTCAGCCAGTCAAAACCATCGCGCAGCGCGCTACTGATTTGCTCCTGCGCACCCTTGCTGGAGAGCTTGAAGCGACCCCGAAGAAGATGCAGCGGTTTCCAGGTGAACTGGTGATCCGCGAATCCAGCGCGTTACGGAAGGCATGATCATGGCGTCGATTGTGGTTTTCGGAAGTCTCAACATGGATCAGTCCATCGAGTTGGAGGCACTGCCCGGCCCGGGTGAAACCGTGATGGCGAAGTCCATGCGCCACACGCCCGGCGGCAAGGGCGCAAACCAGGCCGTCTCCGCCGCTCGCATGCGCGGGAGCGTGGCGTTTGTGGGCTGCGTGGGCCAGGACGAGCATGGTCAAACCATGGTCAATCGCTTAAAAGCGGAAGGCATCGACACCACTCACATCGCGGCCATGCCCGAGACTCCAACCGGTTTGGCGGTAGTGGCCGTCGATGCCCGGGGGCAAAACTCGATCATGGTTGTCCCGGGTGCGAACTACGCCACCGGCACTAAACAGTTTGAGGCTTTAGACGCCGTCCTTAATGAAAATTCCACCCTGGTAGCCCAATTGGAACTGCCACACGCGCACGTGGGGCGGGCCCTAAAGCTTGCGAAAGACCGCGGCGCGCGCACGGTTTTGAACGCGGCCCCCGCCGCCGAGGTGACCCAAATGCTGGCCGCTGTTGACGTGCTGGTCGTCAACGAACCCGAGGCAGAAAGCCTGGCCGGAATTGCGGTAACCGACTTGGAAACTGCCCAGCAGGCCGCTTTGAAACTCCACACCGAATTCGACAGCGCGGTCATTGTGACCTGCGGCGAAGCAGGTTCGGTGACGTGCGAAAACCAAATAACTACCAAGATTCCGCCGTTCCCCGTCGCCGCGGTGGACACGGTCGGGGCCGGGGATGCCTTCGTGGGCGCCCTGGTCGTAGCCCTCGACGAGAATCGAGAGCTCAACGATGCAGCCCGATTGGCCTCGGCGGCCGGCGCTGCAGCAGCAACAAAAGTGGGAGCCCAGGATGCCCTCCCACGGCGCGAGGAGCTCGCAGAATTGTTTGGCGTCCGATGACCGCATAGAAGCGGTTGAAAGCAGCACAAGGAGGTGCCGTGATGAAACGCAATAAATTACGAATGATGGTTCCGCTGGCGGTGGGAGCCTTATTCTTGGCCGCCTGCGGTGGCGATAGCGACGAGGGCGGTGGCAACGGCGACGGCGGAAACGGCGACGGCAATGGTGGCGGTGGTGACCGTCCATCGGTTGTTTCGGTAGTTTCCGGCCCGCTGGGTGACCGCGGATTCTTCGACGATGCCGAACGCGGAATGCAGATGATCGCCGAAGCCGGTTCGGAAACGCAGACAATCGAATCGGAAGAAAACAATCCCTCGCAGTGGAAGTCCAACTTGCAGTTAGTCTCCAACGGGGAATGGGACCTAGTAATCACCGGGACCACGCAGCAGCACGACAACCTAGACGAGGTCGCGCAGGACTTCCCCGAGCAGATGTACATCACCTATGACGACGTTGTCGAACAGCCCAATGTCGCCTCAATCACCTACGCCCAAAATGAGGGATCATTCCTGGCCGGGGTGTTGGCCGGACTTGCCACCACCGATACCGACACCTTCGATAAGGCAGATGGCTCTAAGAAGGTGGGCGTACTTGGTGGCATGGACATCCCCGTGATCAACGACTTCGTGGTCGGTTTTGAAAAGGGCGTGGAATCGGTCGACGAAGACATCGAAGTTCTCGTGTCTTACGTCGGTGACTTCAACGACCCCAATACCGGATATGACCAATCCAAGGCCATGTTTGAACAGGGCGCGGACGTCGTATTCGCTGTTGCGGGCGGCTCCGGACTAGGCACGCTGAAGGCCTCGGCGGACGCCGATAAATACTCCATCGGCGTGGACCAGGACCAAAACGATGAAGAACCCGGCCACGTGATTGCTTCGATGCTCAAAGACATCGGCGTTTCACTCGAAAACGCGGTGAACCTGTACGCCGAGGGCGAGCTGGAATTCGGCGAAACCACCGTCTACGGCCTGGAAGATGACGGCGTGAAACTCGTTTATGCCGAAGACGTCGTTCCCCAGGAAATCATTGACGAGGTGGACAGCTACATCGAGCAGGTTCTCAACGGTGAGATTGAGGTTCCGACCGCATTCTGATTGGTGAACTCATCACCGTCCTCCTGACCGGGTGGGGTCGCTTATCCCCCGGGTGACCCCACCCTTCCCTCGTTCGTCGCACCTAGGAGGTGGCGGGCAATGGCGCCGCTGCTGCAACTTGAACACATCACCAAGACCTTCGGTGAGAAGGTCGCGAATGACGCGGTCAATTTAAAAGTTGAGCGCGGAAAAATTTTGGCCCTCGTGGGTGAAAACGGCGCGGGCAAAACCACACTCATGACGGTTTGCGCCGGCTTGGCAGAACCGGATTCGGGCCGAATCATCTATAACGACCGCGAAGTCACGATCACTTCACCCAATGACGCCCACGGCCTGGGTATCGGTATGGTCCACCAGCACTTCAAACTGGTGCCCTCCCTCACAGTGGCGGACAACGTCTTTTTGGGTCGGGAAATTGTCGGCGGCACTCGCACGCTGGATCGCCGGTCCATGGAAAAACGGGTCAAAGAACTCTCTGAACAGTTCGGGTTGCACATCGATCCGACCGCGACCATCAGCAAACTCTCGGTGGGTTTGCGCCAGCGTGTTGAAGTGCTCAAAGCCCTCTCGCACGACACGGAAGTCTTAATTCTTGATGAGCCCACCGCGGTGCTCACCCCCCAAGAATCCGAAGAACTCTTCGAAGTCATGCGCGGGCTGGCCGACGCCGGGCGCGCAGTAGTTTTCATTACCCACAAACTGGGTGAGGTTTTAGCCGTGGCCGATGACATCGCCATCATGCGTGATGGGGAACTGGTTGCTGAGCGGCCCGCGGCGGGTATGACCGAAGCTGACATTGCCAGCCTCATGGTCGGGCGCGAGGTCTTGTTGCGCGTGGAGCACCCGCCTGCCCAGCCGAAGGATCCCG
>DAHVRJ010000116.1:0-13747 GCA_027322505.1 Demequinaceae bacterium
GCATCGCGGCCGGCCTCGCCCAGCAAATGCTGATAGTCGGTCAATTGTGCCGGGTCAAAATGCACGCCCCCAACGGTGTGAGCCACATCCGGTAAATCCCCCACGCTGCCGTCCTTGCGGTGCTGGCGCACCAGCTGCGCAGAATGGCGCGCTCCCTTCGCGTAGAGGCCGCCCAAAGCGGGCATCTCGGATAACAAAACGTCTTCGCGTGCCATTTACATTTTCTCCCGTCTCAAAGTCCGTCTCACCGCGCGGTGCTAAAAGAAACCGTCTCGCTACGCCGCGATCAAAATTTCATTGTGTTGCACGACAAACCAGGCGCCCGGATCACTCGCCCAGCGCTGCCAGGCCGCGCTTATCTGCGCTAATTCGGCTGCAGTAGCCCGGCCTTCAGCCAGTAATTGCCGGGCCAGATCTGATTCCAAAATCCGCGCCGCCCACATCTCGCCCCACCAATTTCGGGATTCCGCACTCGTGTATTCCCACGCGCTCGCCCAGCATTCAACCCGCGTAAAGCCGGCCTGACGTGCCCACCGCTCGAGATGGCGTCCGGCGTTGGGCTCCCCACCATTGGCGCGCGCGGCTTCCTGATAAAGGCGCGCCCACTCATCCAGTTCCGGCAGTCGCGGGTACCAATCGAACCGCCCGTAATCGCTATCACGCGCGGCAACTACGCCACCCGCCCGCGTCACCCGCCCCATTTCTCGCAGCGCAGTCACCGGGTTAGCTACGTGCTGCAACACCTGATGGGCGTGCACCACATCAAACGCGCCGGCTGCAAACCCCAAATTATGGACGTCGCCCACCACCACCCGCGCGTTCGTCACCTGCCGCTGCGCTAATTCGGCCGCGGTCAACTGGGCAGCAGTTGTATTGATCTCCACGGCAACCAACTCGCCGGGCGCTATGCGGCTGGCAATTTCCGCGGTGATCGTGCCCGGCCCGGAGCCGATATCCAAAACACGGGCGCCGGGCACGAAATAACTTTCCGCATACGCCGCAGAATTGGCGATCGTCCGATTTCGGTGCGAGGCCAAAACACTGGGGTGATGCCCGTGGGTATAGACCGCTGCGCTGGAATCCATGGCGTTAGGCGCCCACCATGTTTTGGCCACACACGCGCAGCGTGGTGCCGGTAATTCCGCCCGCCTGCGGAGCGGCCAAAAACGCGATCGTCTCCGCCACATCGATCGGCAACCCACCCTGCTGCAGTGAGTTCAGTCTCCGGGCGACCTGGCGACTGACCGTGGGCATGCGCGCAGTCATCTCGGTCTCAATAAACCCGGGCGCCACCGCATTAGCCGTGGTTCCTGTTGGGAGTTTCGCCCCGAGGGCTGCGACCATGCCCATGACGCCGGCCTTGGAGGCGGCGTAGTTTGTTTGCCCGCGATTCCCGGCGATCCCACTAGTGGAAGAGAGCCCAATAATGCGCGCGTCTTTTGCCAATTTTCCACTCGCAACCAGTTCTTCGGTGATCGCCAGGGGCGCTGAAACGTTGACGCCAATTACCGATTTCCACCGCGCATCGTCCATGTTCGCCAGCATTTTGTCGCGGGTAATCCCGGCGTTGTGCACCATGATGTCCAGCCGGCCATGTCGCGCTAGCGCGTGGTCCAAAATTGCCTTACCCGCATCCGCTGCGGTCACGTCTAATTGCAGTGCGGTGCCGCGCACCTCATTCGTAATCCGGGCGAGCGCGTCGCCGGCGGCGGGCATATCAACGGTCACCACTGTGGCACCATCTCGGGCCAGCACGCGCGTAATCGCCGCGCCAATGCCCCGGGCAGCTCCGGTGACAACTGCGACCTTCCCCTCCAGCGGCAATTCCCAATTTTCCGGCACCCTTCCGGCCTGCGAGGAAACCTCGATGAACTGGCCGGAAACATAGGCCGATCGCCCGGAGAGCAAGAAGCGCAGTGCACCAATAACCGATGGCGCCGCTATCGGAACATCCCGCTCTTCACCGGTGACAATAATTCCATTGGCGGTTGATCCCGCGCGCATCTCTTTCGCAACAGAGCGCGTAAACCCGGTGACGGCGCGGCGCGTTGCCACCTCCGGTGGTGTCAATCCGCCGCGGCGGGAAATGGAAATCACCCGCCCCGAAGGCAACAGGCTGCGCAGCGCCTGCCCCGTATCCACCGCCGCGCCCGCCAAGTCTTCCGGCTCCTGCGCGCCACTAAATACCGGAATGATGGCCGCAAACTTTTCGCCCTCCAGGTGACGCCGCACATCGACGCCCCACTCCAAGAGCACCTCGGCCAAAGCGTCGCCATCTTTTGCGGAAGCCGGGTGGGCGCCGTCCAAAATCAACACCGGACCGGCCGCCGCATCATCGCCGGCAGAGTAGCGGCGCAAGCGGGCAGGGCGGGGAAGACCGAGTGCTTTGGCGAGTTTGCCGGCGAGGCCGGAATTTACGAGTTCGGCGTACTTATCGCTCACGCTGCCTCCAAAATTGCTGCCACGCCCAGACCGCCCGCGGCGCAAACCGAAATGAGAGCCCGGCCCGATCCCTGCTGAGCCAGCGACTTTGCGGCCGTGGCCACGATGCGCGCCCCAGTTGCGGCGAACGGGTGGCCTGCGGCAAGTGAAGAGCCGTGGACGTTCAACTTGGCGCGGTCCACTTTGCCAAAAGCGCCGTCCAGCCCGAGGCGCTTTTGGGCGAACTCATCAGATTCCCACGCGGCGATCTGAGTTAGGACGGTTGCGGCAAACGCCTCATGAATTTCAATAAAATCAAAGTCATTCAAGGTGAGATTATTTCGGGCGAGCAACCGCGGAACCGCGTATGCCGGAGCCATTAGCAGCCCCTCTTCACCGCGCACATAGTCCACGGCGGCCGTCTCGGCGTCCACAAAATATGCCAGCACGGGCAGGTCATTTTCTTGCGCCCACTGCTGCGAGCCGAGCAGTACGGTGGCGGCGCCGTCCGATAGGGGCGTGGAGTTCCCAGCCGTCATCGTCGGATTATCGCCGGTCTTTCCAAAAACGGGAGACAGCTTCGCGAGCTTTTCCATCGACGTATCGGGGCGCAGGTTCCCATCCCGCGTCAGCCCCCGATAGGGCGTCATCAGGTCATCGAAAAACCCCTCGTCATAGGCGCGGGCGAGATTTTGGTGGCTAGCCAGCGCCACCTCATCCTGCGCGGTGCGGGAAACATCCCAGTGCGCGGTCGTCAGCGCCTGATGCTCACCCATGGAAAGGCCGGTGCGCGGCTCATCTGTCGCCGGCGTATCGGGCGCAATATCGCGCGGGCGCAGCGACGACAGCGCCGCCATCCGCTCTTTTACCGTGCGCGCGCGAGAAAAACGCAGCAGCGCCTGGCGCATGCCCTCACTAACCGCAATTGGCGCATCTGAGGTCGAATCGACCCCGGCAGAAATCCCGCTTTCCACCTGACCGAGCTGAATCTTATTCGCAATAGCGATTGTGGCCTGCAGGCTCGTGGCACACGCCTGCTGCAAATCAGAGGCGGGGGTGTGGGACGACAATGCCGACCCCAAAACCACCTCTCGTGTCAGGTTGAAATCACGCGAATGCTTTAGGACGGCGCCTCCCACCACTTCTCCCAACTCCTGTCCCGCTAAGCCAAAGCGGGCAATGAGGCCGTCGAGTGCGGCGGTGAGCATGTCCTGATTGGTTGCGGCGCCGTATTCCTTACCGGCGCGGGCAAAGGGAATGCGGTTGCCACCAATAATGGCGGCCCGTTGGGGTGTTTGGGGTTTTTTTGAAGACTGGGCCGATTTTGCTGCGGCGCTCATCTGATTCCTCTCGCGACGTTGCGTGGCCGGACTGGTTGCCAACTCTACAAGGAGTTAGTGACACCGACAGTACCTGATACTGTGAGTCCCGTGAGACTGGTCACCGACGATCACATTAGAAATTTGCCCGGCGATGGGCGCTCAACCCGCTGGGAATCCCACCGGGCCGCGCGCCGTGCTGAATTGGTACATGCCGCGCGCAAGGCAATTCACCACTCCGGCCCCGAACTGTCGATGGACGACATCGCGGCGGCCGCGCAGACATCAAAATCAATTTTTTATCGCTACTTTTCCGATAAAACCGGGCTGCAAGCCGCCGTGGGCGAACTCGTCCTAGCCGATATTGAAGCGGTTTTGGCGGCTGCCTTTCACGAGGCACGAGGACCATATGAGTCACTGCGCGCAATGATCGACGCCTACCTGGAAATGATCGAAACCGCGCCCCATGTTTATCGCTTCGTCACGCAGCCCGCTTCCGATGCGGCCGCTCCGGTGGGCAATTTTTTGGAAGGGATCACGCAGGTGGTGGCTCGGCCGTTTGGCGCCGGCGGCAATGAGGACCCGGCACTTGCCGCCTGGGCAGCTGGAGTGGTCGGGTTTGTGCGCGGCGTGGGCGAGTGGTGGCTGGCGCAAAATCATCCAATTGACCGCGCGTCGTTGGCAGAAAGTACGGCAAAGAGTCTTTGGCAAGGAGCACCCGCGGCACCGGCGCCGCCGGGAGGGAAGGAATAAGCCATGAATGCTAAACCAGAAGATGTGCGCCTCGACGTGGCCGCACTGCAACAACGCCTCAAGGGCCGCTGGGCAGATTTACGCGATAAAGCCCGAACACTGGCTGCTGATCCGCGCCTGATCCGCACTGAGGGTCAAACCATGGCCGAACACCGCGAAGACATTCTTGCCAAGCTGCGCATTTTGGTAGCCGAAGGTGAGGTCAACCGCGCTTTCCCGGAGCGGCTGGGCGGAAGCGACGATCCCGGGGGCAATATTGCCGGGTTTGAAGAACTGCTAATTGCCGACCCGTCCCTGCAAATCAAATCCGGCGTGCAGTGGGGGCTATTTGGTGCCGCAATTTTGCATTTGGGCACCAAAGACCACCACGAGCGGTACTTGCCCGCGGCGATGAACGTGGATGTGCCCGGTGGATTTGCCATGACGGAAATTGGGCACGGCTCGGACGTGGCGTCCATCGCCACCACCGCCACCTATGATCCCAGCCAAGAAGAATTCATAATCAATACCCCGTTTCGGGCGGCCTGGAAGGAATACATCGGCAACGCGGCAATTGACGGGCGGGCCGCAATAGTTTTTGCCCAGTTAATTACCGGCGGCGTCAACCACGGAGTGCATGCTTTTTATGTGCCGATTCGCAGCGCCGACGGTCAGATGCTCCCCGGCGTTCAAAGTGAAGACGACGGCCTCAAAGGCGGCCTGAACGGAATCGATAACGGCCGTCTTGCCTTCGATAACGTCCGCATCCCCCGCACGGACCTGCTCAATCGCTACGGTGACGTATCCGCCCAAGGGGAGTACTCGTCGTCCATAAGCTCACCTGGCCGGCGCTTTTTCACCATGCTGGGAACTCTCGTGCAGGGGCGCGTTTCCCTCAGCGGTGCTGCAGGGGTGGCGAGCAAGTTAGCGCTAATTATTGCCATTACCTACGGCAATGAGCGGCGTCAATTCCACGGGGCATCGGATACCGAAGAAGTGGTGTTGCTGGACTATCAAGAACATCAGCGGCGCCTCCTCCCACGCCTGGCGGAAACCTACGCCCAACATTTCGCGCATGATCAGCTGCTGGATTTATTTCACGAGGTTTTCTCGGGTGAAAAAGACACCGATGCGGATCGCCAGGACCTCGAGACGCTTGCTGCCGCGCTGAAACCCATGGCCACTTGGCACGGGCTTGATACTTTGCAAGTTGCGCGCGAGGCCTGCGGGGGAGCCGGATATATGGCCGAGAACCGCATCGTGGGGCTGCGCCAAGACCTGGATGTGTATGCCACGTTCGAGGGTGACAACACCGTGTTACTGCAGCTGGTAGCGAAGCGGTTGCTAACCGATTACGGCAAAGAATTTAAAGACGTCGATGCCGGCGATATCGCCCGCTACGCCATGGATCAGGTCACGGATACCGCCCTGCACAAAACGCCGCTGCGCCGCCTGGGCCAGGTGCTGGCAGACAGCGGTTCCGTGCGCCGGGCTGCGGGTCACCTGCGTGATGAACAAACCCAGCGCGAGTTGCTCACCGACCGGGTCGAAACCATGGTGTCGACTTTGGCCGGCGAGTTGCGCATGGCAACAAAGGTGTCGAAGGAACGCTCCGCGGTCATGTTCAATGCCCGCCAGCATGAGCTGATTGAAACGGCCAAAGCGCACGCTGAGTTGCTCCAATGGGAGGCGTTCACCGCGGCGCTCGCCGACATGCCCGATCCGGACACCAAGCAGGTGCTCACGTGGGTGCGCGACCTGTTTGGCTTGACCGTGATTGAGCGCAATCTGGCTTGGTACCTGATTAATGGGCGCTTGTCGACGCAGCGAGCCCGCACAATCACCTCGTATGTGGATCGGCAACTGGCGCGCCTGCGGCCCCATGCCCAAGATCTGGTTGACGCCTTTGGGTACGGACCCGAACACGTGCGCGCCACGATCGCCACCGGTGTGGAGCGCGAGAGGCAGGATGAGGCCCGCGAGTACTTCCGCAAGTTGCGCGCCAGCGGCGATGCGCCGGTGGCCGAAAAGTACGCGAAGAAAAAGGAGAAGTCCGCTTAGGAGCGCTTGGCCCGCGGACCGCCCGGGCGTCCGCCCCGGCTGGGACGTCCCGCGCCGCGGCTCGCGAAGTTCTTTTTGCCCGAGCCCTTTCGATCTTGCGGTTTGCCGCCGCGGTTTGGGGGGCCCTGATCGATCTGGAGGCGCAGCATTTGTCCGGCGACGCGGGCATGGCGGATCCGGTTGAAAGCTTCCGGTGACACGTCAGTATTGATATCGACCAGGCTGAACGTTTGGAAGATTTCAATCTTGCCTAAGTCGTGCCCGGCCAGGCCACCCTCATTTGTGATCGCGCCCACGATTGCCTTCGGGCTCGCACCGTGGTTATGGCCCACAGAGAGGCGGTAGCGCTTAGGAAATCCGGACCGGCGCGCCCCACGACCTGCACCGCCACCTGCTCGCTCCGCATGATTTGGGCCGCGGCCCGCCCGCTCCCCATTGCGGGAAGAGCGCGACTCTTCCACGAAACTATGGCGCGGTGCGTCTTCGCCAACTTCAGTATGCCGGACGCTTTCATCGCGATGATCGCGGATCTTCGGGCCAGGGTCACCGACATTGAGCGCGGTGATCGTGGCGAGCAGATCGATGGGATCCATTTCGGTTTTCGCCAGATGCGCCTTAATGAGGTCGCGGTAGAGCTCGAGGCGTCCGCGCGTGAGACGTTCGGGCGTTTGTTCCAGGAGTTTCTTGGCGCGGTGGCCGGAAACATCAGCGGGAGTGGGAATCGTGATTTCTTCCAGTTGCTGACGGGTGACCCGCTCAATATTGCGCAATTTGCCACGTTCATGCGGCGTGACGAAGGTCAAAGCTTCACCGGTGCGACCGGCACGTCCGGTGCGCCCAATGCGGTGTACATAGGTTTCGGCTTCGCGCGGGATGTCAAAGTTCACGACCAAACCAATGCGGTCGACATCTAGTCCGCGAGCAGCAACGTCGGTCGCGACGAGAACATCGAGTGAGCCATCGCGCAGGCGCTCCACAATCTTTTCGCGGTCTTTTTGCGCGACGTCACCGCTGATAGTGGCCGCTGAAATGCCCCGGGCAATTAGTTCTACGCCCACCTCTTCCGCGGCGGAGCGGGTACGCACGAATACGATTGCCGCATCGGCGTCCGAGGTGGCAAGTACGCGGCTGAGCGAGCCGGCCTTATGGCGGAAAGGTACTACCGCGTATGTCTGATTAACCGCGGTTACGGTTGAGGCCTGCCGCGCGACAGCGATTTGCACTGGATCAGTCAGGTGCCGTTTCGAAACTCGCACAATATCGGCGGGCATAGTGGCGGAAAACAGCGCAACTTGGCGCTGGGCAGGTGCGAATCCGAAAATCTGTTCCACATCTTCGGCAAAGCCCATGCGGAGCATTTCATCTGCCTCATCGAGAGCCAAAAAATGCACGTCGTCGAACTTCAGCGTGCCTCGTTCCAGGTGGTCGATAACCCGGCCGGGCGTCCCAACGACAATCTGCGCTCCGCGGCGCAATGCCCGCACCTGGGAGTGGAAGGGGGCACCGCCATAAACGGGGACGACTTCAATGCCGCGCTCATATTTCGCATAGGACTCGATGTGTTCGGCAACTTGGATCGCCAGTTCGCGCGTGGGAGTAAGAACCACGGCCTGTACCGCGCGCAGGTCGGAGTCGATCTGCGTGAGCATTGGCAGCCCAAAGGCGGCCGTTTTACCGGTCCCGGTTTGCGCGATGCCGGTGATATCGCGGCCGGCCAAAAGGGCCGGAATTGCTTCTTTTTGAATCGCGGTCGGTTCAGTGAAGCCCAGATCCGTAATTGCGCGGTTGAGAGAGTCGGGAAGATTTAGTGCAGCAAAATCTTGGGCGCCTTCAGGCAGCCCGGAAATATCGGTCATTAACAGCCATTTCGATTCGGGAGCGTTTCGTCAACCGCCGTCGGCAGTTGTGGGTCGCTGCCCCGAACATCGCTGCGGTGGCTTTTCCACCGAAGACACACAAAGGGGGAGTGCGACAAGAACTCCAAGGTCGCTCAACTCTACCTCTGCGCCAGCTCAGACGTCGACGTGAGCCTGGTCACCGACCTAATTGCGCGAATGTGCACGACTGCGGGTCGCGGTCGGTGCGCCAGCGCACAAACTGCGTCGTGTGCCGAAACCGGTCGCCCTCCATGCGGTCATACTTCACTTCCACCACCCGCTCGGGACGCAGCGGCACGAACTCCAAATTCTTGGTCCCACTCCACCTGCTCACCACCGCGTCTTGGGGTTTCCGGACCCCACCGGAAGCCGAGTTCACAGAAGCAGCGGAAGTGTCGTCGTCCTTAATCGGCGCCCACGGATGATCACGCAAAGTGGTGACCAGGGGCTGCAATTCCGCAAACAGTTCCCGGCGGCGGCGCTGTGAGAAACTGCCGATAATTCCTACCGACGCGAGGTCTCCCGCCTCTGTGTACAGCCCAAGCAGGAGCGAGCCCACCGCTTGCGCATCGCCCTTATAGGGCCGAAATCCGGCGACCACGCAGTCAGCGGTGCGGACGTGTTTGATCTTGGTCATGACGCGCTCGCCGGGGCGGTATTCCATCTCGAAATCTTTAGCGACGATGCCCTCAATGCCCCGGGACTCCAGGTCGGTGAACCACCCCTGAGCAATGGCAATGTCGCTGGTCACGGGCGTGAGCGCCACCCGCTCCGGTTCTACCGACTCAGCACCAATTGCCCGCTCCAAAGCCCGCCGGCGGACCACAAGCGGTTCGTTCAACAGCGATTTGTCATCCAACGCCAAACAGTCGAACGCCAGCAGCGTCGCGGGCGTCTGAAGCGCCAATTTCTTAATGCGCGACTCGGCGGGGTGGATGCGTTGCTGGAGGGCCGAAAAGTCCAGCACTCCGTCCTGATTTTGGACGACGACCTCCCCGTCGAGCACGCAGCGTTGCGGTAGTGCAGCCCGCACTGCGGCGACGAGTTCGGGAAAGTACCGCTGGATCGGTTTGGTGTTGCGCGAGCCGAAATGCACGTCATCTCCATCCCGGAAAATGATCGCGCGAAACCCATCCCATTTCGGTTCATACTGCTGGCCCGGCGGTATTTGTGCCGCTGTGGCCGCGAGCATGGGCTGAACTGGTGGCATAACGGGCAGGTCCATAGTTCGGCCTCTCGAGGGTGACGTCTATTTATTGACCGTAATAAGGAGTAAGGCGCTGTGCCACAGGAACCAAAGCTTGTTTAGGTGAGCCGTGCGGGAGCGGATGTTCCTGTTGTCGGTTGGGCGCAGTAGTCTAAGGAACGTCACGTAGGGATCATCAGTTAAGGAACCAGATGACCAGCGCGCCTGGAAACGGCCACAATCCATCAAACACTCTCGACACGGTTGAAAATGCCGCCGCGACGCCCGATGCGGCGCAAGAGTGGGCGGAGCTGGGGCTCCAACAAAACGAGTACGAAGAAATCCGCACGCTGCTGGGCCGCCGGCCCACCGCGGCGGAATTGGCCATGTATTCGGTGATGTGGGCGGAGCACTGTTCCTATAAGTCTTCGAAGACGCATTTAAAACAGTTCGGGGAGAAAACCACCGCGGCGATGCGCTCACACCAGCTCGTCGGAATCGGCCAAAACGCGGGCGTCGTCGACGTTGGCGATGGCTGGGCCGTGACGTTCAAAATCGAGTCCCACAACAGTCCCAGTTACATCGAGCCATTCCAGGGCGCGGCCACCGGCATTGGTGGGATTGTGCGCGACATTATTTCCATGGGCGCGCGCCCGGTCGCGGTTATGGATCAGCTTCGGGTGGGCGAAATTGACCACCCCGATACCGCCCGGGTGCTAAAGGGCGCCGTTTCGGGCCTGTCCCACTACGGCAACACTTTGGGCGTAGCCAATATCGGCGGTGAACTCGTATTTGATTCCGCCTACCAAAACAATCCGCTCGTCAATGCGCTCGCGCTTGGCATGCTGCGCCACGAAGATATTCACCTGGCCAATGCCACCGGTGCCGGAAACAAGGTCGTACTCTTTGGGGCCCGCACCGGCGGGGACGGGATCGGCGGGGCGTCAGTGTTGTCGTCCCAAAGCTTTGCAGATGGCGAACCCGCAGCCCGCCCCAATGTGCAGGCCGGTGACCCGTACCTAGAAAAACTGATCATCGAGTGCTGCTTAGAGCTTTTCGAAGCCGACCTGGTGGAGGGAATTCAAGATCTTGGAGCCGCGGGCATTTCCTGTGCGACCTCCGAACTGGCCTCCAACGGGGACAGCGGTATGCACATCGATCTTGAGACGGTTCCGCTGCGCGACCCCGACCTGAATGCCAGCGAAATTCTGATGTCGGAGTCGCAAGAGCGCATGATGGCCATCGTTGCCCCCGATAAGCTCGGCGCCTTTTTGGCGATCACGAAAAAGTGGGGCGTGGAGGCCGCCGTCATCGGCGAACTTAATGACTCACAGCGTTTGACCATTGACTGGAACGGTCAGCGCATTGTGGACGTCGACCCGCACACCGTCGCAGAAGACAGCCCCGTCTACGACCGCCCATTTGCCCGCCCCGCCTGGCAAGATGCGCTACAAGCAGACCGCGCCGAAGACCTGCCCCGGCCCCAAACGCCGGAAGAAATCAGCGACCAAATCCTGCGCCTGGTCGGGGCCCCCAATCAGGCCGATAAATCGTGGGTCACGCGCCAGTTTGACCGCTATGCCCAGGGGAACACCGCCCTGGCTATGCCAGATGATGCCGGCGTGGTGCGAATTTCCAAAGACGCCCCCACGGGTGTTGCGATTGCCACGGACGCCTCGGGTCGGTTTACCAAGCTTGACCCTCGCACCGGTGCGCAACAAGCCCTGGTCGAGGCGTACCGCAACGTCGCCGCCACCGGCGCCCGCCCCACTGCGGTTTCGGATTGCCTGAACTTTGGATCCCCAGAAGACCCCGATGCGATGTGGCAGCTGGTTGAGGCCATCACCGGCCTGGCAGATGCCTGCATGGAACTGGAAATCCCGGTCACCGGCGGCAATGTTTCCCTCTATAACTCGACCGGCGAACCGGGCCAAATCGACTCTTCCATTCATCCCACACCGGTAGTTGGCGTGCTGGGAGTTCTCGACGACGTTTCCCGCGCGGTGACCTCCGGGTGGCGGACAACCGGCCTCAACCTCTACCTGCTGGGCACCACGGAAACTGAACTTTCGGGGACCGCCTGGGCCCACGCCGTCCATAATCATCTGGGCGGCCTCCCCCCAAAGGTAGATTTGGACGCCGAGCGGCGCCTGGCCCAAATTTTGGTCAACGCCGCACGCGATGGGCTTGTTGATGGCGCGCACGACCTATCCGATGGCGGGCTCATTCAAGCGCTGGTCGAGGCATCATTGCGCTTCGGAGTGGGAGCCGAAGTTGACCTCGACGGGCTGCTCGAACGTGACGGAATCGACCTGGCAACGGCCCTGTTCTCCGAATCTGGGGCGCGCGCGGTCGTGGCCGTCCCCCCGGGTGAAGAAGTGCGGTTTTTGGACCTGTGCACCGCACGGAAGTTCCCGGTATTAAAACTCGGCACCACTCAGGAACCGATTTCGAACGACGCCCCGACCCTGGCCGTGTCCGGTTTAGCGCCGATTTCACTACAGTCACTGCGCGAAAGTCACGAGGGTACGCTCCCGCGCCACTTTGGCTAGACTGGCCCGCTTGAGATCCCATTTTGCGCCCCGAACGTAATGGATGGGGCAACACCAAGTAAATTTACGCAGGTCATTTGGAACCTCGGGTGCGCCCCTGCGCCGATAAGGAGTGTTTGTGCACGAGAGATTAGAACCCGTTTACGCGGATGTGCTGCGCCGAAACCCCGGTGAGGTGGAATTCCACCAGGCAGTTCGCGAGGTGTTCGAGTCGCTCGGACCGGTGCTCCTAAAGAACCCCGAATACACCGAAGCCGGTGTGTTGGAGCGGATTTGCGAACCGGAGCGGCAGATTATTTTCCGCGTGCCATGGACCGATGATGCGGGCAATGTGCACATTAACCGCGGGTTCCGGGTGGAATTTAATTCCGCGCTCGGGCCGTATAAGGGCGGGTTGCGGTTTCACCCCTCGGTGTATTTGGGAATCGTAAAGTTTCTCAGTTTTGAGCAAATCTTTAAAAACGCGCTTACCGGGATGCCCATTGGGGGCGCGAAGGGTGGGTCCGATTTCAACCCGCACGGCCGCTCCGATGCCGAAGTGATGCGCTTTTGTCAGTCTTTTATGACCGAGCTCTACCGCCATTTGGGTGAATACACCGACGTTCCGGCCGGTGATATTGGGGTAGGAACGCGGGAAATTGGCTACCTTTTCGGACAATATAAGCGCATCACGAATCGCTATGAGTCCGGTGTGCTGACCGGTAAGGGCTTGACGTGGGGCGGGTCGCTCGTGCGGAAAGAAGCCACCGGTTACGGCACCGTGCTTTTCGCCCAGGAGATGCTGCGCACGCGCGGGATTGAACTTGATGGCCAGCGGGTTTTAGTTTCCGGGTCGGGCAACGTCGCGCTCTACGCGATTGAAAAGGCGCAGGAGTTGGGCGCGAAGGTTGTCACCTGCTCTGATTCATCCGGCTACGTCGTCGATGAAGAAGGCATCGATGTGGAGCTGTTGAAAGAGGTTAAAGAAGTCCAGCGCGGTCGCGTATCGGACTACGCCGAGCGGCGCGGGGGATCTGCGCGGTTCATCGCAAACGGGTGCGTGTGGGATGTGCCCGGAACTTTAGCGCTGCCGTGTGCCACGCAAAACGAGTTGAACTTAAAGCAGGCCCAGGCCCTGGTGAAGAACGGCGTCATTGCGGTCGCTGAGGGCGCGAACATGCCCGCGACATCTGACGCTATTGCGTACTTGCAAGAATCACCCACGCTGTTTGCGCCCGGTAAGGCGGCCAACGCGGGCGGTGTGGCGACTTCGGCGCTGAAAATGCAGCAAAATGCTTCACGTGATTCCTGGGGCTTTGACTACACCGAGGAGCGGCTCCGGCAGATCATGGTGCGGGTGCATCGGCGCTGCGCCGAGACCGCGGAAGAGTATGGCCAGCCCGAAAATTATGTGCTGGGCGCGAACGTGCGCGGCTTCGTCAAGGTGGCCGACGCGATGCTGGCCCAGGGGATTATCTAGGAAAGTTTTGATGGCGCGCGGGATATCTCGGGAAGAGGGCTTGGGTGCGCTGCGCGAATGGGCGGCAGATCCGCAAGGGGCGGGGCGCGCGGTCGTGGCGATGGCGGTGCGCTGGACTCTGCAGGTCTTGGCTTCTGATG
>DAHVRJ010000138.1:0-15988 GCA_027322505.1 Demequinaceae bacterium
ACCCCGCGCGCACGACCGCGCCCAGGTTCGATCCCGCCAGCTCAAAGTAGTCAAAAACCGGGGTGGAGGAAGAGCTTTCGGCAGTGGTGTCGTCCCAAATTTTTGAAATTTCGGCCCGGTTGTCAGTGCCGCTCCAGTCGAAAACCGCGACCTGATCGGGGGCACGCTCCTGGGAGGCGAGGGCCTCCAAAGTCATGGGCAGGTACGTCGTGACTCCGTTCGTCACGACGATTGCGGTGACCTTCACGCGTTAATCCACGTGAAGCGGGAGCTGTGGATGCTGGACGAAGTCACGTATGAAAATTACTACACCGCGCGGCGCTTGAGTTTGCGGCGTTCCCGTTCGGACAGGCCGCCCCAAATACCAAAGCGCTCGTCATTTTCCAGGGCGTAGGCCAGGCATTCGGCGCGCACTTCGCACGAGACGCAAATCTTTTTCGCATCGCGCGTCGAGCCGCCCTTTTCCGGGAAAAATGCCTCCGGATCCGTCTCCGCGCACAGGGCGCGCTCCTGCCAACCGAGGTCGCCCTCGTCTTCACCAGCATCGAACAGCGGTAATACGCTCCCCGCATCTTCGCGGGTTATTGCATTATCGGAGTTGTCATCTCCAAGGATGTTCCACACTAGGACCGCCTCCATCTACCGCTTTTTAGACTGCTTTCGCGTTGCCGAGCCCGGCGGGCTGCGGCGATCGCATGAGTAAATTACACGCGTGTAACACGAAAACGTCAAGCCGAGGTTACCAACACGCCTAGTCAATGGTTCGTTCTGGCCCAACGCCCTAGGGTGGGTGCATGGGAATTTCGCACACCGTCGCTGACCTTATTGCTCGCGTAAATTCGGACCCCGGGCGCCCGCGCATTACCTGGTACGCCCCGGGCGGGGAGCGCGTCGAACTCTCCGGCCGGGTACTTGAGAACTGGGTGGCCAAAACCACGAATCTGCTGGTGGAAGAGTTCGATGCTGAGCCGGGCGTGCGCGTTTTTTTGGACATGCCCACCCACTGGAAACAGGTCGTTTGGGCGCTGTCAGTGTGGCGGGCCGGGGCGACCTTGGTGCTCAGCGATGACGTCGCGGAATTTGCCGGTCCCGCGCCGGACGTGGTCGTCACATCGAACCCGGAGCGCTGGAGTGATACGGCGCGTTCAACGCAGGTCGTCGCGATCGCACTGGGGTCTTTGGCGCGGGAGTGGGAGGGCGAATTGCCTTCCGGAATTATGGACGGCGTCGCTGAAATTCCGCTGTTTGATGACCTTTTGGGCTGGACTACTGAACCGACGGCCACCGATGTGGCCGTTGAGTATGTTGATGGCCACGATCGAACCTACGGCGATTTATTGAACTACGCGGCGACGTTTGCCCAGGGGCGTGATCGCGATGAAATGCCGCTGCGCATGCTCGTCTCCGGGGAGCCTTATCGGGCTTTATTTGCCGTAGTGGGCGTTTTGAGCCGCGATGGTTCGGCCGTTTTGCTGGATGAGGAAGAGGCCGCGGCGCTGGAAGTGGATTCGGTGCGCCGCCAGCGGTTGATCGAAACGGAGCGCGTGACGGTTTGAGCGTGCACTAGCAATAATGACTTGCAGAAAACGCTGACATCCCGCGAAGCACAAGCGGCAAAATCGAGAGCGGAACGCCTCAGCCTCCCTGCACTTCTCGCGACTTCATTAAGTTAGTCGGCGAGGTCTGCATAGAATTCGATGCGCCGCTGATCATCGCCAAGCCGAACTGTGATCTCATAGCTTCCTGGTTCGGGGATTTCTAAGTCTGTAAGGGGAATAAGGATCGGAATATACCCTCGTCTGCCTGCTTCTGCCTCGATTTCGAGTTCGCCGTCTTCACCCCACAAAACCTGTCCAGTTTGAGAACTGCGAAGAGAGAACGAGAAACTGACCTTTATTGAAGGACCGCCAGCTTCTACCAAAACGTCAGTCACTATTACAAGTGTGGCGCCAAAAACTGCCGGAAATTCTGTCCGGTATAACTGATTTATAAATCCAGACAAAACACTCAAAGTATTCTCACGCACGTTGGCTGCGTCGGCTAAAAACGCGGCTGCAATTTTCATTTCTTCCCAATCGACGGCGATTCTTGCTGGCCACGTTGAAGCCGAAAAGTGATATTTGAGTCTATTGCGTTCGCAGTTTCCCGCATCGCGGTTGCAGGTAAATCTCCTATGAAATAGAAATTACCCCGGGCCGGCTCATGATCTTCCTTACGACTGGTAAACAGAATCTTATGCGAACCGCGCTCGTTTGCATAATAAACTGCGCCACCGTTTTTTCGGCGTGATTTCCTCTTTTCTCGCCGGGGTGTCAAAGAAGGAATATTGGGTTTCGTAGGCGTGGCGTCTAACTCGAATTTATACCCAAGTGCGCGCAAAAACCGTGCAATTGTTGTTATTTTAAGATTGCCTTCAGAGTTCAACACCTGGGACACTCGACCTTCAGTTACGCCCACGTGTTCTGCGAGCTCCTTTTGAGAAAGCGAAGAGCGCTCAAAGGCAGTGCGTAAAAGATGCAATACGCGCACTTCCGCGCGAGCCGCTGCTAGTTCTAAATTACGAAGTGGATCCGCATCTTCTACTTCAATTAAGGACGCGGGCCGCTGGCCCGCCTCCTGCTGATATTCAATTTCGGTCATGTTTGAGATCCTCCTCTCTAACAACAAGCGCTTTGATTAAGTCGCTCTTTCGCGTTTTTTGCTCAGACTTCCCAAAGTAGTGACCCAGCCGTACATATTCGTCAAAATGTTCAGGAAAATCAAAACGCCGCTTCGCCCAATGTGAGTCGTTCCTTGTGCCCGTTTTCACCGTGAAACTACCGTCGCCAAGCGTGTCATAGAACGTCACTCGCAACGTCCCAATCTTGAATTCCCATATTCCTTGATGAAGATAGTCATAATCTTTAAGGGGTTCACCGTGATCAGCTAGATACTCAATCTCGGCGATAAGTCGACTGCGATCCGCTGCCTGCCGGCTGTCCGGAAAATGGTGGGCACTGGGGTCCGGCCACATTCCTTGGTCTAACAACTCCAGAAGTTCAACCGCCGGACTCGTTGCACCATCGCTCAATACAGCACATGCAACTTCATGATAGTCACCATCCGCCAAGACCGTTCTCACAACTTTAGCCAAGTCTAAACTCTCCTCATGCTTTCATCAAGCTATTCGGCCTTCGCTTTGAATCTACTGAGCAGGACTGACATGCACGGAAAGCCTGCGCATTCGGGAACACTCGAAGCCAGCCCCTGTTAATGAGCGGCTTGATAGGGGCCGCGTAAAGTAACGCTTTTACGCCGGAGTGCTAGTCGCCACGCCTGATGGCTTGGCCAAGAGGCTGGTACTTAGTTGACAGAGCCACGACCTCATCTGTAGCGCCTTCAAGAACACAGGTGAGCAGCTCCCCAGCGTCGGCCTGAGCTGTCGCGATATCCGGGAGGCGCAGCCCAAGCATGGTGTTGATGAGCATGCCCTTGGCCAAGAACGCCTCCGCCTCTTGCGGAGTCAGGCCAACCTCATCCCGCAAGACGCGGTAGATGCTAAGAAACCCCTCCCGAGCCAGCGGGCCGAATTTGTCATGGTGCCCAAGGGTGAGTAGATGCATAACGGTGAGCAGAATCCCTCGATCAGCAACCAGGTCGACGTATGCGCGACCTAGGCGCTCCTCCACCGATTCCTCAGCAGCGGATTCAGAAGCAGCTGCTTGGCGAAATACGGCCTTAATGCGAGAAACGGCACGGCTGGCTGTCTCGGCAAATAACGCTTCCTTCGAGCCGAACGTGCGCACGATGTAGGCCTGGCTCACGCCGGCCGCAGCAGCTACGGCATCGGTTGTGGTTCCGGCGTAGCCGCGCTCGCCGAACACAATGCTGGCAGCATCAAGCATCAGTTCTCGGCGCTCGGCTGCCGGTAAGCGTTGGCTGCGGGTCTCGGTCATATTGACAAGGTATCACTTGATAACTACTGTGCTTGTATTCATTTGATTACAACTAGGAGTAGAAATGGCCGAAAATGCAAAGCGCGCTCCGCTGTGGTGCGTGCTTGTGGCAGTGTCGCTACCAATGTTTATGGCCGCCCTTGACAATCTTGTGGTCACCAACGCGCTACCAGTTATTCGCGCCGACCTCGGCGCATCATTGGAAGAGTTGACGTGGACCATAAACGCCTACACCCTCAGTTTCGCGTCTTTAATCCTCATGGCCTCCGCCCTTGCCGACAGATTCGGTCGACGCCGGGTATTTACCATCGGGCTGGTCGTGTTCACGCTCGCTTCCCTTGCCTGCGGAATTAGTAGTGAAGCGTGGATGTTGATCGTTGCCCGCGTGTTCCAGGGCGCGGGCGGGGCGGCGCTGATGCCGCTGTCCCTGACCCTTCTAAGCACCTCGGTGCCCGAGCGGTTGCGCCCGGCAGCGATCGGAATCTGGGGTGGTGTCTCCGGCCTCGGCGTCGCGCTGGGCCCGCTAATCGGCGGAGCAGTGGTCGAGGGGCTGAGCTGGCAGGCGATTTTCTGGCTCAACGTGCCCATCGGCCTAATTTGCCTACCCCTAATCCGCTACGCGCTCCCAGAATCGCGCGGACATGCCCAGCGGCTGGACTTTGCCGGGCTCCTCCTTGCAGGTATCGGGGTATTCGGGCTGGTATTCGGGATCGTACGAGGAAACGACGCCGGCTGGAGGAGCACCGAAGTACTAACGCCCCTGGTCGGAGGGGCGGTCTTGCTGGCCGCTTTTATTTGGTGGGAGACGCGAGCCGCCGCACCGCTGCTGCCCTTGCGCCTGTTCCGCAACCGCAGTTTCACGGCCGCGAACATCGTCGGGGCGGTGTTCTCGCTTGGCATCTTCGGGGCCGTATTCATTTTGATTCAATTCCTGCAGCTCGTCCAAGGCGCCAGCCCCTTACACGCGGGCGTGATGACCATGCCGTGGACGATGGCCCCCTTATTAGTAGCCCCGCTCACCGGTCTAATCACGCCAAGGATCGGCACCCGACCCGTCATTGTCACCGGACTAGCGCTGATGACGGCGGGCTTGCTGTGGATCGCCGCGCTCCTCGACCCGGCCGTCACGTACGGCGCGCTGGTGCCGTCATTTATTCTTGCCGGAATTGGCATGGGGCTTGTATTTGCTCCCATCGCTACCGCTGTTTTGGAAGGCATGGCCCCTGAAGATCAGGCCACCGCTTCGGGCACCAATTCCACAGCTCGAGAGATCGGCGTAGCCCTGGGCATCGCAACACTGACCGCTATTTTCACCGCGGCCGGAGGCGAACTCACTCCCACCGGCTTTACTGACGCCGCCATTCCCGCCGTTACGGTCGGAGGCATTACGCTCGCCCTCGCAGCGCTGGTTGCCTTCGCGATCCCGAAGCATCGCCCCCTTCAAGGCTGATCCCTTTGCTATTGACTACTTACGGCACATCCGCCTGCACCACGGTGCCGGTCCCGCGCCCAAATAGAGGGCCGGCTTCAGATGAGACAAAGACCGCCTGACCGCGTTCCAAACTCAGGGTGCCGGACGCCGTCCGAAATTCAATAGCGCCTTCTAAGCACAATAGGATGCGCGGCCCGCGCCCCGGCAAAGGTTGTTCACCATCGGCAGCCGCCAGGGTTGTGACCGAGAGTTCGAAGTCGTCCACCGGCGCATAAAAAACCCGCGTGGCGCCATAAAAAACCTCCGGCGCGATCCGGATGGGCGGGGCGGCAACACAGTCAACCAACTTCAACAGTTCTGCGACATCGACGTGTTTTGGTGTCAGGCCCGCGCGCAACACATTGTCGGAGGAGGCCATAACCTCGACCCCGGTGCCCGATAAATACGCGTGCACGCACCCGGCCGGCACGAACAGCGCATCGCCGGGCTGCAGGGTTACCGGATTCAATAAAAGTGAAGTAACCACTCCCGGATCACCTGGATAGTGGCGCGCCAAAAGCTGGACAATGCGATCAGTGCGCGGGGAGGGCGAACCATTGGCAGCGCGCGCGGCACAAGCGGCCACTACCTGTTCAACCTCGCCCGCCGTCGCCCGCGTATCGGGATGCAAAATCCGCGAAAACGCTGCGCGCACACCGGCGGCATCGGGATTTGTGCGCAAAATCTCGCCCAGTTCCTGGGCCAGGGGCGCATCCAATCCCACGAGCAATTCAGCCGCCCGCCGCGGAGCCCGAAAACCGCACAGTCCCTCAAACTTCGTCAGGGCAAAGACCAGTTCCGGCTTGTGATTGGCATCCGGATAGTTCCGATGCGGCGCATCAAGGGGAATTGCTGCGCGCTCATCCGCCGCGAAACCATCCCGGGCCTGGTCCAGATTGGGGTGGACCTGCAAAGACAGCGGGTCTTGGGCTGAAAGCACCTTCAGGAGGTATGGCAGCTGCGGTCCAAATCGGGCCACCACGTCCTGTCCCAAATAGCGATCTGGATCGTCGGAAATTAGTTCGGCGAGGTCCGCACCCGGCCCGGAAACCACGGGCGAGGGTCCCGAAAGGTGCGCCCCAAACCACACTTCGGCAAACGGTTCACCATCAGCTGGAAGGTTTAAAAGTTCGGGTATGGCGGAGGTTGTTCCCCAGGCATAATCACGGCGAACACCGGTAATTCGTCGCAAATTTCGCTCCCACTAGTAATTTCCGCCACACTTGACCAGGCGAGATACGGCGATTTCCAATCTAAAGCGTATTCTGTCCTTTGTGACATCACGCCACGCACGTTTGCGCCGCCTAAAACCTCGCCATGCCCTCGGACTGAAAGACCGCCCGGTGCTGCGCGCGATTGCCTTCATCCTCCTGGGAATTTTTACTTTTAGCTTAACCGGGCTGACGTCGGCGTACGTGATTCTCGAGGGCAACTTGCAAAAATACGATGTCACTGAATTCCTACCCGAGGAGAACCGCCCCACCGCCGAGCCGGAAGACCCCGATGACCCGCACGCCGGCAAGGCCCTAAACATTCTCATAATCGGCTCCGATGTGCGCGATGGCGAAAACGCGAAACTGGGCGGCCAGGTTGAGGGAATGCGCTCGGACACCACGATGGTCATGCACATCGCGGCCGACCGCTCCCGCGCCGAAATTGTGTCCATTCCTCGCGACTCCATGGTCTCGATCCCCTCTTGCAAGCTGGAAGATGGCAGTTGGACCCACCCGCAGGGCATGGCAATGTTCAACTCCGCTTTTGCGATCGGTGGAGATAGCGGCAATGTGAACGCGGCCGCGGCCTGCACCTGGCAAACAGTCGAGCAGAACACCGGCGTGCGCATTGATGACTACGTGGTTTTGGACTTCAAGTCCGTCGTTACAACTGTGGATGCCCTGGGCGGGGTGCCAATGTGCATCAAAGAAGACATTGACTCCCCCAAGGCGCATTTAAAACTCAGCGCCGGCATGCAAACTCTGGATGGCAAACAGGCCCTCGGATACGCCCGCGCCCGCACCGGAAAAGGCCTCGGCAACGGCTCCGACATCAACCGGATCGAGCGACAAAAACAGCTGATGGGCGCGATGGTCCGACATATTTTGTCGAAGAACCTGTTAACCGACTCCCCCGCGCTGTACCGCGTCTTAGACGCTGTCACTGAATCACTGTCAGTTTCGCAGGGCCTGGATTCCATCCCCGGATTGATCGGTTTAGCGAGCTCATTCCAAGACGTTCCGGCCAAAAATGTCATGTTCTACACCGTCCCGTGGACGGAATACCCCCAAGACCCCAACCGCGTCATTTGGACCGAAGATGCGCAACTACTTTGGGACGCAATCGCGGCCGACCGCCCCATTATGGAGATTGAGGACGGCGACTCGGACTTGGGTGATGGAACGTCAGCTGATGACGGCTCCGGGGAGGGCGACGCAGACTCCGGTGCAGGCGCTGAGTCAGGCAGCGACTCTGAATCGGCCGGCGATTCCGGATCGGAAGGTGGGGGCTCTTCGGAATCGAGCAGCTCGCAAATACCCAGCGGTGATGCTTGGAATCCGCTGAGCGGCGCCGATGAGGAAGATGCTTGCGGCTGATCTAGGGTCGGTCTTTGCGCGCCGGTAGAAGGAACCCGGTACCCCACGCCAGATGCATAGTTGCGATCACCACTGGCAGCCGGGTCTTTGCTTTTCGGCTCAGGCCCTTACTGGCGGCAGCGGATCCGCCCACAACCAAAACGGTGTAGCCAAATGGCGCGAGCCAACCCAGGTTCAGCCACTGCAAGATACCGCTGGAAAACGCGCCAATTACGCCAGCAACGGTCCCGATCGTCAATCCGACTACGGCTATGGGCGGGGCTAAATAACGCAGGCCCGCGGTTTCCGGGTAAGCCCGAATTACGTGCCGGCGCCAGCGTCCGGTGCGAAAAAATTGTTTGGCCAGCGCCTTGATGCTGCGGCGCGGGTGATAGCCAACGCGCAAGGACGGGTCAAACCACACGAGCTCACCGGCTTTGCGGAGCCGATAGTTCAGTTCCCAGTCTTGGGCGCGCGCAAAACGCTCATCAAATCCGTCGATGCGCTCCAGTGCGGAGCGCTGAAACACCCCGAGGTAGACGGTGTCAGCTGGTCCGGCTTGCCCGCCGGTATGGATCGGGGCCGGGCCAATACCCAGGCGGGAGGACATGGCCCGCGCGACAGCCTCACTAAATGGGCAGGTTCCCTGCGGGATCATCATGCCGCCGGTGTTGGCGGCCCCAGATTCTTGAAGAGTGCGCACGGCCGCGGCGATATAGCCATCCGGAATCACACTGTGGCCATCCACGCGCACCAACACGTCATATTTGGCGGCGGCAATCGCAATGTTCAGACCCGCTGGGGTAGCGCCGCTGGGGTTTTCAACGACGCTGATGCGGCTATCTGCTGCAGCGATCTCATTTGCGATCTCCAGCGTGCGGTCTTGGGAGGGGCCAACCGCCAGCACGATTTCAAAGGGGCCCGCATACTCTTGCCGCAAGATCTTTCGAACTGCAAGCCCGAGGTCTTTTTCCTCATTCAAAATCGGCAAGATCACCGAAACGCCGGGCCAAGCATCCCCGCTGGGCACCGCGCGCCCCGCCGATTTGTTATTCATCGCTTAAGAGCATATCTAGCCGGCCGCGTCGATCAAAAAGACACAGTGGCTTTTCACCCCCAGGCTGCCGTGCGAAGATGGCATCTTGATCTAAAGTGAGCGTATGCAAATTTCGGCCCGCAGGCGTTGGGGGTTTTAGTGCCGTCCGATCCACCCAGTTACCAACCGCAAGGCCCGCAGCGACCGCGCCCGGATAGCTCGAGCGCGCGTCCGGTGGGTGATCGGCCGCAGCGTACCCGGGTTATGCCCACCCATAACCCGCCTTCTTATGCCCCCGGGGGCCATTCGCAGCCACCGCAAGCACCCGCTACCCCGCCCGAATACGCGGTGCCAGCCCAGCCACCAACCCATCAAGAGCCCGGCGGGCCACCCGGCACACCTCCGGGCCCTCCGGCGGCGCCGGCGCGCCGTCCAAAACGGCGGCGCAAACGCGGCTGGCTCGTATTTACTTTCATTCTTGTACTTCTGCTCGCCTGGCCCATTGGTTTAGCAATATGGGCAAACGGAAAGTTAAACCACATTGACGCCCTGTCAACAGCGGCCGCCACAAGTGGAACAACCTACCTTTTGGCCGGTTCGGATTCACGCGCGGAACTGGAAGCCGGCGATACGGGGTTTGATCAGACCGAGGGTGCGCGCACTGACACCATCTTGCTATTGCATGTCCCTGAAGATGGTCAAACGTCACTGATTTCGCTGCCGCGGGACAGTTATGTCGATATTCCCGGCCATGGCCAATCCAAGTTAAATGCCGCCTACTCTTGGGGTGGCCCTGAACTCCTGGTTGAGTCGGTTGAGAACCTCTCCGGCTTCACTGTTGATCACTACGTTGAGGTTGGCTTTGCTGGCATCACCAACATTGTGGAAGAACTGGGCGGCGTGGAGCTGTGCTATGACCATGATGTGAGCGATAAGCGCTCAAAACTGGATTGGGAGGCCGGATGCCACGTCGCGGATGGCGAAACCGCCCTGGCTTTCGCGCGGATGCGCTACGCCGATAAAGAGGGCGATATCGGTCGCACTGATCGCCAGCGCCAACTGATCGGGGCGATTACTTCATCTGCATCTGAGGCCGGCACGCTTTTAAACCCCGCGCGTCAGGTGGGTCTGGTCAATGCCGGCACGAATTCCCTCACGGTCGATAACAACACCAATATTTGGCACTTAGGCAAGCTAGCGCTCGCATTCCGGAAGGCCACCGGGTCCGATGGCTGGAGCGGAACACCACCGATCGCCTCCACCAACTACCGCCCCGGTGGTGTTGGTTCGGCGGTGCAATTAGATTCAGATGCGCTCCCCGGATTCTTTGCAGACGTCGCCGCAGGAACGCCCCCGCCCGAAACAGAGTCTGGTGATTAAAAGTTGTTTGCCGCGGCTTTCAGGCTGCGGAAGAAGACATCGGCGCCGACTTTCCAGTCGTAGGATTCTTTAACGGTGTTCCAGCCGTTATTACCCATTTCTATGGCCATATCCGCGTCAGAATCGAGCTGTTTAAGACGTGCAAAAACGGCGTCGGCGTCGTCGAAGGGCACGGTAAAACCGCAGGCAGAGTCGTCAACTAGTTTCGCCGGTAACGGCAGCGGCGTAGTTATTACCGGCACGCCATAGCCCATGTATTCGAGGACTTTCGTGGGCATCGAGTGCCGATAATTCGGCAAATCCTGCAATAAAGCTAAGCCGGCCAGTGCGCCATCTAGCTGATCGAGCGCAACAGTTTGGGGCTGAAAGCCATGCCAAATAAGATGGCCGGCCCGATGCGCTTGTTTCATGAGGAATTCCGATTGGGTGTCCCAGGCTGGTCCAATGACGTGCAACTCCAGGGCTGAATCGGCGTCGTGCGCGATGAGCTGGCCCAGCTCACATAATGTATCTGCGCCGCGCTCGTGGGTGATGCTTCCTAAGTACACAACTCGTTTATTGGACGGAAATGCTGGTTTGGCTGCCGGGACTACGGTGTTGGGCACCACCGAGTGGTTTCGACGGAATCGGTCCTGGTATTCATATTCCGCAAGCAGCAGTGGAAAGCGCTTTTCCGCCCAGCGCTCAAATACTCGAATCAGTTTGCGCACCGGTCGTCGTAGCAATGGGGGGACCCACTGCTTCGCCTCAATTGCGGCCGCCGAATCCTCGTGGACATCCCAGACCACATTTTTGACACCAGAAGCAAGCAGCGCCAACAAAAGATCGGGGTCATGGATTAGCACGACGTCGTGTCGCCGAGCCTGCTGCTTTATGATTTTTCGGGCTTTTCGAATGGCCCGCAGGCGCCTTTTGCCCCGTGCCCGCGGTAAATCGATCGCGCTCAGCCCCGAATCAGGAGTCGGGGTCACGTCAAAGGCACGAAACGGGGCGGCATACGTTACTTCTACTCCCCTGCTCAGAAGTGAAGCTATTTGTCGATAGCGGATGCGAGCATCGTCCGGGTTGTGGACGATTGTTACGACCAAAACGCGCATCGGGCCCATGCGATCAGTCACTTATTTGATTGATCAGTCGAAGATTTTGGTTCTTTTTTGGACGCCGGTTTCTTCGATGAGCGCGCTGACTTTTTTGGCCGTGCCTTCGCGTATCGCTTGGTGTATGCCGCTACGACCTCTTCAGCCGGGCCATCCATGATGAGTCGGCCCTGGTCCATCCACAAAGCACGTTTGCAAATGCTTTTGATTGTCGACGCGGAGTGGCTGACCAAAAATACCGTTCCGGCCCGCTCTCTAATCTCGCTGATGCGCTCATGGCTGCGCTCTTTGAAAGCAGCATCGCCGGTAGCAAGAGCTTCGTCGATCATCAGCACATCGGGAACTGCGGCTGTCGAGATCGCAAAACGCAGGCGGGCTGCCATGCCGGATGAGTACGCGCTCATCGGGAGGTCAATGAAGTCTCCGATTCCGGCAAATTCAACAATTTCATCGACCTTGCTGGCTGCTTCCTTGGGCGACATGCCCAAGGCTTGGGCACCGATCATGATGTTTCGGTAACCGGAGAGTTGTCGCATCAAGACCGCGTTAACGCCAAGCAGCGACGCTTCGCCAGAAATGTAAACCTGGCCCCTAGTCGGGGGTATGAGGCCTGCAACGGCACGGAGCAAGGTGCTCTTTCCGGACCCGTTTCGCCCAATAATTCCAATAGATTCACCATGGTTGGCTATAAACGAGACGTTCTTTACCGCGTGCACTTCGCGAACTCCGGTGGTGGGGCGGCGCTGCAGTAGTCTTTGACCAAAACTTCGTTTGGCGTTATTTAAAGCGCTTGAGCGGGCCCCATAGACGCGGTAGATGATGTCCAGTTCCGACACAATGACGGATGGCGTTCCTTGAGCACTAGCCCCGGCCATACTTTGCCTCCGCCTGCCAAAACACTATGTAACCGACCGTAAATAAGACACCGGCCCAACCGAAACCGACGAGCCATAGCGACAGTGTAGGAGGAAATTCTCCTAACAAGCTCTGCCGCACCATCGAAAGTGATGTGGCTACGGGCTGGTAATACATAATATTTCCAAGAATTCCAGTACCAGCATAAGCTTCGATACTGAAAAATACTCCCGAAATATAGCGCAGCAGCCGGATGGTCACCGGGATCAGGTTTCCAAGATCGCGTGATGTCTCAATAATTCGCGCGGCAATCATTGCAAGCCCGCTATTTATCAAGAAAACGTTAATGAGGGCGACCGGGAGGAGAAGCCAAGACCATGATGGTGATTCACCGGTAACCACGACGATTAGCACCAGCACCGCGAAAGCCGGGATTGCGGCAACCAGTTCGGCTAGGGCCACCGACAGCGGCATCAAGCACCTGGGAAAGCGCAGGGCGCGGATTAAGCCCGTGTTACGAACGATTGATTTCGATCCGGAGGTCAATGTGCTCGAGATGAAAACGAACGTAAAAATACCGCTGGTCAAGAAAGCAACGTAGTTGGTCGTTCCTTCTCGAGTTTTAAGCAGGAGGCCAAACACCAGCCAATAGGCGAAGGCGAGCAGTATCGGGTTTAATACCGCCCAAAGTTGGCCCAGATAATTATTTTGATTCCGAGCAACCGCTTGCGATGACGCTAACGTCCATAGGAAGCGGCGCTTTTCCCAGGTTTGTTTTACGTATCGACCAAACGGGGGGCGAACACCTACTCGCGTCAGCGAGTGTTGGGCGGCGAGTTGTTCGGCCTCAAATGGCGAGATGCTTGGAAGTTCTTCGCCGGAATCATCCGAATTTTGGGTCACAGTCGGTAGACCCTGTCCCCTCGTGGTGCTTTACCGCGGGTGTCAAAGAACTCTTGAGAGGCTGCGGCCAGGGCGGGAATATCGTAGTCGGAATGGTTTTGCAGCAGGATCGTTAAATCCGCCTCCTCGACGGCGTTTTCTAATTGCTCCGCGCGAGGTACCCGGCCGGCCATCGCGTCCCACTGCGCAACAAAGGGGTCGTGGAACTGCACGTTCGCTCCGGCATTCAAAAGCAGTTTTGCAATTGGAACTGCCGGCGATTCGCGCTGATCTGCGATGTTTGGCTTATATGTAACACCGAGCAGGAGCACGGTGGAGCCGCGAAGCGCCTTTGAATCATCGTTCAATATGTCTTGAGCGCGTCGAACCACGTATTGGGGCATCGTGGCGTTGATCTCTTGCGCCAACTCAACGAATCGGAAGGGGTAGCCGAGCTTGGCTCGCACGTTGTGGGAAAGGTAATTGGGATCGATCGGGATGCAGTGACCCCCAACGCCGGGACCGGGATAGAACGCTTGGAAACCAAACGGCTTGGTTTTTGCGGCATCGATAACATCCCAAAGGTCAATTCCCAGTTCATGACAAAACTGCGCCATTTCGTTGACCAGCGCAATGTTGATGTGCCGGTAGGTGTTCTCCAGCAGTTTTGCTGTTTCAGCTTCGCGGGTGCCGCTAGTCTTTACGACTTTGTCAATGAACTTGCCATAAAAATCGACTGCAGCGTCAGCACATGCTGGGGTATGGCCTCCGACGACTTTCGGAGTGTTTTTAGCTCCGAACTTTTCGTTTCCTGGGTCGATACGCTCCGGGGAGAAGACCAGGTGGAAGTCTTCACCAGCGCGACGGCCCGTGCTCTCAAGGATCGGCCGGAGAATCTCATCCGTTGTGCCGGGATAGGTGGTTGATTCAAGGATTACAAGCATGCCAGGGTTTAGGTTCTCTGCAATCGCCCCGGCAGCACTCTTTACATATGCAAGGTCAGGCAGGCCGTCGTTTGACAAGGGCGTCGGGACGCAGATTACAGCGACCTTCGCCTCGGAAATCCGACTTGAGTCAGTTGTGGCTTCAAAACCGTGGTTGACCATCTCTGAAATATCGGCGTCGGTCAGATCATCCACGTGGGACTTTCCCGCGTTTAGTCCGTCGACAACAGCAGCACTTGCATCGAAGCCCAGCACGCGCATACCTGCTCGTGAAGCTTCCTGCGCCAGTGGTAGACCCACGTAGCCCAGCCCCACGACCACTACGTCTTGCGCCATGTTCGTTCCTCTTTCTTGCATTGTCGATAACAACTCGTGCTTAGCGGGAAGTTACATTCGAAAAGGCCTTGCAACTTCGACTAGCCTACTTGCTAATTTGGCTGGTTCGACGCCAAGCCCTCCGTATTACGGGACGAGTGAATCAACCGCCTGAGCGATGCGCGCCCGGTTAGCGCGATCGTGGTATTCAAAGACGCGTCCTAACCGGTCGGTATACAGCGCTTCGCGCTCGAAATTTCTTTTTGCGTAGTGCTCCAATGCTCCAACTGTTTCGGCAGCAGTCGATACTACAGGGCCAAAACCGTCTCGCTGAAAATCGAACCAGGACGATGCTCCATGCAGGTTTTTGTAGTCTTCTTGATCGAATTGGGCATAGATAATTGGGGAGCCAACATAAGCAACATCGAAGTGCACGGATGAGTAATCGGTGATTAACGCATCGCACTCCTTCAGCAGTTGCGGAATATTCGCAGTCTTCGCATCGCCTACTTCGATACGCGGACTTGGCGAGAAGCCCGCGTGAAAGTTAGAAGCCAAGTTGTAGTGCGGGATCATCAAGAGTTTGAGGTCGTGTTGTTCCAAAATTGCGTCCAGCTTCTGGCTTCTTAAAAATGACTCCATGAAAGCTTCATAGGCGGAGCCTTCAAAGGGAATGGTCGATCCGGTACGCCCGCCAAATAGCGGCGGAGCGAGATATCTGCGCCATGTGGGCATAAACAGAATCCGACCGCTAGCTGCAGGGCGGTTGGTGAGCAGGTTGTCAAACCGCGCCAAACCCGTCTTAGCCAACTGCCGGGAATACCCCGATGTCTCCTCCAACGCCTGATGTTCGGGGTCCCCGGCTGTCAAGAAGAGGTCATAGCCTCCATTTGCGCGCTTAACAGCGTACGGGCTGAGATGAATCCCGTGTTTTAGATAGACGCGCCGGGCGCCTAAACGCCACGTCGCCTGCTTCATGTAGGCGCCAGGGTGCCAATTTGAAGGCAGCATGTGTTTGATCGAATACGCGTTTGCCAACACTTTGGCGTGCAGCATAAGAACCCGGTGCCGAAAGCTGGAGTGGTCAATGACGTTTCCCTGCGCTTCTACTCTTCCGCGCATGGGACTTTCCCGCGTAATTACGTAGAAAATCGGATCGGCGGGGCGTTCTTGGCGCAGATACTCGAAAAATGCCGCGCCGTTATCCCGTGCGGTCTCTGGTCGCTCGCCGATGAGCCAGATTTTTCCGCGCGGGACGAAGGGTTTCGTAACAAACCGCGCTAGTCGCAACCAACTAAACCGCCGAAGTTGCGCAAAAAATGCGACATCGCGCGCTAGATTCCGCAGCTTCCATGCGAATCTCGCGCTCCGGCTCGTCGACGCAAGACGGATCCAGGTGACCTGCTTGCCGGAGCCCGGGAAAATCTGGAATACCCGCGTTCGACCCAACAGTCGCGGCCGCGATTCTGCTAATACACCCGCAGAAGGCGCAACGTATCGCCC
>DAHVRJ010000175.1:0-3080 GCA_027322505.1 Demequinaceae bacterium
CTTAAGTCACCGGGACAATGTTCCTAAGTGACCTGCCTCCTGAGCCCATAAAATTAGATCAAGACAACAAGAAGCAGGAGGCAGTGAAAATGGCCAAATATTCGGTCACCGCCGTCGGAGACAGCCCCACATTAACCACCGTGACTTCCCGGGATTTGACCTTCAAAATGGACCAGCCAGCAGCAATGGGCGGAACCAATGAGGGCATGACTCCCACCGAGATCCTGCTAGGCGCCTTAGTGGGATGCCTCAATGTCGTGATCCACATGATCGCCAAAGAACGCGGCATCACAGTGAACTCTTTGAAGATGGACGCAGAAGGCGAGCTAAACCCCAAGAAGTTTATGGGCAGAAGAACCGATGAGCGCGCCGGCTTTAAGAGCATTGATGTCAAGGTTGCTCTCGACGCCGATACGGATGAAGCTACAAAAGAAGCAATAGTCGCCGAGGCGCTCCTGCGGTGCCCCGTTTCTGACAACCTTGCAGCAGCAACCGTTGTAAATGAGGAATTGGCGGGCGAATACGAACTCGTAGGGTAATCCTAAAATCCTCTCGGGCGCGCCTAGGAACTAGTCACTAACTCCCTAAGCGCGCCTTCGCGTTTCTTTGCCGGCGCGGTTAACGATTCGGTTGGCCCAATTCATGCTTCGGGTTCGCCCGACTACAGGTCAACGCTTCAGGTTCGCCCGACTACAAGTCAACGGTGTTTGGCAAGATCACCAGATCGCGAATCACAACGTTCGGCGGCCGAGTGAGCATGAACTCGACGGCGTCGGCGACCTCTTCAGCCTGCATGAGGCTACCCGCAGCAAGGGCTTCTTCTTTCTTGGCTTCTGGCCAGTCGTCCAATAGCGCGGTGAGAACGGGGCCGGGCAGAACCGCGCCCATCCGAACGCCATACTCCATTACCTGGCGGCGTGTGGTGTGCAAAAAGGCTTGCACTGCGTATTTGGATGCGGTGTAAATGGGTTCCCAAACTACGGGAATTACCCCGGCTACTGAACTAGTGAAAATAATGTCACCGCTGCGCTGTTCAATCATGTGCGGCAATACCGCACGCACGCACCGAAACGCCGCGTTGTTATTCAGGTTTAACACCCGATCCCACTCATCGGGATCGCCCTCAACTGCGGGCCCGCCGGTGTAGGCGCCGGCATTGACATGCAAAATATCTAGTTTGCCGGTCAATTCGAGAATGCGCGGCAGCATGTTTGATACCGCTTCGGTATCGAATAGATCCAGTTCGAGCGTGTGCGCCTTCGGCCCGAGCTCGTCGGCTAGTTCACTCAGTTTTTGTGCGTCGTGATCCACGATAACTACCGTGGAGCCGGCCTTTAGGAGCGTGCGCGCAGTGGCTAATCCGATTCCGGCCGCTCCGCCGGTGATGGCAGCGACTTTTCCCGCAAGTGATTGCGACATTCTTCGAACTCCTTATTTCTATTCTCGACCGTGAGATTTGCGCGATTTGCTTGCTGCAGAATCGACGATCACCGCGATCAGCAAAACCGCTCCGGTGACCATGAAGCGATACGACGACTGCAAGTCGAGCAAGACCAAGCCGTTGTCAACTGACTGAATTACGAGCACACCTAGCAGGGCGGAGAACGCTTTACCGCGTCCGCCGAACAAGCTCGTTCCGCCGATTACTGCAGCAGCTATAGCGCTAAGTTCGAGGTTGTTACCCGCGCTTTGCGAGGCGGCTGCCAGCCGGCCGGCCATCATTATTCCGCCCACTGCGGCAAAGACTGCGCCAATTACAAATGTGGAGGTCAAGATCCCCGAGACGTTAATCCCGGCCCGCCGCGCCGCCTCCTTATTGCCGCCGACGGCGTAAACGGAACGCCCCCACTTTGTTCGCTTAAGCGCATAGTGCATCAGCACTACGAACCCAACAAACAATGCGAACATCCAGCCAATGCCCCGACCCTTATTGAGGTACCACGTTGAGGCACCCAAAACCACGGCGATCAGCGCGGCTTGCGCGAACAGCATCGTGGTGGGCGTACTTGCAAGGCCATCGGCTTTGCGGCGCCGGGCATGCTCCAGGCCAAATATAAGAATGCCAATAACAATTGCCGCGATGATTACATATGAAATCGCCTTGGGAATAAAAAGCGTCTGGCCCAAGCGCACGAGGAATGAGTCATAGGGCAGGTTTATAGAACCCGAGGTTCCCAGCACCCACAGTTTCATTCCGCGAAACGCCAGCAGGCCCGCGAGTGTAATGACAAAAGCGGGAACCCCAAAGCGCAGATGGATAAACGAATAGAGCAAGCCGATGACTATGGCTGCTGCGACACTGGCCGCAATGGCAACCACAACTGGGTAGTTCATCTCGACAAAGACGGTGGCCAAGATAGCGGCGGATAATCCGCTCACTGACCCGACAGACAGGTCAATATTTCCAACCAGCAGGACACAAACTAGCCCCAACGCAATCGTGCCAACACCGGCACTTTGCATCAGTAGGTTGCTCAGGTTAGTTGGCGATAAGAACGTGGAATTCAGCAGTCCAAAAATCGTCCAAATGATTGCCAGGCCCACAATAACGGGCAAAAAACCAAGTTCACCGCCGCGAACGCGCTCTGAAAGGCGGTTTATTTGCCCTCTGACACCGCGGTATTCAATTATCCGCTCGTCAGCCGCCCGAACCTCACGTTTTTGACTGGTATCGACTTCAGTCATCTTCTGACTCCTCATTGCCAGCCCGCTGCGCCAAGAATGTGTATTTACTCATGAATGGCCGCTCCCGTAATGGCCTCAACAATTTCGCTCGATGAGGTTTCGCCTACCTGGAATGTGCCGTTATTGCGTCCCAATCGCAGCACCGCCACCCGGTCGGCCACGGCCATCACATCGGCCATGTTGTGACTGACCATGATCACTGACAGGCCATCGGCTTTAAGGCGCTCAACCAGCTTTAAAACCTCTGCCGTTTGCGCCACGCCTAGAGCAGCGGTCGGCTCATCGAGCACGATGTGCTGGGGCGTGCCGAGTAATGATCGAGCGATCGCAATGGTTTGGCGCTGACCGCCAGATAGGGCCCCCACCGGGGTGTGGAGGGAGGGGATCTTGGCGGT
>DAHVRJ010000171.1:0-6262 GCA_027322505.1 Demequinaceae bacterium
CGGCCCGCATGTATTAGCGGGCCCGGGTCAGCGCTTCGGCATCGGGCACGTAATAAGCGCCCTGTGACGACGAAGATTTCACCGGCTTAATCCACACTGGGAAGTCCACGCCATCGGGCAGCTGCGCCACCGGCGAATCCAGATCCAGCAGGCCAAACTGGGGAACTTCTTCAATGTGAGTGCTTTGCTTCAGCCGGCTCCAGTACTTGTGCTCACAAACCACGACGGAGCGCAGCGAAGTCGAGCGCAAGCCATAGCGCTCGCACAGCAGCGGCACGAGCATTGATCCGGGAAAATCCCAGTAGCCCACGATGGCATCGATTTTGCCCTTGAAGGCTTGCAAGACCAGATCGGCCTTGGCAATTAGCCGCGGGATTGAAATCGGATCAGCTACGAGTTCTTCTCGGGTAAGTAGTTGGTGGAATTTGTATTTTTTTGCTCCGGGGAGCCGCTCCAACGCTTCTTTGTTGAGCGAATCGAGTCCAAGAACGAAAATGTTTTTGACCATAACGACTTCCTTTCCGTAACTGGGTAGGGCGAACCTGCCCAGTGGTCACCGAAATGGCGCGAACCGGCTGCCGGGCCGAAATGCCCGGGGCGACGGTTGCAGTAAAAGTGAGGCAGTTGAGCGGTGCTTGATCGAATCCATGCCAACGCTGAAAGCATCGGCGTTTCTCGCGCTCAACGGTCCTATTCTACGCTATATCGGGCAAAATAAGCGACGCTCGATCTAAAATTGCCCACGAACTCGCGCGATTTAGCGCCGGGGAAAGCAGCTCAGGATCGCGGCTGCCTGCACTACCAGGGCAGTGCCACCCGGGTGCCGCTGCTGCGGCATTACGGTCGATCGCGACCGGGCTGTGCTCCCACGGCACTACAGGAAATCGGACCAGTGGCCGCGCCGCACAGCAGTCCGCCGCGCGTCGCAACAGCCCACCGCGCGCAGATGGCCGATAATTGCCCCAGAGTTATTCTTAAACTTTCCGCATCGATCAGGAGTATTAGTGGTCAGCAGACGCCCGCCCGCACCGCGCAATCCGCGCGGCAGTCGCGGCGGCAACACCGGTCGCGGCGCCAACACCGGCCGGGCTGGCAACACCGGCCGGGCTGGTAGCACCGGTCGCGCGGGTGCCGCGGGGCGATCGGGCGGATCCAGCCGCGGTGGCAAGGCATCCCGCGCTGGCAGCGCACCGGGCAATGGCCCAAGTAAATTCGGCGGACGGTCAAGAACACGCGGCGCATCCAAAACCAACCCCGCAGTGGAGCGCGGACAACAACACCGGCCCCCGCGCCTGTTCACGATTCGCTTTGCGATGCTGTTCGTGATCGCCATCTTTGCACTGGTCACACTGTTCCCCACGGTGCGCGCTTACCTCACGCAGCGAGCGGAAATTGCGGAACTGGAACAGGAAGTCGAGGCCGCCGAGCAGCGTGAGGCGGACCTGCGCGCGGAATTATCGCGGTGGGAAGACCCCGCCTATGTCGCCGCCCAAGCACGTGAGCGCCTGGCCTTTGTGATGCCGGGGGAGACCGCCTACAAGGTCATTGATCCCGGCTTTGTGGAGCCGGAGGAGCCGGCACTGGGAGAGGGCGAGGTCGACTCCGGCCTACCCGCGTTGGAAGATTTAGTGGATGTGTCAACCGATCAGCCGTGGTACAGCTCCATTCAGGATTCGATCCGCGTCGCGGGCGAAAACTAAGGCGCGCAAAAGTGCAGCGCGTGCAGTTGCGGTGGCGGAAAATTGAGAGCGGGAGAAACTAGTTTTGATGAACCAGGTTTATGAACCGGCGCCCCTGCCCACCGAGCCAGTAGCCGCAGCCGATCTCGAAATAGTCGCCACCCAACTGGGCCGGCCCCCGCGCGGAACCGTTGCCATCGCCGCGCGCTGTACCTGTGGCAATCCGGCAGTGGTGCGCACCGCCCCGCGCCTGCCCGATGGCACGCCGTTCCCCACCACCTACTACCTCACCCACCCCGGCGCCACCAGCGCGGTATCGACGCTGGAAACCACCGGAATCATGCGCCAGTGGTCCGAAGAACTCCAGCACAACGCGGAACTCGCAGCGCAGTATCAGCGCGCGCACGAGGCATATCTGGCCGACCGGGCCGTGCTGGGCGAAGTGCCCGAAATCGCAGGGATATCAGCTGGCGGCATGCCCACGCGCGTGAAATGCCTGCACGTTTTAGTGGCGCACGCGCTCGCAGTCGGCCCGGGCATCAACCCGCTTGGCGACCGGGCCGTAGAACTCCTGCGCCCCCACTGGTCGATAGAGGAGTGCCGATGCGCGTAGCAGCAATTGATTGCGGAACAAACTCCATCCGCCTCCTGGTTGCCGACGTTGAGCCCGGCGCTCAAACCGCTAACGAGGTCACGCGCCGCATGGAGATCGTGCGCCTGGGGCAGGGCGTGGACAAAACCGGACAACTCAGCGCCGAAGCACTTGAGCGCACGTTCAAAGTTGCGGAAACCTACGCCAAAATCTGCGAAGAAAACGGCGTCGAACGCATCCGTTTCGCGGCCACCTCCGCCACCCGTGACGCCTCGAATCGGGCGGATTTCGTGGCCGGGATTAAAGACCGCCTCGGAGTCGAACCCGAAGTGCTCACTGGAGCCCAGGAAGCGGAACTTTCCTTCGCCGGGGCTACGGGCGCCGTCCAAAATCATCCCAGCCCATATCTGGTTGTGGACTTGGGCGGCGGCTCGACCGAGTTCGTATTCGGCACCCGCGCACCCGAGCGCTCAATCTCCGTCAACGTGGGGTGCGTGCGCATGACGGAGCGCCATTTAGCGGCAATTGAGGACGGCGCCTCGCACCCGGGCAGCCAAGCGCGACAGCGGGCCATTGCCGCGGCCGGGGCGGACGTGGAGGCGGCATTAGATGAGGCTGGCGAAGTTATCGATTTTGGTCAGGTGGGCACGCTGGTCGGTTTAGCCGGCACCGTCACCACGCTGACCGCCCACGCGTTGGGTTTATCCAAGTATGACCGCGAAAAGATCCACGGCGCGGAATTAGCGCCCGAGCAGGTGGAAAAGGCCGCCGATGAGCTGTTGTGGATGACCCGAGAAGAGCGAGCGGAGCTGCCGTATATGCACCCGGGGCGGGTGGATGTAATGGGTGGGGGAGCGCTGGTGTGGGCACGGATTGTGGCGCGGGTCGCGGCAGCGATGGCCAAGCGGGACCGTGAATTGGGCCCGGTGGTGACTTCGGAGCATGACATTCTCGACGGGCTGGCCTTGAGTATGGTCCCCGAAACTGCGGTGTCAGAAAGATGAAACCCCACCCGCGCACGGGCGAGCTTTTCCTCTCACCGGTTCCACCGGGAACCGGGTGGCCCGGGGATGTCGCAACGCCGCAGACCCCGGTGGCCACCAGCGCCGCCGCCGTGGCCGAACTGGCGGCGAATGCCGCCGATGCGCGGGGTCTGGTTGCGCCGACGACGGTGTGCCGCGCGTGCCCGCGATTGGTGGAGTGGCGCGAAGAAGTGGCCGAAACTCGCAGAAGAGCGTTTGCGGAGCAGCCCTATTGGGGCCGGCCAATTGCCAGTTTTGGTGTTGATAATCCGTCGATTGCGATTATTGGGCTCGCGCCCGCGGCCCACGGCGGAAACCGCACCGGCCGGCAATTTACCGGGGACCCGTCCGGGGACTGGATTATTGCCGGGCTGCACCGGGTGGGGTTTGCCAATCAGGCCACCAGTGTTGATGCGGCCGACGGGCTGGAACTTAGCGAGGTGCGCATGATTCCCGCCGTGCGCTGCGCCCCGCCTCAAAACAAACCCAGCCCTCAAGAGCGTGATACTTGCAGCCACTGGCTGCACCGGGAACTGGACCTTGTGACGCCAAGTTTGCGGGTGATTTTCCCGCTCGGATCGTTTGCGTGGAGCGCGGTTTTGCGTGCGGCGCGGGCGCTGGGATGGCAGGTGCCACGCCCCCAGCCGAAGTTCGGCCACGGCGCAGAGGCGCTGTTGCACACGCGCGATGGCGAGCCGGTGATTTTGCTGGGGTGTTATCACGTGAGCCAGCGCAACACCCAAACCGGCGCGTTGACGGTTGAGATGCTGGACGCCGTCCTAAATCGCGCAAAAGAAATTATCGATACTGATTAGCGGTCGCTACATCCACTTAACGCCGTGGTCCTCAAATTCAGTGACGCGGTATTGCACCATTTCACGCAAAAGTGCGGTCGGGATTTCTGCGCCATAGGGCAGGGAAATGCTGCCCTTGCCGGTCTTGAAATCGGTCAGCGCATCGGCGAAAGCCGCGCGGGTGCTGGGGGTGAAAACAATATTTGCGTGATGTCTATGCGCGCTGTAGACGAAGAGAATGACCCCTTGCGCATGCAGGACGGCGGGATGGCCCCACTTGATGGCTTCGGTAGCGTTGGGGCCGGCGAATTGGCGCAGTGCGCGTAGTTGCTCGAGCAGGTCGCGGGCGGGCCCGCTGTGGCCTTGGAGGAATTCGTCGACCGTTTGCGTCTTCGTCATGCCGCTAAGATAGCCGCAAACCGTTCGCGCTACCTAGGGCAAAAGAGATAATCGCCGGGCCAATCGCTACGATGTAACCCGGCGCAATACGATACTTTTGCGCCACGCCCCGGTAGCCCAATAGGCAGAGGCAGTCGACTTAAAATCGATCCAGTATGGGTTCGAGTCCCATCCGGGGTACAAAGGGGTGGTTGCATAACTTTGGGGTGTGAGGTTACATATCCTCGAAATTCGGGTGGAGTAGAGCGGTTTTCGCTGTTTTTGGGGGAGTTTTAGCTTCTGGAACGCGATTTCGTTTAACGACTTGCCGCGGTGGTGTTTCTTTTTGCGCGGCAGGGGTTTTTGGGCGTGTTTTTGGGTAGGCGTGTAGCCCGCGAGCGTTATGGCTGGCGGGCTGGATCTCGGGTTTTCTTCAGTTATGGGCGGATTGTTTTAGGCCGCGGTGGGTGGGGCGTTGGGCTGGCGGGGTTGGTCGTTTTTGATTTGGGATCGAAGTTCGGTTTCGGTGTCGAATTCGTAAATGTCGACGTCGGTTTTCAGGTTTTTCTCGGCCCAGTGTTGTGCGGTTTTTAAGTTGTGGTAGACCATTGCTGCTGCGAGCATTAGGGCCATGGCGGGGATGCCTACTACGCGGATCCAGCCGCGGGTGACGCCGCCTTGTTCGCGGTCTTTGAGGTTTCCGAAGACCCCTTCGACGGCGGTGCGGTGGTTGTAGGCTTCGATCCATTTGGGGGTGCCCCAGCGGTGGTGCTGTTGAAGTTTGCCAAACGCTTGCTTTTTGATGCGGATGGTGGCTTGGGTGAAGACTTTCGTTTTCCGTTGGGCGGCAGTAGCTAGGGCTCGGTCGTGTTGGGGGACTAAGTATTGGCGGTTGCCGTTGGGGCGTCGGGTCTCATTGGGTATGAGCGCGTAGGGGTCGAGGGCTGCTATTGCTGCATGGAACGCTTCGATGTGCTCTTCGGGATTATCGGGGTTTGTGGTGTAGCGCACTGGGCGGGAGACGGCTTCGAAGAGGGCTTCGGGTGTCCAGGGTAGGAAGGGCGCGCCTGCGAACATGATCACGCCGGTGTCTTTGTCGCGGCGAATTTGTAGGTCATCTTTGCGCATATCTATGACTTGTTCGATCCCGGCGGCAAGGAGGTGGTCGGCCCAGTTTTCGGGTTTAGCGTTGGTGAAACCTCGGTCGGTGAGAAGGGTGAAATCAGTGCCGTGGAAGGGGATCAGGTGGTCGTTGATCATGCGTAGGGTCGCGGCGGAGTGGTCGGTGGCGTTGGGGATGACCATCATCGCGGTGACTAGTTTCAATTCCCGATAAGGATTGTCTTGGGGGTACGAGGCGACTGAGGCGAGGGCGCTGTGACCAAAAAACGTGTCTTGCATGCCGTTTCCGGGGGTGGGGGTTTGATATCCCCAGCGACCATCGGGGTCATGAGCTCCGGTGCGTTGGCGCACAAAAGCTGATCCATCACGTTGGTAGTCTTTTTCGTACGGAGGGAATTCTTTTTTGCTTGAAGTTTTTCTTTTGCCCTTTTTGCTCTTTTTGGTCGTCATGCTCTCTGGTTTAGGGGGCGGGGCTGACATGGTTGGGTAACTGGTGGCATCGATGGCTTGGTATTGCGCGGAAGGCAGCGCTTGGGGGATGGAGGCGTGGACGAGACGGTTTAAGTATTCGTAGCCCTGTTTTTCGGTGGCGATGCGCTCTTTTTCAGTCAGGGTCGGGTTTAAGTGCGGGGAGGCGTTAATGACGGCCACCATGCGGTTGAACAGGTGCCGCAC
>DAHVRJ010000172.1:0-6237 GCA_027322505.1 Demequinaceae bacterium
GAAGTAGCTACTCCGAACGCCAGGCCGGGCCGAGACGGCTCGGGCGAAATTCGCGTCAGTTGGGATGAAGCTGATGATGGCGGAAACGCCATTCAAAGGTACGAGGTTATTGCTTATCGCGATGACTTTGAGCAGAAGGAAACTCTTTCTGCTCGCAGTCGCAGCTTTACTTTCAGCAATTTGGAGGGCGGCAAGGAGTACAACTTCCGGGTTCGTGCACAGAACGCCGCGGGCTGGGGCAAGCAGAGTTCGCCGGCGAGCGCTACCGCGACGACCCCACCGGGCAAGCCGCGGGTTAATCTCACGGTTTCGGAAGGGGACGTTCCTAAAGTCGCAGTCTCTTGGAATGACGTGGATTCGGGCGGTTTTGACCACGTCGGTTATGAGGCATGGTATTCCATCAATGGTGGCCGAGAGCGCCGAGCCGATATGGGATCCGGGAACTCAGCCTCCTTCGAAGTGCCCGGCCTTGACCCGGGCGAGTCCGTGCCGGTGGAAGTTTCGGTCACCGCTGAAACTCGTGGCGGTACCAGTACCGGCACCAAGACGGAACATGTTTCCCGACCTATTCCCGAGCCGGACGGCTTAAAAATTACCCCCGAGTACGGCAGCAACATTACCCTCGAACTCGATTGGAATGCTGCCCCAGATATCTCCACCTATAAAGTTTCGTGGTCGATTGACGGAGGTAAAGAAGAAACGGACGACTACTCGAGCACGTCCGCGGTGTTAACAAACTCCGATGGCCCGTTCGAGCCCGGTCAGAAAGTAAAAGTCACCGTGCAATCCCGCGCGCCGAATGGTGCTACGTCCGATGCGCACAGTAAAACGCATACGATCGGCCCGCCACCGACATCAACAACACCGAGTAATGAACTCGCCCAAGTAAAAACATACTTTCGGTTCTTTCCCATGACAGGACTATCGTGAACACAGCTATGACTGATTCCCAATACGGTGTGGAACTAACGCCGGCCGCGGCGGCGCAGTTCGCCGAAACGTTTACCCGCCTGACCGAGCACATCGGCGAGGCGGTTTTGGGAACCGAACACGCGGTGCGCCTGACACTCACCGCGTTCCTGGCGGAGGGGCACATGCTGCTCGAAGGCGCGCCCGGAACGGGGAAGACATCTTTAGCCCGTTCCTTGGCGGCCAGTGTCTCCGGCAGCCATCAGCGCATCCAGTTTACGCCCGACCTGCTGCCCTCCGATGTCACCGGCGTGACCATTTTCAACCAGCAAGACTCCGAGTTTGTGTTCCACCGCGGACCAGTCTTCGCTTCGATTGTGCTAGCAGACGAAATCAACCGGGCCAGCCCCAAAACTCAGTCCGCGCTGCTTGAAGTGATGGAAGAAAGTCGGGTCACCGTCGATGGGGAAACCCACAGCGTCGGCAAACCCTTTTTCGTGATCGCCACGCAAAACCCGATAGAACAGGCTGGAACCTACCGCCTGCCCGAAGCGCAGCTGGACCGCTTCATCATGAAGACCTCGCTGGGGTATCCCGATCACCACCATGCCGTGCAGATTCTGGCCGGCTCGGCCCACCGGGACCGCGCGGGGAAGGTCCAGCCCATCATCACCACCGATGACGCCAACGCCCTTGCCGCACAGGCAGCCCAAGCTCACGTCGCCGATCCAGTTCTTGACTACGGCGCTCGGCTTATTGCAGCCACGCGCACTGATAATCACACGACCCTGGGCGTGTCCGTCCGGGGCGGGCTGGCGCTCATGCGCTGCGCCAAGGTGTGGGCGATGTCCAATGGCCGCAACTTCGTGCTGCCCGATGACTTGAAAATCTTGGCCGAGCCCGTTTTGGCCCACCGCATCATGTTGGACCCAGACGCCGAATTCTCTGGTGTCACCCCCGCGCAAGTGATCGGCCGCATCTTGGCCGAAGTGGCGCCACCGGTAACTCGGGACTAGTCCACATGACGAATTTGGCGTGGGCGGTCCTGACCGTCGCGGTTTCGGCAATTATTGTCGGAATTGCGCTCGGGTGGGCCGAGTTAGTGGTGTTGGGAGTCGTCAGTGCCGCTGCGCTCGCCATCGCGGCACTGCACACGCTGGGCCGCTCCACCTACCGGGTAAAAATTAACCTGCCTACCACCCGCGTCCGGGTGGGGGAGAAGTTCAACTCGGACGTCGTCGTCCAAAATTCCGGTCGCAGACTGGTCCTGCCCGCTTCCCTGCGCGTTCCCATCGGAGTCAATGCCGCGCAATTTTCCATTCCGTTGCTGCGCCCGGGCCAAAGTCACGATGAGATTGTGACCATTCCCACCGACCGCCGCGGAGTAATCATCATGGGCCCGGCCACTTCGGTGCGCGGCGATGCGTTCTCACTTATCCAGCGTTCTGTGGAATGGACCGAGCCCATCGAGCTGTTCGTACACCCGGAGATCGTGCGAATCTCGGGCACCGGAGCCGGGCTCATGCGGGATCTAGAAGGGCAAAGCCTGCAGATCATCGCCGATTCCGACATTTCTTTCCACACCCTGCGCGAATACATTCCCGGAGATGATCGGCGCCACATTCATTGGAAGACCAGCGCCCGCATCGGTGACCTAATGGTGCGCCAGTTTGATGACACCCGGCGCACGCGCACTGCGCTGCTGCTCACCGCCCACCCCGATGAGTTTGCTGATGGGGCCGAGTTTGAACTGGCGGCCTCGGTATTTGCTTCGCTGGGGGTGCAAGCGCTGCGGGAAGAGCGCGATTTGGTGGTGCTCGCCGGCAACGACCAGCTGCGCATCGATGTGCCGGTGCGGTTTTTAGACGGATGTTCGCGCATCGAATTTAGCTCCGATCAGCGCCGCAGCCACCAGTTGGCGCCCTGGCTTGTAGGCAACGTTCCCGACGCTTCGGTGGCGATTTTCGTCGTTGGATCCCAGCGCAGCATCAGTGAACTGCGCGACATGATCGCGCTGGTAGATAAATCGATGATGGTCCTCATCCTGCGGTGCGAGCGGGGTGCCCCACCCCAGGTACGCCCGCTGGGCGATGCGACTTCGGTGCGGGTGGGAGCACTGGCTGACCTGCCGCGCCTGATGCAGCGGGCGGTGCGATGAACACGCCAAACGCTCGCGCTGCCTCCGCGCGCCAACTTATAACCCTTTTGGTGTTCGCCGCCTTGGCGGCGCTGATCCTTTCCCCGCTCTACCGGGTGTTTAGCCCCGCTGCGCTTTTGACTGCCGGGGCGCTGGGCGCGTTGACCGGCTCCGGAATTGCGTATTTTGCAACCACGCGCCGGTGGGGAGGGCTATCGACCGTCTCCTTCGGCCTGTTCGCGGCCTATCTTGCGGGCCTAGGGTTAAGGATCTTCGGGGCGCTTACCGTCCAGGAGCCAGTGGGCGGCGGCCTCATCACGGAAACTGCCGCCGGAATTGTGCGCGTGTGGAAAGACATGCTCACCCTCGAGCCGCGCTTTGGCCTGGATTCCCCCATGGTACTCGCGCCCTTCCTCATTGCCTTCATCGTGGCGCTTAGCGCCGGTGCTATTGCGCTCCGTGTCCCGCGCGCCAGCCGCGCGACCTGGGCCGCTGCAATACCCCTAGTTGGATATGGGCTGGCAACGCTGCTGGGGTGGCGCACGGCTTTTGTCGACGGCCGTTTGTCGATTCTCATCGCCGCGATATTGCTGACCTGGGCCGCTTGGTGGTCCGGTAGTTTTCAGCCGCGGCGCGTCTTTTCCATCGGAGTCACGTTTGCTGTGATGGGCTCAGCTGGCGTATTTGTCGCCCCGGTCTTGCTGGAAGATACCCCGCGGTTCGTTTTGCGAGATGAATTAGCGCCGCCTTTTGACCCGCGTGACTTCCCATCCCCGCTCTCGGGCTACCGCACCTACATCAAAGAGCTCAAAGATACCGATCTTTTCACGATTTCCGGGCTGCCCGCCGGAACCCCCATCCGCCTGGCAACGATGGACGACTTCGACGGCGTGGTCTGGAATGTTTCCGGCGCCCACGATGCCGATGGATCGGGAGCCTTCCGGCGCATCGGAGACCAGTTGCACCCCAACGCGCGCGGGGTCCAGCAGGAAGTGGAGATCGAGATTCACGAAATGCCCGGCCCGTGGCTGCCCACGGTCGGCTGGCTCGAAGAATTTCAGTTTGATTCCAATACGGTCCGTGAGCAGCGCTCCGAATTGCGATATAACGACGCGACCGGCACGGCGCTCTTGCCGCCGGGGATCACAGCGGGCACCCGCTATGAACTGACGGCAATCGTCCCGCGTCCGCCCCAAGACGAAGATCTCTTGAGCACCAATATCGGCTCAGTTTCCCTGCCCGAGCCCACTAATGTGCCCGAAGCCATCATCACGGCTGCTTCCGACGCCTCGCGCGAAGCCTCTTCACCGATTGGCATCGCCCGCGCGTTGGAACAGTACCTACAAGATGAGGGATGGTTTTCCAATGGCCAAACCGCCGCTGGCGACTATCCCTCCCTTGCCGGTCACGGCGCATCACGGCTCATCTCGCTACTGACTTCCGACCTGATGGTCGGCAATGACGAACAGTACGCCTCGGCCATGGCCTTGATGGGGCGCAGCGCGGGTCTGCCTGCGCGCGTCGTTATGGGCTTCATTCCCGATTACGATTCCGAGGTCGATGAGGCCGAAATTTTGGACGACGTCACTGTCCAAGGTGGGGACATTCACGCTTGGGTGGAGGTTCAGTTCGCGAGTGTGGGTTGGGTTCCGTTTTTTCCCACACCCCCCGAGTCGAAGACCCCGGCAGAAGATTTGCCGCAGGATACGCAAGAAAGCCAGCCGCAGATCGTGCAACCGCCCCTGCCTCCTCCCGATGAGGTCACGCCTCCGGATGAGGATACGGAGCGTCCGCAAACAGAGGACACCACCGAGGATGAAACCGGCGCCGGCAACTACCTGCTCTGGATCGCCGTGGGGGGTGGCATTGGCCTCATCATGTTGCTATGGCTGGTGCCGATTTTGGTGATTGCTTGGTTGAAGCAGCGGCGTCGAAATAAGCGGCGCAAGCAGCGCCACCCCGTGGACCGCGTGACCGGGGGATGGGATGAACTTGTTGACGTCACATTTGACATCAACGGCAGCTCCCAAATCGCTCGCTCGAAGGTAACGCGAGCCGAATTCGCCGCCGATATCGCAACGCTGACCGCCACGTTAGTAGATACTCCGCACGCACCGGTTTTACAGCAGGAAGTTTTGAATTTGGCTTATGGTGCCGATGCGGCAGTGTTCAGTCCCGCGCCACCGGGACCGCGGGAGGCCGACGCGTATTGGCAGGAGGTGGACCGTCTCACTGGCGAGTTGCGTCGCAAGACACAGCCGAAACGCCGCCGCAAGGCAAGATGGACAACAGTGTCGCTGAAGTATCGGCGTAAGGAGCGGCGCGCGGTACGAAAGGAGCAGCGCAAGTGAGGGCAGGGGCTGTGGGTGGTTTTGCTCCCGCGCGTTTAGGGACGCGCTTTGCTGCCTGGCTCATCGACTCCGTGGTCTGTTTTGTGCCCGCCGCGATCGCGTACTTGGCGCTGGTTTACTTCACGTTCCATTCGCAGTGGTATTTCCAAAGTGCGTCCTTTTTCGAAGTAATCGAAAAAGGAACTGAACTCGTTTTTAATTATCCGGTCGACTATTTGCACGTGCCGCTAATCACCGTGGGGGTATGGATAACCGCGGCGCTAATTCTCTGCGTTATTGGCGGCGTTAGCAGCCAAACTTTGGGTCGAAAAATTACCGGAGTGCGACTGGTGCAGGCGCACACCGGAGACCCGCTGGGTGGCGGAAGTGCCCTGATGCGGGGTGCGATATTTAACGTAATTGCGGCCGTGCCCGGAATCGGTTTTATCGTTCATGTTCTCGTGATTCTTTCCGACACATCGCAGCATCAAGGAATCCACGATCGCGCGGCGCGAGCGCGGATTATTCCGGCAAATATTGATCCAGCGGTGGCTCGCCTCCACGACGCAACCGCCCAAGGCGGAGGTTCTGCACCTTACGTCTCGGCGCCTTATACCCCGGCGGCGTACGGCTCTGCGCCTTATGGATCTGTGTCTCATGGCCCGGCTGACCACGCGCCGGGTTACGGAGTTACTCCCTCTGGCGCGCCCCATGCCGACGGGCGCCCTGATCCGCAGGCAAGCGCGTATTCCACCCCGCCGGCTAGTGCGCCGCCCGAAGCGCCCAGTTGGCTTAATCCTGATGCGAGGCAGCCGATCAATTCACCGCTGGCCCGCAGCCTCGATGCGCCCCCGCCCGTTA
>DAHVRJ010000003.1:0-9955 GCA_027322505.1 Demequinaceae bacterium
GAACTCCAATATGCACGTGGTCGAGGCTTTTTTGGCGGCGTTCGATGCCACCGGGGCCGAAAAGTGGCGCGAACGGGCGCTGCAAATCTCCCAGCACATGGTCGAACAAGCCCGCACCAATAACTGGCGCATCATCGAGCACTTCGACGCGCACTGGCAGCCCCTGCTGGAGTACAACGCCGAAGATAAGACCGATCCGTTCCGGCCCTATGGATCCACCATCGGGCACTGGTTTGAGTGGGCGCGGCTATTAGAAAACCTGGCCGGCGCGATCGGTGCCGCGGCCCCCGCCTGGTTGCACGAGGCCGCGGTCGGGCTCTTTGCTGCCGGTGTTGAGCAGGGCTGGAGCGTAGATGGTTCGCCCGGATTCGTCTACACCGTCGATTGGGACGGTAATCCGGTGGTGGACCTGCGCATGCACTGGGTTGTGGCCGAGGCCATCGGCGCTGCCGCCACCCTTTTCCACGTGACCGGCGATGAGCAATATGCCGATTGGCACCGCACTTGGTGGCATTACGCCCAGTGCCACCTTATTGACCCGGTGGGCGGCTCCTGGTGGCATGAGCTCACGCCCGAAAATGAAGTATCAACCACGGTGTGGCCCGGAAAACCCGATATTTATCACGCCTTGCAAGCCACCCAGTTTGCGCAGGTGCCCGTGGCTCCCGGCCTGGCCAAGAGCCTCATTTCGCGCCGTCAAATGCCCCGCAACCGGCAATGAGATCATGGGCACATGACTGCCACTCCTCCTACCGCTCCAGATGCCACCAATGTTCGGGTTTTTGTCTCCGGCAACCCCTCACCCGAGTTGAGCGCCGCGCTCAGTGGCGCGCAAGCCACCACGGTTGATGATCCCGCCCAGGCGACCTATCTAGTTTGGAACAGTTTCAAAAATCGCGAACTGGCCGATGTGTTGCATCCGGGAATCCGGTGGGTGCAGCTCCCCTCGGCCGGCATCAACCACTGGCGCGATGTGGGCGTCCTTGACCGCGATCGCACGTGGCTATCGGCCGCCGGCGCCTATTCCGGCCCGGTCGCGGCGCACGCGGTGGCCAGTTACCTCGCCGCGATCCATCGCATCCCCGAATTCGCTACTGCTACAACGTGGGAACGCCTGGAGTTTCGCCCGCTGCACCTGCGGCGCGTTGCCATCCTCGGACTGGGCGGAATCGGCACCGAAATCGCCCGCCAACTCCAGGGGCTGGGCGTACGCGAGGTGCGCGGCGTCGTCCGCAATCAACGCGATGACCCCCACGCGGATTCCGTCACCACGCTCGATGACCCGCAGTGGCGCACCGGAATTGACGACATCATCAACGTCCTGCCCGCCACCCCCGCCACCCGCCACGTCATCGACGCCGAGGTCTTAGCCGCCCTCCCGGCAGACGGGATTGTCGTCAATGTGGGGCGCGGGGAGGCAATTAAGGACGACGACGCTTTAGCCGCGCTCGAAAACGACGACCTGGGCGGGATGGTACTGGATGTGACGGATCCCGAACCGCTGCCGGATGACCACCCCTATTGGCGTGATAATCGGGTGGCCATCACCGCGCACTCGGCCAATCCCAGTGCGGTGGCCGCGCCGGCGTTTATTGAGCGGGTGATAACCAATATTGAACGCGCCCAGTCCGGGCAGCCGCTCTTGGGAGTAGTCGATATTGATCATGGATACTAGAGCTCATGAGCGGAGCTGAATGGGCAATCTTGGGCGGCACCTTCCTGGGCGGGGCCATTCCCTGGTTGGAAGTGGTAATGGTTATTCCCGCCGGTATTCTCGCGGGCGCCAATCCCTTTCTGGTGCTGCTTTTTGGGCTAGTTGGGAATCTGTTAACCGTGTGGCTGGCCGCTTATTTCGGTGCGCAAATTCGTAATTGGTGGGTGGAGCGCCGCACGCGCCGACGTGAAGCAAAACCCGAATCAGCAGCAGTTTCTGCGAAAAAAGCGGCGCGGCAACAGCGCGTCAACCGCATCATGGCCAAGTGGGGCATGCCCGGGATCGCAATCCTGGGACCCCTGGGCTTGGGCACGCAACTTTCCGCGCTGGCAGCGGTGGCTCTGGGGGTGCGCGCCCGCTCAGCTTTTTTGTGGGTCGGGGCCGCCACTGTAGTTTGGGCCACTATCGCTGCAGTGCTGTCGGTACTGGGCATCTCCGCCCTCGGTATTGGTGCGGCCAACTAGCAAGCGCGCCTGGAGCTAGTAGTCCGAAAGCAGCGGCCAGGGTTGGATCCGCTCCAACTGGCGCGCCAGCGAGAACAAGAGCTTTTCCTTCCCCGGTTGCACGACCGCCTGGACGGCAAGGGGCAGACCCGTCCTTTCGTCCGCGCCCACCGGGATGGTGGCCGCCGGCCAACCCACCATGTTCCAAGGCGCGGCAAACGGCGCATAGGAAGAATTAGTAATGAAGTTTGCAAACCACGATTTCGAGCGCCACTGATCCGCATGCGGTGGGAACTGCGCAAGCGCGGGCGTGAGCAGTACATCGTAGTCGCGGAAGAACACGCTGGCATCGGCGGCGAATGACACCGCGTCCACGTTGCGCACCAGGCCGAACTTATTGACATAGCTCCCAATGCGCGCGTGCATGGTGGTGCGGGGCTCCAACAGATCAGGATTTAGGTCGCGCGCGTCATTGTGAGCGCCGGCAAACCAGCGCGCAAACATCGGCAGCGGGTTCGTCGGGTAGGGGAATTTCGTCAGCGTCGTGTGGTGACCCGCACCGCGCAGGGCACCGGAAGTTTTGGCCAGGCCGCGCTGCCACGCGCGGCTGACAGGAATAAAAGGTGAGGGTGACCCGGGCGCGACCGCGATGCGCAAGCTCGCTTCCGGCTCATCCACCTCGGCGTAACTCATGTCGCCGGCCAGGACTGCAAAAACGAGCGCAGCATCGGCCACATTTTGCGCCAGCGGGCCGTTTTCGCTCATCCCACCCCAAGAATCTGAGCCGATGTGGGCGGGGATGAGAGCCCGACCGGGTTTAATGCCGAATAAGCCGGTGTTCGCGGCCGGAATGCGGATTGATCCCATCCCATCGTTGCCGTGCGCGACCGGCACAATTCCGGCCGCCACGGCGGCAGCGCTGCCCCCAGAAGAGCCGCCCGGGGTGCGATCCAATGCCCACGGATTGCGCGTCGTCCCAAATGAAGAATCACACGTTCCCCACAGGCACAGCTCCGGCACGGTAGTTGAGCCAATTACAATCGCCCCTGCCTCCCGCAGCCGCTGAACCACGGCGTGATCGTGGGGCGCGGGGGCGGCCGAGGTAGCAACTGAGCCGTTGCGCACCGGATGACCGGCCACCGGGATGTTGTTCTTCACCAAAATGGGCAGGCCCGCCAGCGGCAACTGTGCCAGGTCACTGCGCTGGGCCAGTGTTCGCGCCGCCTCTTTGGCTTCGGCGGTGTAGACGTCTTGAACGGCCGCCAAATACACGTTTTCGCGCACTCGTTTTAGGGCGTCTTCCACGAGCTTTTCCGGCTGAAGTTCGCCGGCCTGCACGCCCGCAATAATGTCCGTGGCTTTCATTGCACCTTCCTTGAACTGCACCGTCCCCACCCTACGCAGGCCCCAATTGTTTCACTCACCCTGTGCGGGGCCGAGCTGCTTGGAGAAAACGTCGTAAATCTCGGTGTTGAACAGCACAAAGGTGACCGAGTTGATCACGTCTTGCGCCTTGCCGTCCTGAAGTTCTTTTTGGACGGTGGAAACCGCAATCCGAGCCGCATCGTCGAGGGGCCAGCCATAAATTCCAGCCGAAATTGCCGGGAACGCCACACTTTGGGCGCCAATGGTAGCGGCGACCTCGAGGCTGCGCCGATAAGCCGAGGCCAACAGGTGGGAGCGATCCTCCGACTTTGCATATACCGGGCCCACCGTGTGGATGACCCAACTGGCCGGAAGTTTCCCCGCCGTCGTTGCGACCGCATCGCCCGTGGGTAAACCGTCGGGGTAAGAGGTGGCGCGCAACTCCTTACAGGCGGCAAGAATCTCGGGCCCGCCCGCCCGGTGAATCGCGCCGTCGACCCCGCCCCCGCCCAGCAGTGAAGAGTTAGCGGCGTTGACGATCGCGTCCACGCGCTGGGCAGTGATATCGCCCTCGATTAGAGAAATCTGTGGCTCAACTTTGTCAACCATGCCCCCACCGTACGCTGAAGGCGCGTTGCCGGCGCCGGCGCAGAAGTAGGGCAGAATAAGGGCGTGTTACGTCCGTACCTCAAAGTGCTCTCCGTGCCGGGAGCCTCCGCGTTTTCAATTGCCGGAGTTTTCGCGCGCCTGCCCATCTCGATGCTGGGCTTGAGCATCATTTTGATGATCAGCCAGTTGTACGGCGAATACGGCATTGCCGGGCGCGTGGCGGCGGTCTTTATTGCCATCCAGGCGATTTGCTCACCCCAAATTGCCAAACTGGTCGATCGCTACGGCCAAGCGCGCATCATGCGGCCCGCGATTGTGCTGCACCTGACCGGGCTTGCGATTGTGGCAACGGCAGTCCTCCTCCACGCGCCGGAATGGTTGCTCTATCTCTCCGTTGCGCCGGCTGCTATCACCATGGGGTCAATGGGCGCGATGGTGCGAGCCCGCTGGTCCCACATTTTGGATGATCCCCGTGATGTGCACGTTGCCTATTCGCTGGAATCGGTATTCGATGAGGTTACTTTCATCGTCGGCCCGGTGCTCGCGACGATTTTGTCGACCGTGGTTTTCCCCGGTGCGGGCATCTTGGTGAGTTCACTGGCCCTAGCGATTGGCGGATTTATCATGTTGGGGCAAAAGGGAACTGAGCCCCCGCCCAGCGGGCGGGACCATTCCACCAAGGGCAGCGTTATGGCATCAGCTGCGATGCTCATCGTGGTCGGAATTTTCATGCTCGTAGGCGCGATTTTTGGATCGAGCGACGTCGCGACAGTCGCCTTCACCGAGGCGCGCGGTATGGACGGCTACGCCGGAGCAATACTGGCGTGCTTCGCGGTGGGGTCCTTGATTTCTGGGCTGATTTACGGCTCGCGTAATTGGGTGCAATCAGTCGATAAGCGATTCATCATCGGAGTCATTGCGCTGGCGATTGGCGTGGCGCCGCTGGTACTCATCACATCGGTGCCGGTGCTGGCAGCGGTGATGTTCATCGCCGGATTCGCGATCGCACCGACCCTGATCTCCGGCAACGCCCTGGTGCAGGAGTTTGTGGCACCAGGCCGGTTGACCGAGGGCCTGACCTGGGTGGGTACCGCGCTGGGCGTGGGCGTGGCTTTAGGGTCTTCAGCAGCCGGCTCGGTCATCGACCACTTCGGGCCCCGCGGCGGATTTGCTGCCGTGGCCGTGGCCGGTGCGCTCGTTGTCACCATCGCGCTGATTTTCCGGCCCGCGCTCGCGCTGGACCGCCCGGAATAGGGCCGTGGGGCGGAATAGGGAGTTAGAGCGCGCTCAAATCATCGCGCAGTGCATCCAGGCCCTGCTGTAGCTCCTGAATTGGCTTGACGAGATCGTTCGCAGCTGAGTTCGAACTGTCATTCAAGCCCTGCTCCGCGCGCTGCAACTGTTTTTCGGCTCGTTCAATTGCCCGCAGCGCCTCATCGGCTTTCTTAGAAGCGTGTGACTTGCCGTGCTCGGCGGCCTTCGCGGCCCCGGTCGACTGGCCCAGCGCTCCCTCCGTCTTACCAAGCGCCTCGAACGTCTGGCCCTTGACCTTGCCGCGCAAATGCTTGGCTTCGCGGCGCAATTCCTTTACATCCGAGCGCAGGTCGTTAATCTTGTCCAGGGCGCTGGCGGCCGCGTCTTGCGTGTCATCCTTCGAGTCGGTGTCATCCGAATCTGCGCCGTCGCTTTCAGCATCTGCGTCGGCGTCGTCGCCCGCCTCGTCAGTGGCGTCCTCATCGGCAGCGTCATCTTCCGGAGCGGTCGCGTCCTCGGACGGATTTTCAGTCGCCGTTTGTGACGGCTGTGCCGGCGCGGGATTGTCATCATCAGCGCCACAGGCTGCCAGGGGCAGCACAAGAGCAACGGCAAGAGTGATCGCGGCATTTTGAGGTTTTTCATGAGCTAATTTTATTACGCCAGCGCCGCGCCGACGACTTTTTGTGCTGCAGATAACACTTCTTCCAGATGCTGGGCACTGACGAAAGATTCGGCATAAATTTTGTATACGTCCTCGGTGCCACTGGGCCGGGCGGCGAACCACGCATCCTTCGTCGTTACCTTCAGCCCGCCAATTGGCGCGTCATTGCCCGGAGCCGCCGTCAATCGCTGCTGAATCGGTGCGCCGGCCAACTCGCTGGCGGTCACCTGGTTGGGGCTCAGTGTTTTGAGCACCGCCTTTTCTTCACGCGTTGCGGGCGCATCCACCCGGGCGTACCAGGACTCACCGTGCTCAGCTACCAACTGGGCATGAATTTGGGACGGCGACTGTCCCGTTTTGGCAATAATTTCCGCCGCGAGCAGCGCCAGTAAGATCCCGTCTTTATCCGTGGTCCACACGGTCCCATCCATGCGCAAAAAGGAAGCGCCGGCTGACTCTTCACCCCCAAAGACGATCGAGCCATCCAGGAGCCCGGGCACGAACCATTTAAATCCCACGGGGACTTCTTCTACTTCTCGACCCGCCGCCGCGCCCACTTTGTCGATTAGCGCCGAGGAGACCAGCGTCTTGCCGATTGCCGCGTCGGCCGGCCAGTTGGGGCGATGCGCCAACAGGTAATGAATTGCTACCGCCAGGTAGTGATTGGGATTCATCAAGCCCGCGTCGGGGGTAACAATTCCGTGCCGGTCCGCGTCGGCGTCGTTTCCGGAGGCCACATCGTATGGAGCCGCAGCAGTTGCACCGGCAGCGCCCGCTGTGTTTTCTTCCCCCGGGCGCATTGTGGTTTCTAGCGCAGCCATGGCGTGCGGCGAGGAGCAGTCCATCCGGATTTTTCCGTCCGTATCCAGCGGCATGAAGGCCCAGCGCGGATCCACCTGCGGGTTGACCACCGTCAAGTTCAAACTGTGGCGCTCGGCAATTTCTTTCCAATACGCCACCGAGGCGCCCCCCAGTGGGTCCGCCCCAATGCGAATACCGGCTTCGCGGATCGCCTCGATATCCACCACGTTGGGCAGGTCATCAACGTAGGCGGTAAGGAAGTCGTGGCGCATCGTGGTGGGAGCCTCCAGCGCCGATTCCAGCGGCAGCCGCGCTACCTCATCCACCCCGGAGGCGAGCAGCTCATTGGCGCGGGCTGCGATCCACTCCGTTTCTTGGGTATCGGCTGGCCCCCCATGGGGCGGATTATATTTAAAACCGCCATCGCGCGGGGGATTATGTGAGGGCGTGATGACAATCCCGTCGGCTAAACCCGGTCCCGTGGTGCGCACACCATCTGCCGTGCCGGCCCCGTTCGCCCGCAAAATGGCCAGCGAAACTGCCGGGGTGGGTGTAAAACCATCGCGCGCGTCAATGTGCACCCGAACCCCAGCGGCGGCGAGCACTTCTAAAGCCGTGCGCCAGGCCGGTTCCGACAGGGCGTGCGTATCGCGACCCATATAAAGGGGGCCGTCAATTCCGGCTTGAGCGCGGTACTCAACGATAGCCGCGGTGATGGCGACAATGTGTGCCTCGTTAAAGGCGCCGTCCAAACTGGAGCCGCGATGACCAGAGGTGCCAAAAACGACCTGCTGGGCCGGGTCTGCCGGATCGGGAACGCGATCGTAGTACTGCGATACGACCGCATCGACGTCAATGAGGTCTTCTTCTAGGGCAATGGTTCCTGCGCGAGAGTGCATACGTAGATCTTGCCCCATCGCGCCCCGTAATTCCCATAGCACCGCAAATTACCTGTGCCTCTTTCGCAGGGCTGCGATCGAAAGCACTAGGCTTTTGCTCATGTCTTCACGTAAATCGGCCACTCCGGCAACTTCCGATGCCCCCATTCCCGAGGTGGGACCGCGCCAACCGTGCCCGTGCGGGTCCGGGAAGCGCTATAAGGTTTGCCACGGCAAGGCCAAGCGCGCCGCCCGCGCGGCCGAGACTTTTGTCGCGCGACCGTTCAAGGGCCTGCCCAATGAGGTGGACTGGGTTGCGCTGCGCGAAATTGTGCCCGCCGCAACGGCAACGGTGCGCACGAACGCTGAGTACGGCAATAAGGACATCACCATCGCCACCGTTTTACCGATGGCCGCGGGCGCACTGCACCGCGATAACGGTGAAATGCTGCTCGCGCTGCAAACCACGATGAGTTCGGGGGATGCCTCGCGTGACGTGGCGGCGGCGCTCGAGCTGCTGTTGCAGTCTGAGCCGGGCGAGACGATCCCGGCTCAGTCGATGGCGGGAACGGGCCCGCGGCTGCAAGACATGCTCGATTTGGACGTGGACTTCAACGCGACCGTGCACGAGGGTTTCGATTTTTGGATTCACGAGGGCGCCGACGATAACGCCGAGGTCCGCGCTTCGCTGGATCGCGCCAACGAGTCGGTCGTGCCCACCGCGCGGCTGCAAAAGGTCGAGGGTGCTTACTGGTGCCGCATTGAGCGGGAGCACCTGCGCTGGGTTTTGCCCGATGAGGAGGAAGCCCTTTTGGACGCCATGGCGCGCGTACACGCCAAGCGCGAACTACACGTGGGGCCGGGCACGAAGTTCGCCGGTGCTTTCCGCGCCTCGGGCTTGGTCGTGCCGGTGTGGGATTTGGACCCGGGCGCCGAAGCAGACGAAATTGAGGACGACGCCGCGGCCCTAGCCGAAAAACTCACCGCCGCCATGGCTTCTACCCAGCCGCTTACTGCTGATGAGCGCCGGGCGCGGGCCGGGATTGTTTCGCGCCAGTTGACGCTGCGCTAGATCTGGGCCGCCTTTTGGTTCGCGGCTTCTTGGGTCCCCGCGGGAGTGGCGTAGGTCGTGCGTGGCAGCGCGGTAGGCGTGGTCATGAGCGCTAAGAGCGGGGCAGTTGTGGCGAATCCGAGGCTGACGATGCGCAGCCCGTAGTCGTTTAGGCCCGCGCCGGCGATGAGCCCGATCAAAATTGCTCCCAGTGCGATACGCAATACCGGATAGGCCGCTAGTGCATCACGCATCGTTGCCGGGGCAAAGCGTTCGGGTTTAATCAGCGCCAGCACGGCAAGGATGAGCAAAATTAGCGTCAGGCGTGAGGCCAGACCAGTATCGAGGGTGTTGAGCGCGTATTGGGCCTTGCGCCAAATTATTTGCCACGCATCGCCGGTAATGAGCTGTTCAAAAAACTGACCGGCGTGGGAGCGGCTAGCTGCGGGCCGGAGCCAATCGACAAATGCGATGCCTAGGATTATCCCGATCGTGCCCAGGCCAATCGCCAGCACGCGCATCAGCGTAAACCGGGCCCGGTTTAAGACCATCGCCAAAAACGCGAATGCGGGAATAAGTGCAAGACCGCCGCCGATATCGGCTCCCCACGTCGGGGCGACATCAATGACCAGTGCGATGATCCCAATCCCGGCGACGATCCCGTAGCTAAGCAGCTTGCGCCCGGCTCGCGCTGCCGGCGCCGCCGCGGCGGTGGCCAGTACGAGCGTGTGCACGACAAAAAACGAGTATGTGGTGTTGCCAAATCCGTAGAAGCGGCCCCCGTAAATTGGCGATGGTCCCATGGGGCTGCCCCGATGCAGCGGGGAGCCGACGATCGCGTCCAGTCCCATTACGGTGGCACTGACCAGCGAGATGACGGCGATGGCCTGCCACGGGGATTTCCAGGGAATCGCCGCAACTATTCCGCCCAGCAAGATGGACCATGCAATGAGGGTGAGCCATGCTCCCATGCTCGGCGAACCCAGATCCCACCACGGGATTGCTCCCATCAGATACAAACTCACCGGGAACAGGGCAAAGAACAGGGCAACTGCCGCGCCGACCCAGCGCGCCGTCTTACCGAGGAGAGGTCGGGAGCGGGCGCTGGACATCAACTGGCGCAGGCGCAGGTTTTCTTCCGCCCAGGTTCGCGTGGCCCGCCAGCGCCGGTATACG
>DAHVRJ010000027.1:0-3446 GCA_027322505.1 Demequinaceae bacterium
ATTGAAGAGTCTTTTTCGATGTAGGTGTCAGACTGCGGGACATACGCTTCGGGCTGGTAGTAGTCGTAGTAAGACACGAAGTACTCCACCGCATTATGCGGAAGCAACTCCCGAAACTCGGCTGCCAATTGAGCTGCCAACGTCTTATTTGGAGCCATAACCAGCGTCGGCCGCTGCAATTGTTCAATCATCCACGCGGTTGTCGCCGATTTTCCCGTACCCGTTGCGCCCAGCAGCACCACGTCCTTCTCGCCCGCGTTAATGCGCGTGGCAAGTTCGGCGATTGCTTCTGGTTGATCGCCTGAGGGTTCATAGTCAGCGACTACTTCGAAAGGAGCAACTGTGCGCTGAATATCGGTAACTGGACGCATATATCTAACGTTACGTCCCGCCTCTGACATCGGGCTAGTTAGCACCCAATTGCATAGGTTCTGCTCATCGGTGCGGGTCCTTCACTATTTCTGCCCAAAGCACATCCACCTGGTGCCGAAGACTGGCAACCGTACCGGCGCCGTCCAAAATTTTGTCGGCAGGGGCGAGCCGTTCCTCGTCGCTTATCTGCGCGGAGATGCGGGCCCGCGCATCTCCTTCGGACAGCCCGCGCGCCTCCATTAAGCGCTGCACGCGCAGTTCGGCTGGCGCATCAACCACAATCAACAAATCAAAATCGGCTTCTTGGCCCGTCTCGACGAGCAAGGGGATGTCATGCACGACGATCGACGTGTCACTGTCATTTTGGGCAGCACTTTCTGCCGCAGCTGAAAGGTCAAAGACCGCCGGGTGCACGATGGCGTTCAGCCGCCGCCGCGCTTCAGCGTCGCCGAAGACGACTGCGCCCAGCGCGGACCGATCCAAGGATCCATCGGGCAGCAGTATTTCCGGCCCGAATTCAGCAACTACTTGCGCTAAGCCCGCTGATTCCCGAGCCACGGCCTGGCGTGCGAGCACGTCGTGGTCAACTACTACCGCTCCAAGCTCCTGGAACCGATTGGCCACCACGCTTTTGCCAGCGGCGATGCCGCCCGTTAAGCCGATGCGATACATACCCTCATCTTGCCGCACCGAATGGTCCTAGTCAGCGTCTCGTTCGATCGGAATGTCGGTGAGCTCGAAAGGATCTACACCTAGACCACCTAGTGCCCGAATCGCAACGGTATCCCAATCCCCCAGCCTCGGATAGATCATGCTGAAAACGCGCTGCTGCCCGCCATCAATGCGTCCGAGAGTAAACAGGTCGGTAGCCGGCAGCCATATTTCCTCATCGATCCCGCTGCCGTCATAAAGGTAATCGAGCGGAAAGACCCGAGTGTCGCCGTCCAAAACCTGGATTCCGGAAGCGGTCCGCCCAGCACCCATTAGGTCTGAGCCGCGGTAATTCCAGTGTCCAGCAAGCCCGGCAACATCAAAACTGGAGTCAACTTCATCGTCTAGGGCCTCCACCGTGAGATCGACAATTAAGTGACCTCCTTTTTCGCGCGCACTTGCCGTATACCGAAAGTGACGCGTACTGTTCTCATCGCCCATTTCGATACCCTCCTCCCCGGTTGCTGAGGGGCCATCTTCAAACTCCGGCGCCTGACCGGAACGATCGAGCTCCGTCGTTTTTTCGATTTCTGAAACAAGTGTGAGCGTCACGCGGCGGTTCTTGGCCCGGTTTTCATCGGAGTCATTTTTAACCAGCGGCTCAGTTTTACCCTTGCCTTCGGTCACGATCTCGTACTCGCCGGTGTCAATGTGCTCTTCTAGTTCCTTCGCGACGGCCGTTGCGCGCCGCTCAGAGAGTTTTTGGTTGTAATCCGCGCTCAAAACGTCGTCGGTGTGACCCACAACCTCAATTTTTCCCGGCTCGCGATCCGAAAGATGATCAGCGGCCTTCTTAATGACCTTTACCGCTTCGGAAGAAAGGGTGTCCTCATCAACATCAAATAAGACGTCTGAGCCCAGTGTCACAACAACGTCCTCGGTGCTGGTCAGGGTTTCCACCGCTCCGTCGAGCTCGCGGGTGAAGGATTCCAGACTGTAGCGACCCGCGTCGGCTACCTTGGCACCGTCAACCGGCGCACCCTCGCCGTCAAGTGTTCCGGCCGGCACCGCTGCGTCAATGACCGGGATATCCGGAACAAAGCCGGCACTGGGTAGAAAGAGGCCCAGGGATTCCACGTCTTCATCCGGTGCGTCGTAAACCAGCTGCACCCGCTGTTCTCCGCGGGAATCCAGGTCCGCAGGTACGACATCATTACCCTCGTTGTCTAGACCTGGGTGATAGATCTCGTCATTTTCCAGATCCACCAATCGAATTCCCGTTAATCGCGAGTGAGAGCCAAAGTCGTTCCCGAATGCGGAATCGCTAAAGCGATCGTCTTCTGCCAAACCGGTGAAGTCGATCGTGGCGATCGCGGAGTCGCCCGATCGGACTACGGCGTGAATTTCGGCGGTGACGTCTTTCCCGGCCATGGGCAGTGACGCTTCGGCAACAATGTCATCACCGCTCAATTCCGGCTCGGGCTCTATTTCACCTGCTGTTGGACCGCCACCGGCCCCGTTATTAGGGTCGTTCGCCGATCCGGTCTCTTCTCCGGTGCAGGCGCTCAGCAATAAAGCCCCGGTTGCAACTAGCGCAAGGGCGGGCTTCCCGGCGGTGTGCGCCATTCGTGCCAAGCTTGCGCCGCGCGGCGTTAGCGGCAACTTCGACGTGCGCGGCACTTGTGACAACCTCGCTCCTCGTAGTAGGCCCGAGTGCCTCGATATCCCCTTTATCACGCCAAATCTCTCCTCATTTGTGTGATTAAACGCAGAAAAGGGTCCGCCACCCAGTTTTAGTAGGTGGCGGACCCGATGCTTTACTGATTTAGAGTTTAGTTACCCGTGAGCTTTTCGCGTAGTGCTGCAAGTGCTTCGTCAGAAGCCAGCGTTCCCTCAGCGGCGGGCCCGGATTCCGGTGTCGCCACATAGTCGCTTGCATCGGCGGTTTCGTCTGCGCCTTCGCCGCCTGCGGCTTCATTGTCAGCCTTGATGGCTTCAGCAACCTGGCGCTTGTGCGCCTCCCAGCGGGCGTGAGCTTCCGCGTACTGACGCTCCCACTCTTCACGCTGGGCTTCGTAGCCTTCGAGCCACTCGTTGGTCTCTGGGTCGAAGCCCTCGGGGTACTTGTAGTTACCCTGCTCGTCGTAGTCGGTGGCCATGCCGTACAGCGATGGATCGAAGTCCTCCGACTCGGGGTCGACGCCCTCATTGGCCTGCTTGAGCGACAACGAGATGCGGCGCCGTTCCAGGTCGATATCGATGACCTTGACCAGCACTTCGTCGTTGACCTGAACAACCTGCTCGGGCAGTTCGACGTGGCGGACAGCCAGTTCGGAAATGTGCACCAGACCCTCGATGCCGTCTTCGACGCGCACGAACGCACCGAAGGGAACGAGCTTGGTGACCTTGCCGGGCACGACCTG
>DAHVRJ010000036.1:0-8575 GCA_027322505.1 Demequinaceae bacterium
CTCCGGCAAATACGGTGGCGAGCCCATCGGAAAACAGCGCGCGCCCGGCCAGGTCGTCATAGTTGCGGCCGGTCATCGCGGCAACGGATTTCACGTGGCCAATATTTTCGGCCACGAGCACCAAAACAACGGGAATAAACAGCCCAAGTACGGAGACGTCGAATACCGGGGCGGTGAATTCTGGCAGGCCGACCCAGGCCGCCTCTTTAACATCGCTGAAATCCACCTCATCGCGCAGCACGGCCACGACGTATCCCACGCCAACACCGAGCAAGATGGACAGGCGCCCCAAAATTCCGCGAAATAACACCGTAATCAAAATGATTGACCCCAGCGTCACCAGCGCGGTGACGGGCGCCAGTTGGACGTTGTCCCACGCGGCCGGAGCCAGGTTGAAGCCGATCAACGCCACGATGGTTCCAGTCACGATCGGAGGCATGAGCGCATCGATCCAGCGGGTTCCGGCGAAGTGCGCGATTGCGCCCACGGCCGCGAGCAGGGCCCCGGCAACTACGACCCCGCCCAGCGCTACCGCGTGCCCACCGCTGGCAGTGGCCGCGCTTAAGGGGGCAATGAAGGCAAAAGAAGAACCGAGGTAACTGGGCAGACGGTTGGCGGTCAGGAGCAGGAACAAGACCGTGCCAATGGCGGAGAAAAACAGGGTCGTGGCCGGCGGGAAACCGGTTAAGAGGGGCACGAGGAACGTGGCCCCAAACATGGCCACGACGTGCTGCATACCGATACCAATTGTCAGCGGCCAAGCCAGACGCTCTTCCGGCTTTACAACGGCGCCCGGTTTAACGTGGGTTCCATCCCCGTGCAGCGTCCAGCCCTGCGGTTTCCAAATGGTCATGATTCTCCTCGACGCTTGTCGATGGCTCGCAAACTGCGCTCATCGCTTTGCCCGCATCGCCGGGCTGAAAAGGAGCGTATCGGTTTTGCGCTTTGCGGTGGGTGAGGCGCGGGCAACGTGGGTGATCTCACGCCCGGGCTCACGTTCGCCGCGCGCGGTGCACATTTGCCGCGCCCCGGGCGCACGCAAACTGGCGCGAAATCTGAGATGATGCACCAATGTCTCAAGACCCGCATTCTGACCCATTTCGCGCTCAACCCAGCGCCTATGCGGCCAGCAGTGACTACCTATCGGGCGCCTACACCGGGCCGCCGCCTCCGGAAGTGCACCCACTTTCTTTAGTGAGCATGGGGCTGGGAGCAATCGCGCTGTTATTGGCGCTGCTGTTTTCCCTGGAGACGCTTTTTGATGTGGACGGTGGCGCGCTGGAATTGCTCGCCCGGCTTTCGCTCGCCCTCTCACCGCTCGTGGCGCTGGCCGCGATCGTGGTTGGTCACGTGGCCTATGTACAAATTGACCGCCGTCAGCTGTCCGGACGGGGGCGGGCGGTAACCGGTTTCCTTTTTGGTTATGCCAGTTTGGTGTTGGTGTTCATCATGGTGGTCCTCTCGGAGGGAAGCACCACCGCGCCCGGCGTTGTTTAATTAGCGATTTAGCGACCAGTAGGCTGGCCGCGCAACTGTTTACCGCTTCGAGACCGCGAGGAATTTAATTGAACATCCGCATCGGAATTGCCGGCTATGGAAATCTGGGCCGCGGAGTCGAACTGGCCGTAGACGCCTGCGGCGATATGACCCTGGCGGGAATCTTCACCCGCCGCGATCCGGCCGCAATCACCCCGCAGTTATCTGGCGTTCCCGTCTTCAGTTGGGACGACCTGCCAACCAAGCAGGATGAAATTGATGTCCTGATTTTGTGCGGCGGATCGAAGACAGATTTACCCGAACAGGGGCCGCAACTGGCCGGGTTATTCCACACGGTCGACAGTTTCGATACGCACGCGGAAGTCCCAAATTACTTCGCAATTATGGACGCCGCCTCGCAGGCAAGCGGGCACGTCGCCCTGATTGCAACGGGCTGGGATCCGGGATTGTTTTCGCTAAACCGGGTAATGGCCGAAGCGGTTGTGCCCGAGGGGGTTACTTACACCTTTTGGGGACGCGGTTTGAGCCAGGGGCATTCGGATGCGGTTCGGCGCGTACCCGGGGTTGCCGGGGGCGTGCAGTACACGATTCCAGCTGAGGACGTGCTGGATGCGGTACGCAAAGGCGCGCAGCCGGAACTAAGTGCTCCCCAGCGCCACCGCCGGGAGTGCTTTGTGGTGTTGGAAGAGGGCGCCAATGCGGACGAGGTGGCGGCGGAAATTAAGAATATGCCGCACTATTTTGCGGATTATGAAACTGAGGTTCATTTCATTTCCGCCGCAGAACTGGCCCGAGACCATCAGGCCATGCCCCACGGCGGCACGGTGCTACGCAGCGGAAAGACGGGGAATGATTCCAGCGCCGCCGGCGAGAATTCGCAGGTGGTTGAATACACCCTCAAACTGGGACACAACCCGCAGTTCACCGCGAGCACGCTGGTGGCCTATGCCCGGGCGGTACATCGACTCGCTCTAAAGGGAGATAAGGGAGCAAAGACGGTATTCGATATCGCCCCGGGGCTTATTTCACCGCTGAGCCCCGAAGAGCTGCGCGCTAGCTATCTGTAACCGGGATTTGGATTTGCTTACTGGCGGCACTAGTGCGGCCAGTAATGAGAATCCGGCGTCCGCCGACATGCCCATGGAAAGTTCCCGCAAATTTGGGTGAACGGCGTCTTGCTGCGCCTGATTTCGCAGTTGGCGCAGGAGCTGAAAGCAGGATCGGACCCGATCAGTGTCGGCGGAGAATATGGCCAAGGTCATAAGGCCGCGCACGTTGAGCGTTTCGAAGGCGGCGAGGTCTTTCAATAATTTGGGCAGGTTCTTAGGCGCTACCCCATACTTACTCGCTTCGCCCGAGGTGTTGACTTGAACGAACACGTCCAAGGAACGTCCCTCCAGTTGTAAACGTCGCTCCAGCGCCTCGGCGGCTCGGATTCGATCCAGTGCGTGGAACTCACTTGCGAACCGCGCGACATATTTGGCCTTATTGGTCTGAAGATTCCCAATCACGCACCAACGCAAATCCAGGTCGGAGAGCTCTTGCCACTTTCGATAGGCCTCTTGCACTTTATTTTCACCGAATTCGGCAATACCAGCCGCTGCTGCCAGCCGCATGCGGTTGGCCGGAACAGTTTTGCTCACCGGCATTAGGTGGACTTCGTCTGGGTCCCGATCGACGCGCCGAGCAGCTGCGGCTATGCGCTTGCGCACCGAATGCAGCCGTGCTTTAAAGTCCGCGCCAGATTCCGTCATAACCTGATTCTATGGCTCGATTTATGTCCGCAGCGGCAGGTTATGAGCGCAGCGACAGGTTGGCCAGTTATGAGCGCAGCGGCGGGTTATGAGCGCAGCGCCCGCTGGATGGCTGATTCGTGCAGCTCATCTAGCTGCCGGATTTGTTCCTGGCCCCGCTGCGCAAAGCGCTCAAAGGTCTGGGCCGGCAGCCCCAATTGCGGCGCCAAGCGAATAAGCGTTTGCCACCCACCAAGTTTGCCCATGATCGCACTGCGAAGCAGTTCCACGTCCAAAGCGGGATCTAGCGACGTGGATTGGGGGCGCGTCGTAGCGGAGAGGTTGCCAAATTTTTCGCCGAGCCACGCGGCGGCCTGCCGGTAACGCAGCGGACGAACTTCGAGCGTTTCAATAAGTAGACGCAAATATTTCTCTTCTTGCCGAATCTGTTTTGCGATTTTCTCCAACGTGGGGGCGGCGGGTGTTCCTCGCTGGCGCAGCGCTGCCCGCTTCGCGCGCGCCGCACCGGCGGTGGCACCCGTCAAGTGATCGGCGAGATAGCGATGGACGGCCCAGCGGTCGACGTCCACATCGATTCGGTGCGCCTTCGAATCAGCAGCTGCCCCCACCGCACCCCCGGGCCGCACGCTGCCCTGCGGTACCTGATCAATGGGCCACTGCTCGCGCGGGCGCAAGGGGCCACTGGATACACCCGCGCCGTGCGCAACTGCGGTCAGCATTTCCCGCAGCGTCTGGGCGGCGGTGTGTTTGGGCTGCCATCCCAATTCTTGCTGCGCGCGTGAAGTGTCCATAACCGGCACCGACATGGCCATATCTAGCCAGCCCGGGTCCGCCGCGAGCACTCGGGCATGCCAGGCAAGGTTCAGCACCGACCGCAGTGCCTTTGGGGGCAGCGGCACTGAATTTCCGCGATCAAGCACGTTAGCGACGTCCACGCCGGTAAGTACCTCGTGCGCGGCGACGTTGAATGCACCGGTCGCTCCTTGCAAAATGATGCGGCGGTAGGCATCTGCCACATCGGCGCCGTGCACGACCTGGAACCGCACCCCGCGGGGAAGCGGAACTACCGGAAGCCGCCCGGGCTTTAGCAGTCGCGCGGGAATAAGCGCTCCAAAGAACAACCGCGTCACTTCGGCGCCGGCTTCTCCATCAAAAATGAGGGCTGGCCGCAGGCGCGAAATTTTTAAGCCCTGCTCCTCTCCGGCCGATAAAACACGCTCCTGCGCGGCTTTATCTACCGCGTAGTGCGAGGTGGTAATTCCGCCCGTTTCCCACTGCTCATCCCGGGGCTGGTCATCAGCCACTGGCGAGTAGGCGCCAACCGAAGAAGCAGCCACCAGGTGCGGCACTCCCGCGCGCAGACAGGCTTCCACCACCCTGCGGGTGCCGTCCACATTTGTCCGCCGCAGGAGGCGCCGGCTGCGGTTTGGTTGAATGAGCCAGGCCAAATGCACCACGGCGTCTAACCCGGTGAAGGCTGCAGATAATAAATCAATTACGTCATCATCGTCCGCTGCTTCTAGCGCCGGTGCCGCGACATCGATGCGCTGCCATGTGGCGGCCGAATACGGGTCCGCCGTGCGGTGGGGATAACGGCGGGCAATGCCGGTAATTTCTTCGATCTGTGGCTCGTCTTTGAGGGCGTGTAAGAGGGCGGTTCCGGCGTTTCCCGTCGCCCCCACGATCGCGATTTTCATGGTTCCTCAACTTCGTTGTCGGTCGCTGATAACCACGGATCAAGCACAATTTTCAAAGCGCCATCGGTCTTGTGCTGGAAGATGTCGTATCCGTGCGGCGCGTCCTCCAGGGAAAGGCGGTGGGTGGCCAGGTCCAAGACGTTAAGAGGGTCACCGGGATCGGTAACTAGGGGCAATAGACCGGGAATCCAGCTATGGACGTTCGCCTGGCCCATGCGCATGGTCACCTGCTTATCAAACAGGGACAACATCGGCATCGGATCGATTGCTCCGCCATAAACACCGGCTATGGAAACTGTTCCGCCCCGGCGCACCAATTCGATGGCCAGGTACAAAGCCGCTAAGCGGTCAACTCCGGCGGATGTAAAAACGGAAGTTCCCATCGCATCGGGCAACACTCCGGCGGCCGTCTGTAGCGCCTTGGCACCGGGCGAACCGTGGGCTTCCATGCCAACGGCATCAATGACGGCATCCGGGCCGCGCCCGCCAGTTAAATCCCGCACCGCCGAGACCACATCATCGATTTGCGAAACGTCAAGCGCCGTAACACCAAACCGGCGTGCGGTAGCAATTCGCTCCGGCACCAAATCCAAGCCGATCACGGTCTCCACACCGCGCTGTAGGGCCACCCGCGTCGCCATCTGCCCGATTGGTCCCAGTCCAATGACCGCGAGCGCCTCGCCAGGCAAATAGCCGGCATATTCCACCGCTTGCCAGGCTGTGGGCAGCACATCGGAAAGGTATAAGTAGCGCTCATCGGGCTCGCCGTCATCCGGAACCTGCACCAGCCCCACGTCGGCGAATGGCACCCGAATGAACTGCGCCTGCCCGCCGGGAACGTGCCCATAAAGTTTCGTATAGCCAAAGAGCGCGGCGCCGGTGCCAGCCTCCAAGTTCTGCGTGGTCTGGCACTGCGATTGCAAGTCGTGCTGGCACATCCAACAGTGGCCACAGGCGATGACAAACGGGATAACGACGCGATCACCGGGCTGGATTCGATCAACATCGCTGCCCACTTCTTCTACGATGCCCATTGCCTCGTGCCCCAGCACATCGCCGGCATCCAAAAACGGCCCCAAAACCTCGTATAAGTGCAGGTCAGAGCCACATATTGCCGCTGAGGTCACGCGCACGATCGCGTCTTGGGGCTCGATAATTTTTGGCTCGGGAACGTCTGCTATCGCCACCTTGCGGCGGCCTTGCCAGGTTAGTGCCCGCATCAGGCTTCCTTAAAAGTTAGATGCACGATTGCTTCAACGGTTACACGGTTGTTTTCGCACCGCACCTGGAATTTTTTAACCCCGCACCCGGATTTGGCAGCATCACCCGAATTTGGCGGCATGACTGGGCAATTTCGCGCCGCAATGCGGCGGTGACTATCATTGACATGGCAGGGCCTAACACACCATTGGAACAATAATCAACGGCCCGCCCCTTATCCGAGCATCTTTAAGGGAGGATCGCTCTTGCGCACCCCCGCATCTTCGTCGGTCTCCATTGGAATCGTGGACGACAGCCAGCGCGATCGGGAGGTAATCGAACGGTATCTATCGCAGTATGCGCAAGAGAACCCGCTGCAATACCAGGCGCGGCAGTTTGAGGACGGCGCCGCTCTCCTTGAGAATTATCAGTCCAATTTCGACATTATCTTCTTGGATATTCAGATGGAGGGCATCGACGGGATGCGTACGGCTGCGGCGATCCGCAGCGTGGACACTTCCGTCATCATAATTTTTGTTACCAAGACCGCCCAATACGCGACCACCGGATACGCGGTGCAGGCGCAAAGCTATTTGCTGAAGCCCATCACCTATTTTGCTTTTCAAACCGAGCTGGGCCGCGCCCTGACCCAGCTTAAGCGGGTGGAGCGGGAATCGGTTCTCATCGGCTCCGCGACGGCACAGCGCCGAGTGGACATTGCTGACATTATTTATATTGAAAGTAAGCGGCATAAATTGACCGTGCACACTATCGAACATGAAGTGACTTTCAACGGCACGCTCAAGGCATTTGAAGACCTGCTTGCCGATCGCAACTTCTACCGCGCGAACAGCGGTTATTTGCTCAATTTGCAACACATCACCGCTATTGAGGGGGAAGAGGCGACGATGTCAAATGGTCACGTGCTGAAAGTGAGCCGCTCGCGCAAAAAGGGACTGATGGAGGCGCTGGCGGACTACATAGCGGGCACATTGCCGTGATGGCAGAACTCCTGCCCGATATTCCCCGCCTCTATACGGGCATTGCCGAGTGGGCGGCAGCAGTTGTTTACATCCTCCTAACCCGGCCGCGGGTCTCTTCCACGCGGCGCTATTTGTGGATTGTGGCCGCCCTCCCGGTTTTTATTGGGCTGCAGGAGTTTGCGGGGACATTACCGTTAGCGTTTTGGACCTTCGGCATGACGGCCGCGGTGCTGGCCATATTCGCGTTCATTTACCTCACCTGCGATATCAGTACTAAAGATGCTGGCTATCTCACAGCTCGCGCCTTTGTTCTGGCCGAACTGGTGGCCTCGCTGCAGTGGCAACTATGGGTGCACTGGACTCCACGAACACCGAGCCTTGATCTGGGTACGGGGAAATTCCTTGCGAGCATTGCCCTATTAGTCGCTGCCTATGGCATCGCGTTTTTCGCAGCCCACCGGTTGGAGCGTCGCAATTTTCCGCAGCCCCACTACCTGGGGGTCGACGCCCCTACCCTGGTTTTGGCGCTGGCTATTGGACTGGCGACTTTCTTGGTTTCCAACCTGAGTTTTTTGACTCCGTCAACGCCCTTTAGCGGCCAAGCGGGAATGGATATTTTCTATATTCGCACCCTGGTCGACCTCGCCGGTTTCGTGGCGCTTTATGCCCAGCAAAGCCATCGAAACCAGGTGTCAAAGGCAATGGAGTTGGCCCAGGCAAATATTATTTTGCAATCCCAGCAAGAACAGTTCTTACAATCAAAGCGCAATATCGAAGAACTAAACCGCATCCACCACGACTTTAAATACTACGTCGATGCGATTCGGCAGGAGAAGTCCGCCGACCAGCGCTCGGAATATCTCCAGCGACTAGAAGACACCCTGCGCGGTCACGAGTCCCAAATCCAAACGGGGAACGACCTGCTCGACGTGATTTTAAGCTCCAAAATGGAACGCTGCCTCCAAGAGGGCATTTCCATGACCCACGTCGTCGATGGCAACGCCCTGGACTTCGTTGATCCCCTGGAACTTTCAGCCCTGTTTGGCAATGCGCTCGATAATGCGATCGAGGCGTGTTTAAAGATTCCTGAAACTGATAAGCGCCTGATCAAAGTGTCAGCTTATTCTCAGCATGAGTTTGTGATTGTGCGCGTTGAAAATTACTGGCCTCACCCAGTGGACTTCATCGATGGGCTGCCGCAGTCCACTAAAGCTGACCGCGCCAAGCACGGTTTTGGTACGTCAAATATGCAAAAAATTGTGCACCGCTACGACGGCACGCTCAAAATTGATGTCGCCGATGACTGGTACCGGCTCAGCGTGTTGCTCCCAAAACCGCGAGAACACAGCCCGAACTAACGCCGGGGCTAGTTAAAACCCACTAGTAGTCGCGAGGCATGGTAGCCGGCGTCCATCGCGGCTCGGGACCACCAGCCCCGCGCCGA
>DAHVRJ010000042.1:0-18975 GCA_027322505.1 Demequinaceae bacterium
CATCGGAGCTAATGCTGGGCTATGTGAAGATGATTTACCTTGGGACATCGTTGCTGATGCAGAGGTTTTCCACCTCGGCGGTGCATTCATTCTGCCCGGAATCGATGGGCAACCCATGGCACGCATCTTAAAGCGGGTCAAAGAACTGGGCGTAACAACCACAATGGACTTTCTCATGAGCCCCCGACCCGACGCACAAGAAATCGTCGGCCCTTCGCTGCAATACGTCGATTATTTGATGCCCAATATTGAGGAAGCAGGCTGGCTTACCGGTACTGAAGACCGAGCAGAAATCATTCGTTGGTTGCACGATGCTGGTGCCGGATGCACGATTCTCACTATGGGAGAAGAAGGCGTTTCGCTAGCTCCGAACGGCTCCACAGAAACAGTATTACCGACCTATGCCGTAGACGTCGTGGACACTACAGGCTGTGGGGACGCCTTTACATCTGGATTCATTTCAGGCTTGGTATCGGGTCTCGTGCTGGAAGAAGCAGCGGAACGTGGGCTAGCTTGCGGCAGTTTGGTAGCCACTGGTCTCGGTTCCGATGCGGGAATTATAGATCTGCAGCAAGTAGAGGATTTCCGCATAAATCATCCGCGATCAACAATGTGAAGCGTTCGCCGATAACCTGCTAGAAGATTTCCATTCGTACGGCAAGGGCGGATTTAAAGCATGACACTCGAAACATCTCGCACGCCGGCTTCGGCTGATGGGGTCCCACCCACGCCCAAATCGAAAGGCGCGCGCCTGAACTACATCAACGAACGCGTGCGGGCCGTCGGCTTTGTTGCGGTAGACGATCTTGTGGATGAACTAGAGGTATCGCGCATGACAGTGCACCGCGACCTCGACGAGCTACAGTCTATTGGCGCACTTCGAAAGGTGCGCGGAGGAGCTTCCGCGCATCGCTCCACTCAATTCGAAAGTGACCTCCAGTTTCGCCTAAACGCCGAGACGGAGGAAAAACAGCGCATTGCCTCCGTTGCCGCCCAGTTCGCCAACGACGGTGACGTGATTCTCATGGACGATTCCACCACGGCACTCGGATTGATACCGCATTTGGAAGAGCGCGCGCCGTTCACCGTCATCACAAATTTTTTGCCGGTCCTAGAACGTCTGAGTGCGAATCCTCAAATGAATGTCATCGGTTTAGGTGGCCAGTACATCGCGCGTTATGCCGCCTTTCTGGGCATGATCTGCGAAGAGAATCTCGGAGCCCTGTTTGCCGATGTAGCATTTATTTCCACTTCGTCGATGCGTAATGGCGTGCTATATCACCAAGATCAACAAGTACTCGCTACCAAGCGCGCCATGATGGAGGCAAGCGACCGCCGCGTACTGCTCATGGACCACACCAAGATTGGCCAAGCTGCTCTGTTCAAGCTTGGCGATATTTCAGACTTCACCCACATTGTGGTTGACGACAAGACCGATGATTCTGTCGTGTCAATGATCCGTGACCACGGAGTTGATGTAGTGGTCGCATGACGACCACATTAGGCGTGCGCCAGCCTGGCTACCGCGTCCCTAGGAAACTCGGCGCTTTCGTCACCGAGTGCAAGCGCACGGAACGTGGTAGTTGCGGCCTCTTCGAGAAGCATCGCGCGGCGAAACGCCATATGCACGGTGTCGCCGACGGTCGAAGATCCGTGGTGGGCCAAAATTACGGCGTTGTGATCCAAGATCTGGGCGGCAGCTTGGTCAGCTAAATCGTCAGAACCGTTTGGCAGGAACGGAACGCGGCCTACCGACGCCACGTAGTAGGCGTGGTCGAGCGTCAGGAACCGGATGGGCTTTTTAACCGCATCCAATAAGACCGTGTGCTGGGGGTGAACGTGAACGATTCCACCGACGTCAGGGCGCACGTTGTAGGTCCGCTGGTGTAGTTTCCACTCGCTTGATGGAACTTCAGCGCCGCCGATGCGTTCACCTTCCAGATTCATGATGGCGAAGGACTTTGGGGTGAGCTCGTCTAGCCACTCACCGGATCCCGTTATGAGGAAACGATCAGATCCGGGGAGGCGAGCAGAGAGATTACCGCCGCTAGCCAAGGCGAGTGCCTGCGAAACGCAGCGGCGCCCAATATCTATGAGTTGTTCTACAAGATCGTGTTCAGCACCAGTTACTACAGCAGTCACAAAAACTCCAAATAAGAAAACGACGCAAAACTGTTGCGTCGGTCAGCGCACGCGCAATACCGAGAATTCGAAGCGGCCCTGATGAAAATATGTCCGCGACTGCACGACGGGACGTGCGTTGCCGTCGTAGTGAATTTGCCGCAAATCCACATAGAGCGTCTCGGGGTCGCGATCGCCCCAACCAATTTCTGGGCCGCTGGCGGCGCTGACTTCTGCCACCGCGGTGCTGGGAACAATGCCCGCCTTGTCCATTAGCGCAAATAGCGACCCGTGGACGTCTTTTTCCGATAAATCTGTGGGCAAATAGTCCGCCGGAATCGTCTCATATGAAAACGCCACCGTGACATCGTCGGCTAAAACGGCCCGCTCAGTTGCCAGCACGCGCGTACCCTCTGCTAGCGCAAGCGCCGCGGCTTCTTGCTCAGTAGCGGCCCGGAACTCGACGCTGTGATAATCCATTTTTGGGGTCATCCCGTGCGCGCGGATCGTATCCGTCATGGACCGCAATTCCTGCAGCCCCGCCTTGATCGCGTGCCCATAGGGAGAAACGAATGTTCCCATGCCGTGCCGAGTGATTGTGAGCCCGAGGGTCTCGAGTTGTTGCAGCGCGGAGCGGACCGTGGAGCGCGAGACACCGTATTCCGCCGAGAGTTCGGCCTCAGTGGGCAGTTGCTCACCTTCCTGCCACTCCCCCATTTGCAGCCGATCCCGCAGACTTTCAGCTAATTGGACGCGCAGATTAGCGGTGCGGAGCGCGCGTCCGGGAGGCTTGGGGGCCCGGTTGGCGGTCTTATGAGCATGCACTGCATCGTGCTTCGAAGTCATTTCCGCACTGCTCCTTATTTCCGCGATATTCTCCGAAGGACAGCATACGCGATTATTGACCCTAAACAGATATCAGATGTAGGTTGTCTTACAACTTTTAAAGAGGTAGTGCGTGTCCGAACAACTCCCAATTCCCGCCATTCCACTAACCGGTTTAACCGTTCTCATCACGGGGGCCACCGGCGGCCTCGGTAAGGGAATCGCCCTGCGCTTCGCCTGCGCCGGCGCAAACATTGTTTTGCACCACCGCGCCAGCCCGCAAATTGCCAGTGAATTTGCCGAAACCCTGCAGGAGTTCGGCAAATCTCCGCTGGTCGTTTCGGGCGATATTCGCGATGAAACCGCCTGTCGGGACGTCGTCGCGGCCGCGGTAAATGAATTCGGGCATCTCGACGCGCTAATTAACAACGCCGGCATCCAGCCCGTCGCGCCGCTCGAAGGCATGACGGTTGCGGATTGGGAAACGGTTGTCAACACCAACCTGTCTGGAACGTTTGCTATGACCCAGGCTGCTGCCAGTGAAATGAAATCCAGCGGCCGCGGAGGAAGCATCACCCACATTGCATCGGTCGAAGCCAGCCTGCCCGCCCCAAGCCACGCGCACTATGCGGCCTCAAAAGCCGGAGTCATAATGCACGCGCGCGCCGCTGCCCTCGAACTTGGGCCCCATAATATTCGGGTTAATTCCATCTCCCCCGGGCTCATTGACCGCGGGGATTTAGCCGAAACCTGGCCCCAGGGGCGCGAATCCTGGCTCGCCGCCGCTCCCCTGGGACGCACCGGAACTCCCGGCGACATCGGCGATGCCTGTGTATTTCTCGCCTCGCCCCTGGCACGCTGGATCTCGGGGCACGACCTGGTCGTCGATGGCGGAATGTCCGCCGTGCCGGCCTGGTAACACCAATTGGAGGAGCATTCTTGAGCGCAGAAACTCGGCTCGTCGGGGCCACGATCGTGACGCAAGACGCCGCAAACACCATAATTGCGGACGGCGAACTGGCCTTTGACGCCTCCGGCGTCATCACATACGTCGGCCCGACTCGGGGCCCAGCTGGCAGTGGGGATCGTGATCTCAGCGGCCAAATTTTACTGCCGGGTTTGGTCAATGCCCACACGCACTCGGCGATGACGCTGATGCGCGGCAGCTGTGATGATTCAGACTTGGCCACCTGGCTTGGTGTCGTGCAATCACTTGAACAACACTTAACGCCCCAAGATGTTGCCGCCGGTTTACGACTGGCCATGGTGGAGATGATTCGCACCGGCACAACGACATTTGCTGATATGTACCACTGGGATGCCGCGCTGCTGGGCGAAGTCGTGTCGGCAGGCATGCGCGTGGTCGCCGCACACTCGTTCTTTGATTTCGCCGACGTCGGCTTTTCTACTGTCAGCCCCATGGACGGGCGCCAAGCCTTGAATCACACGGAAGCCCTAGCTGGGGAATTTGCGGGCGAAAAATTGGTGCGGGTGCGCTATGGCCCACATGCCCCGTACACGTCATCTTTTGAAATGTTGACCGAGGTGGCGCGCCGGGCTGAAAAACACGGGCTTGGCATCCAGATCCATCTGGCCGAGTCCGCATTCGAAGTCGAACAAAACCTGACTAATTACGGCACGACTCCGATCCTGCACGCCGATAAGGCGGGCCTGTTTTCGGTTCCCACTCTGGTGGCGCACGTGGTTCACCCCACCGAAGAGGAAATCCAGCTGCTAGCCGCGCGTGGGGCTGGCGTTTCCCACAATCCGGTATCGAACTTAAAACTCGGATCAGGAATTGCTCCCTTGCCCGCTCTCCAGCAGGCCGGTGTGCTGTTGGGCCTGGGCACGGACGGGGCAGCAAGCAATAACGATCTGGACCTGTTCGAAGAAATCAAGACCGGCTCCCTGATTCACCGCGGCGTCGCGCAGCAACCAGACATCACGGCCGGAACGGACCTGCTACGCATGGCAACTGCCACGGGTGCGGCGGCAGTTGGTTTCCCCGAGGTGGGGGTTTTGGAACCGGGACGATGGGCAGATGTCATTGCGCTCCAAACCACCACTTCGCGCGCTACTCCCATGTTTAGCCCCACCGCGTTTTTGAGTTTTGCGGCGCGCGGCTCGGATGTGAGCGATGTGTTCATCGGCGGCCAAGCCGTAATGGAAGCGTGCCGGCTCACCACGCTGGATGAAACCGCGGTGCGGGAAGAAGCCGCGGCCGCAGCCGCGCGGCTGCAAAGTCTGGCAAGCAGCGCAGTTGAGAATTAAACCTCGGACAAATAGGGGACTTTAAATGGGACCGATCGGGATTATTGGCGGCTCCGGCCTCTACGAACTCCTGGATGACCCGCGGCACGAAACGGTAGAAACCCCCTATGGCGCGCCATCGTCACCGGTTTCGCTGGGCACAATCGGCGGCGTCGAGGTGGCGTTCCTAACGCGCCATGGAAAAGGCCACGCCGTCCCGCCCCACCTGATTAATTACCGAGCCAACTTAAAAGCCTTGGCGAGCCTCGGCGTCCAAAATCTCATTACGTCTTCCGTAGTTGGCAGCCTGCGAGCCGACTACGCTCCCGGCCATTTCGTACTTACCGACCAGTATGTTGATCGCACGTGGGGACGGGTCGATACGTTCTTTGAAGGGCCCGAAGTCGTCCATGTTTCGCTTGCGAAGCCGTATTGCCCGCAGCTGCGGCAAACCGCTCATTCCGCATTGAGCGACCTAGAAGAAACCTTTCACCCCACCGGGACATCGGTCGTGATCCAGGGCCCGCGCTTTTCGACGCGCGCCGAGTCACAGTGGTATCAAAAAATGGGGTGGGATGTGTTATCGATGACGCAGCACCCCGAGACGGCGTTGGCGCGCGAATTAGCAATGTGCGTGGCTAATATTTCCTTCGTATCTGACCTGGATGCGGGCGTGCCCGGGGTGCAGGACGAACCGGTTACTGCCGGGATGGTGTGGCGCACCGTGGCCGAGGGCCAACCCCGCATCAAGGCCGCCCTGACCGAAATCGTTGGGCGGGTGCCTGATTTGACCCACTGCGCCTGCCGAAGCGCGCTGGCTGATACTTAGGAAATCAGCGCCTGCAGCCCAGCAGTAATGGTGCCGGCAACAGCTTGGTCGACAATTTCGCGGAAGGGCTCATACCCGGCCATGGACTCATCGGCATCTGCCAGCGGGTTGCCGTCAATCGCCAGTACCGCGCCGGCCGCCACGCCATTTAGGCTGGCAACTGTAAGCAGCCCGGAGACTTCCATCTCAACGGCAATTACTCCCGCGTCGCGCCACATGGGCTGATCGTTCGGCAGCACGGGCGAGGGGTAAAAATTATCCGCCGTCAACACGATGCCGTTATGTACGTTTAAGCCCGTTTGGGCGGCGGCGGCGCGCAGCGCTACCGAAACATCCAAATCCGCCACGGCTGGATACTCAATGGGAACCAGGCGGGCGGATAGACCGTCGGCCCGCACTGCGGCGGTGGCCACCACAATGTCGCCGTCAACCACCTCCGGCTTTAGTCCGCCGGCCGTGCCCACGCGGATGATTCGCTCCACCCCGGCGCGGCACAGTTCTTCAAAGGCGGCCGCGGCGCCGGCCGAACCCACCCCGTGCGACACAACTGAAACTAGTTCGCCTTGATACTTGCCCGTGTAACTGACGTATTCGCGGTTCGCCCCCACCTGACGGGCCTGGTCCAATTGCTCAGCGATCCGCGTTACGCGGGCGGGGTCCCCCGCGACCAGGACGCGCGGGGCGAGATCTGAAACCCGGACCTGCAAGATGGGCAGCGTCTCTTCGGGACTTAGACGAACAAGCGACATGAAAAATCGCCTTTCTTTCAGCAGTTTTCTAACGGGGATGAAAGTGAGCAGCTTTTAGCGGTCTCGATGAGCAGTCCGGCGCCGTTAAGCGTCTTCATCTCTGGTGTATTGCGTGATGATCTTGACGGCGTGCGGGAAGCGCTCGGTCAACTCCGCCCGATTGGCGAGCTGGAAGTCTTCCCACTTAAAGCCCGGGGCCATGGTCGTGCCTACCAGGGTCCATTCGCCGGTGGACTGCGAGCCGTGCCACGCTCCGGGCGGAACCACGTATTGCGGGAATTGTCCCGCCGCGACGTCCGGCCCCACGATGGGTTCTTCCACGCGACCATCGGGATTGACGATCGCTAATTGGAGCGGATCCCCCGCATACCAGTGGTACACCTCGGAGGCTTGCAACTGGTGCAGGGCGGAGAATTCCGGGGCCGCAAGGAGGTAATAAATCGCGGTGGAGAACTGATCTTGATGGTTTTGTCGATACAGGCCGCCCTCGTGTGGGAGGGGCTCGAGCTGCAGCGCGGCCACGAGCTCAGCGGCACGCGGCGGAAGGGCGGGTGCGCCACCTTTGGCGGCGCGCGGCGGAAACGCTGGTTTTGCGCCTCCGGCCGACACCGGGGGTTCGGCGCCTCCGGCTGGCAGTCCAGATCCGGGGGCTCCGGGCGGAAATTTAGAAGCGTGATCAGACATGGGCTAGGTCACCTCGGCAGTTACGGTTCCGCGCCGGAAGTATTTGGCTGCAAATAGCAGCGCTATCAGCGTCACCACATAGGGCGCGGCCTCGGTAATTTGGGCGGGCAGGCCATAGGCCTGGAATCGATAGCCAATTGCCTCAGCGAAACCAAACAGCAAAGCGGCACCGAGGGTGGCTACCGGATTGGCTCGGGCCAGCATGACCGCCACGACAGCGATCCAGCCGCGCCCGGCGGACATGTTCTCAGCAAATTGCACCACGTTGCCGAGCGCAAGCTGGGCGCCCGCCAGGCCCGTCAAAAGTCCAGATGCCAGTAGCGCTAAGTACTGGTACTTCGCGGGGCTAACGCCCAGGGTTTGGGCGGCGATGGGGCGTTCCCCCACCCCGCGCAACCGCAGGCCCACTGGGGAGTGAAATAGCACGATGTGGATTAGTGGCACCAGTAACAGCGCTAAATAACCCAGCAGCGTCAGGTTAAACAGCGCCGGACCGATCCACGGGATCTGCACCAGCCCGGGAATCGCGATCTTCTGCATCCCGACTATCCCGGGATCGTTGAAAACGCCCTGGGTGTCAAACAGCGCCACGAGCAGGAAGCTGGTGATTCCCACCGCGAGGATGTTCATCGCCACGCCCAGCACAATGGGCTCGGCTCGGCGCGTGATCGACCCAAAAGACAAAATGAGTGAGAAGGCCATCGATGAGGCAATCGCCACCACGACACCCACAAACGCCGACCCGCTGAAGTATGAGCCCGCCACGGCGCCAAACGCGCCAATGAGCAGCAGACCCTCCAGCGCAATGTTGAAGATTCCGGCCCGCTCACAAATCAGGCCGCCCAGGGCCGCCAGCAAAATTGGGATGAGCGCGCGCACCACGGATTCAACTAGGGCGCCGTCGATTAGGCTCGCAAAGTCCATCAAACTCGCCCCACTTCTTCTTCCGCCTGGTCGTGCTCCATGCGCGCTTCGACGACCTCGGAACTAGTTCTTCGGCGGCGCACCGGAATTTGCACCCGGAAGGCAATCAGGATGATGACAATTCCCTGAATAACCGCCGCGATTTGCGGTGACATCGACAGGTCGCGGCCCATCGCGCCCGATCCGGCGATAATGCCGGCAAAAAAGATTCCCCCAATGAGCACGCCGCTGGGCCGGTAGAGCGCCAGCAGTGCCACCAGCAGGCCGGTCCAGGCGTAGTTCGTCTCCAGAATTTGCCCGTCCATCAGCCGGTTGTTGGGCGCCCCGATCGCGAACATGACTCCCATAAGTCCGGCGATTCCGCCTGATAGCAGCATGGTTTGGGCGGTTAAGCGACCGGAGTGAACGCCCGAATATCGCGCGAAATTGGCGTTGAACCCGTGCATACCGGATTCGAACCCAAACCTGGTGCGTGCGTTCATAAACATCACGGCCACAACCAGCAGCGCCACGACCGCAAAACTCCAGTTCACGGTGCGGCCCACGATGGTCAGCACGTTGTCTTTGCCCAGGTTATTAAGCAGCGTTTGCCCCAAGCCGGATGAGGGGGAGGCAAATAGCGGAATCTGCGTTCCGGCCGGAAAACTATCGGTGGCGACCATCGAAGATTCGGGGTCTTTGAGCGGAAAACGCACCATCCACGACGAGAAATACCGCGCGGGATAGTTCAACAGCAAAGACGCAATGAGCACCGGCACCCCCGGCCAGCTTTGAAACAGGGCGGGAATCAGGGCCCACAGCGCCCCGGCCGCGGTGCCCGCAACGCATGCCAGGGCCATCACGAGCAGGGGCGGGCCGGGCACATACAAGACCACGAGCACGCCGACCAGGCCGCCCAAAATCATTTGCCCCTCGGCTCCGAGGTTAATCACGCCGGCGCGGAAGGCCACCGCAATTGCCAAAGCCATCCCCACCAGCGGGATCGCGCGCTGAATCGTGTTCGCTATCCCTAAGCCGGAACCGAATGAGCCGCGTAACATCGACTGGTACCCCGAAATTGGGTCCGAACCGGCAATCATGATGAAAACCGCGCCAATGACAAACGCGATCACCACCGAGGTGGGAACCGGCCCCGTCAACCAGTTCAGGGCGCGCTGGAGGCGGCTTTGATCACGAGGCTGCCACCGCCTGTTCGCCTCCAGCCATGAGATAACCCAGCTGCTTTTCGGTCACGTCCCGGGCGTCCAAATCGGCCACGATACGGCCTTCAAACATGACCAAAATCCGTCCCGACAGGCTCTGAATCTCTGATAATTCCGCCGAAATCAGCAGCACCGCGCCGCCCCGATCGCGATAGGTCGTAAGTTCCCGGTGGATCGCCTCAATCGCGCCCACGTCCACGCCCCGAGTGGGCTGTTCCGCAATGAGCACCGATGAGTCGTAATCCAACTCGCGGGCCACCACGATCTTTTGCAGGTTCCCGCCCGATAAGGTGCCCACCGGCGTCGCGGGTGAAGCAATCTTAATCCGGAATCGCTCAATTAGCCGCCGCGCGTGCCAGACCATGCGCGAGCGCTTGAGCAGCCCACTTCGCAGTAGCGGCGCCCGGCGGTGATGTCCCATCGCGAGGTTCGCGGCGCCGTCCGCAAGCGGAGCAGTTCCCACTCCGTGCCGATCTTCTGGGATATACGTAAGACCCGCGTCTCTTCGGTGGCGCACGCTCGCCTGCGTAACGTCTTGATTTTGGACGGCGACTCTACCGTTATCGATAGCGCGCAGCCCCATAATGGCTTCAGCAAGTTCCACCTGCCCGTTCCCGGCCACGCCGGCTATCCCCACGATTTCCCCGGAGTGGATTTCAAGGTTCACGTCATCGACGACGGGCCGCTCCCCCTGATCAGTCACAGTAAGGTTTTTAACGCTTAAGACTGTTTCTCCGGGGGCTTGCTGGGGCGGGGCCATCGTGAGATCAACGTCGCGGCCGGTCATGTGGTGGGTGATCTCTTCGGCGGAGCTTTCGGCCGTAATGAGTCGAGCGGTCACCTTGCCATCGCGCAAAACCGTGACGCGGTCAGAGATCGCCATCACTTCTTTCATCTTGTGGGTGATGAAAATGATGGTGCGCCCGTCATCGCGCAGCGCCCGCAAAATGTTGAAGAGTCCCTCGGTTTCTTGCGGTGTTAAAACTGCGGTGGGCTCATCCAAAATCAGCACGCGCGCATCCCGGTAGAGCGCCTTGATGATCTCGACGCGCTGGAGAACACCAACGGGCACGGAATCGACGCGCGCCTTGGGGTCTACTGCTAGTTGATAGCGCTCCGAAATTTCAGCCACCGCGCGATTGGCTGCGGCCCGATCCAAAAGGGGGCCGTGGGTGGGTTCTTCCCGAAACACGACATTTTCGGCGATGGTGAAGGAAGGGAAGAGCTTGAAGGCTTGGAACACCATGCCGATGCCGGATTCGATCGCGTCCAGGGGAGAGTTGATAGCTACTTTTTCACCGCGCAGGTAAATTTCGCCCTCATCGGCCTGATGGAGACCTGCCAAAATGGACATCAAAATGGATTTGCCGGCCCCGTTTTCGCCCATGAGGGCGTGGATTTCACCGGTATTGACGGAAAAGTCCACGTTGTCATCGGCGACTACTCCGGGGAATCGCTTCGTGATTCCCCGCATGTCGACTTCTAGCGTCACGCTCGCTCCTTCAATCCGGCGCGGCACCGCCCGGTAACAGGTACTCCCGAGCCGGGGTTCGGGGGTAACGCCGGCTCGGGAGAACTGGGAAAGGGTTATCCGGCCGCCGGGTCAGCGATCTCGATTTCCCCATCGATGATCTGCTGCTTAACGTCGGCGAGCTCTTCCACTACTTCGGGGTGATCCATGACGGTGCACTCACTGGTCTCGGCTTCATCCGTCAGGCTTACCACGTCCATGCCGCCCTCGGCCAGGCCATAGGAGGAAACGGGCTCGGCACTGCCTTCCAGGATCTTGCCAATTTCGGAAACCACTAGGACGTCAACGAATTTCAACGTGCCATCGCCCACGTACCCGGGAGCGTCGGGGCACTGATTCACATCCACACCGTAGGCGGTGAAGTCCTCTTCAGTTGCCGCCTCAAAAATGCCGCCGTTGGAGCCGGCCCCAACAGCAAATACGTGGTCGGTGCCGGTAGCGGCCATGGCCAGCGCCTGTTCTTTACCCTTGGCCGGGTCACCGAAGGGGTTGTCGCCACCGATGGCTAGCTGGGTGTCCGTCGCGTCACTATTGACGGATTTGGCACCCTCATAAAAGGCATCAGAGTAGCGGTGCAGGAACGGGATGTCCTGGGAGATGATGGAGCCAACCTTGTCAGTTTCGGTCAGCATTCCGGCCTGCACGCCGATCAGGTAAGCGGCCTCATATTCGCGGAAGACCGCGCATGTGAGGTTGTCGGGAGCGTCCGCGGGGCAGTCATCAATGAGCAAAAATTCCTGGTCCGGGTTTGCTTCGGCGAATTCCTGTGCCAGGTCGACGAAGTCAAATGTGATCATGACCACCACGTCGGGGGCTTCAGCAACTGCGGCTTCCAGGTTTGAACGCAGGGTTTCTTCGTTGCCGCCCTCAAAAGTCTTCGCAGTGCCGTTGTATTCCTCAGCAGCCTGTTCGACGCCGATTTTGCCTGATTCTAAGAACTTATTAACGCCAATCGGGTCGTTTGTGAGGTAGATAAACGAGTGCTCATCGCCAGCGTCGACCACGTCGTCGCCCCCGCCGGCGGCATTGCCATCATCGCCGTTGCCGTTCCCGCCGCCGCAGGCTGCCAACAACAGGGTGCCGGCCGCGAGCCCGGCGAAAGCCGCTTTTTTCAAAACTTTCACTTTTTAAACTCCTGGATTATGAAGTGCGCGTGGGACCGAAAGGTACATCGGACATGCTTTCACCCCGCGCCGGGCGAACAACACGCCGATCTGTCACTATCGCGGTGATCAGATCGCGCGGAGTGACGTCGAACGCTGGGTTCATCGTATGCGTACCCTCTGGCGCGGTGCGAACACCTTGGATAGCAACGACCTCGGCGCTACCCCGGTCTTCAATATCAATCGCGTCACCATCAGGTGTGTTCATGTCAACTGTCGATTCCGGGGCGACCACTATAAACGGGACACCGGCCCGCTTTGCGGCCAAAGCAAGTGAGAACGAACCCACCTTATTGGCGGTATCCCCGTTGGCTGCGATGCGGTCGGCACCAATGAACACCGCGTCGGCCACACCGCGGTTGAGCAAGAACGGCCCGGCAGAGTCAACCATGAGTCGAAACGGCGCTCCCATCTGCTGCAGTTCCCACGCGGTGAGGCGCGATCCCTGTAGGAGCGGACGGGTCTCGACCGGTAGCGCCTCTTCTAGCCAACCCTGTTCGAAAATGGTTTGGATTACTCCCAGCGCGGTACCGCGCTCAACGGTGGCGAGCCCTCCGGTATTGCAAATGGTCATGATGCGGGCTTTTTCCCGATCAATCAGTTCTCGTGTCAGATCGGCGCCGTACAGGCCCATCGAAACACAGGCTGCGATGTCTTCATCACGGATTGCAATCGCTTCTTCCAAAACGGCGCCGGCACCATCGCCCAGTTTGGTCAGCGCCCGGTCTACACCCCAGGAAAGGTTGACCGCGGTGGGCCGCGCAGCGCGCAGGCGCTGGGCATCGGCCTTGATTGCTTCTGCGTCATCAGTTTGCTTGGCCAAAAGGGCAACACCGAGGGCACCGGCAACACCCAGGGCGGGCGCTCCCCGCACGGCAAGGCGCTGGATATCGGCGATTAACTCGTCGATCTGGGTGACCTGGTGAATTTTGAACTCTCCGGGCAAAAGCGTCTGATCGACCAGTTCAATCGCGCCGTTCACCCAATCAATGGTTTTCAAAAGGCCCTCCGGTTGACTGATGTCGTACAACTGATAGTCGCAGAGTAATGCGACGGCTCCGCGCAGGTCAATAAAATAGCCGATTCTGCTCCGCGCTCAAGGTGCGCGGGCTCCTCGCTAAAGCGGCCGAACCCGCCCCCCGAGTTCGCAATTAAACCGTTCTCGTATCAAAATTGCTCCATGCAGTACACGAAACAGCGCCGCACCCTAACCGGCGCACTTGCCGGTTTTACCGCACTTTCGCTGCTTCTAAGCGCGTGCGGTTCTGACGATGACTCGCCCGATACTGCCACCACGGCCTCGCAGGAAGGCGAAGATTCTTCCGAACCTGAAGAGAACATGAGCACGCCGCTGGATACCGACCAAGACGGCGATGAAGATGGCGCAGATGAAAACGCCTTTGAAGAAGATGACGAAGACGAGGGGGCGTCAGAAGGTGAAGATTCAGATGCCGATGAAGTGCTGCCCTCCAAAGTCGTGGAGGCCGGCACGGTAAATTCCAGCGGCACTAAAACCGCTAGCGGCAAGAACGACGCCCTCGTGACTTTCAAGCAGTCCGAAGCCTTTGCCGTGGTCGTCGACTTTGAGTGTGAAAAATGCAAGGGCGACATCGAGATCCAACAGTTGGGCGCGCATACGCCCCTTGATACGGGCTCCAAGTCGCTTTCAGGTTCCTACCTGCTGGACATCATCGGCTCCCCGGATGAGGAACAAACTCTCATCGTGCGCGCGGACGGTAAATGGAATGTCAAACTGCACAGCTGGAACGACCTGCCGATCAGCAGCGGCACCCAAGAGGGCAAGGGGTCAGAGGTCATTTATATCGGCGATGAGGCTTCGGGCGTTGAGGTGACCTACAAACCGCCCAAAGACGGCGGCGAACTCGATGTAACTATCACTTCGGCGGTAGATAAAGATGGCGATAACCCGAAGGTCAAGACCATTTCCGGCAGTAAGAAGTTCACTAAAGAAGAAAAGATTAAACTGCCCGGCGTACTCACGATTTCCGGCAAGGGATCGTGGACGGTGAAACTAGTCTCCTAACAAGGTCCCCTCCGAGCCCGGCGCCCCTTCGAATCTCCATTCCGGCGTGCGCGCCTTAAGAAAACCGCGCCACCGCCTCCGCAATGGGAGTGTCCCCGCCCGCCAGTTCCAACGTGCGGCGAGAGACATCTGAGGCGATCAATTCCGCTAAAACTTCCGCCACGTCGTCCCTAGTTATTTCGCCGCGCGGCACCGATTCATCCAGTTCCACCGTGCCGACGCCGTCGTTATTTGTCAGTAGACCGGGCCGGACGATGATCCAATCCAAATCGCGCGCTTTGAGGTCGACTTCGGCGGCGGCTTTGGCTTTGAGGTATTGGCGGAACACCTCGTCTCTGTCGGCGGGCGGCTCTTCTTCAACGCCCATCGCCGAGACCAAAACATAGCGCGGAACGCCGGCATTTTCGGCCGCATCAGCCAGTAGCGCGGCAGCCGCGCGGTCAACCGTGTCTTTACGGGCCGCACCGCTGCCCGGTCCCGCTCCGGCGGCGAAGACCACCACATCAGAGCCGTGCACGACGGAGGCCAACTGCGATACCGTCGCGGCCTCTAAATCCAGGACAACGGCGTCAATTCCCGCGTTTGCCAGATCGGGCCCGTGCATGGGATTACGCACGATTCCAATTACACGATGATCGTTGTCATCCAAAATGCGCCCGAGGCGCCGGGCGATTTGACCATGGGCTCCTGCAATTACGATGCGCATACCTAACGGTACCCATACCGGGGCGCAAATTGCATCACCCTTAGACCGGGATGTTGCCGATGCTCAACCAACCTGGTGCCTGACGTGCCGGACTGAGCGGAATTGTCAGTGGGCATTGCTAGCGTCTGACGCATGTTTGTGCGAGGCGAGCGCGTTATCTACAGCCCCAGCGACCTGATTTTGGCTGCTGAGTGCGAGTACGCGCTGCTGCGGGAATTAGATTTCAAACTGGGCCGGGGCCATCGCGTCGATCCACCACCCGATGAAATGCTCGAGCGCGCCATCACGCTGGGGGAGGCACATGAGGCGCGGGTTTTGCAGGACTTTATTTCCGAATTTGGAATTTGGGACGGCGGCTCTTCCGGTGTGGCGCAAATCGCTCGGCCGAAGCGGCACTCTCCACAGCAGTTGCGAGTGCGGCAGGAGGAGACCGTCGCCGCTTTGGAATCGGGCGCCGACGTGGTGTTTCAGGCGACGTTTTTTGACGAGCGCTTTGTGGGATTCGCAGATTTTCTGGTTCGCGAAGCCGGGAATTCTTATACCGTTTTTGATACCAAGCTGGCGCGCCAGGCCCGGGTTCCAGCCCTGCTGCAGCTCGCCGCGTACGCGGATCAACTCGAGCGCTTGGGCTTTGATCCGGGCAGCGAGGTGGCTTTAATTTTGGGCACGATGCAGGAATCGCGCCACTTAGTTTCTGATTTATTGCCGGTGTATCGCGAGCGCCGCGCACACCTGGAATCGCTGATCGACCATCATCAAGCCACCGGCTTACCAGTTGCCTGGGAGGGTGAGCATTTAGCCTGCGGCCGCTGCCCCAGCTGCGCGGAACAGCTGCAAGCTACCGATGACGTTTTGCTGGTTTCGGGGGTGCGAGTTTCGCAGCGGCGCAAACTGCGGGACGCCGGGATCTATACCGTTGCCGACCTGGCGCGCGCCCCGGACCGGGTGGCGGGAATGGCGCAGCGAACGCTGGATAATTTGCGAGCCCAAGCGCAATTGCAGCGCGGTGACATCGGCAGTGATCACGGAGCGGTGCGCATCCACATGCACACACCCGCAGCGTTGGCGGTTTTGCCAACGCCTGATGCGGGCGATGTTTTCTTTGACTTTGAAGGTGATCCGCTCTACCAGGATCCGGACGGCTCGTGGAATCTGGAATACCTGTTCGGATTTATCGTGCATGGAGACGCGGGGCCGAAGTTTGATTCATTTTGGGCTGATAATCGGCAAGCGGAGGGGCGAGCTTTTGACGCCTTTGTGGCGTTCATTGAGGAACGCTGGGCGCAGCACCCACAAATGCATGTCTATCACTACGCCAACTACGAGAAAAACGCGCTGCTCAAGCTTGCCGCGCGCCACGGTCGACACGAAGAAACGATCGATAACTGGCTGCGCGCAGGACTGTTTTTTGACCTATATCCAGTGGTAACGAATGCGCTGCGCTCCTCGGGCGGGTCGCTGGGCTTGAAAGCGTTGGAGCCGCTATACATGGGCGATCAACTGCGCGGGCCCGAGGTGGCAAGCGCAGCCGATTCGGTCGTGGCATACGCGGAATACTGCACGCTGCTCGCCGGCGGGCAAGAGGAGCGCGCCGCACAGCTGCGGGCCGATATTTCCGCTTATAACGAGTATGACTGCCTTTCAACGCTGCGACTGCGGGATTGGTTACTGGAACAGGCGCGGGCGGCAGGCGTTAAGCAACGCGTCATGATGGATGAGCTGACTGCGGACTTTATCGCCGAAGAAAGCGAACACGCTGAGCTTGTTGCCGCGCTTGAGGCTCGGGCCCAGCGGGCTGCCGCCGGCGCCAGTGATGCCAGCGGGGGCGATGCGGCTTTGTCGAAGGCGTATGCGCTGCTAGCCAACGCGGTCGACTATCACCGCCGGGAAGCTAAACCGCACTGGTGGGCCCATTTCGACCGGCTCAGCTCGCCACCCGATCAGTGGATGAGCTCTTCGGACGTGGTTCTCGTTGACGAGATTCGGTGCACCGCCGATTGGGAAAAACCTTCCGCGCGTCACTCACCGCGGCGCACGCTGGTGATCACCGGCGCGCTGCCGGAGGGTTCGACTTTGCAGGCGGGAAGCAAGGTCGGGTTTCTCTATGAGGATCCGCCGGCCTGTGCGAAAACCTCAAATACTGGCCATCGCGGCTGGAGCGTTGGCGGGGAAATTGCCTCTATTTCCGCCCGCGAAGACCATATGGAACTTGTTGTCTTCGAGCGACTTCCCCGCGGCGGGTGTGAACATGCGCAATTGCCCATGGCGATTATTCCCAACTCACCAATCTCCACGGCGACGCTGGCGGCTTCGATCCGCGAATTTGTGGAACCGATTGCCCGCGCTGAAAGCCTTGAATTACCGGCCCATCCGATCGCGGATTTGCTGCTGCGGCGTCCGCCACGGTTGCGTGACAATGCGGCCTTGCCGGCGGTTCAGCCCGGCGATAACGGGTATATCGCCGCCATCGGCCAAGCCACGAAGCAGTTGGATAATTCCTATTTGGCAGTCCAGGGCCCGCCCGGAACCGGTAAAACGTTTGTCGGTGCCCGCGTCATTGCACATCTCGTTGCTGGCGGTTGGAAGATTGGGGTGACCGCCCAGTCTCACGAAGTGATCGAAAACCTTCTGCGAGAAATCATCAGTGCCGGCTGCCCAACGGATTCCGTGGGGAAAAAGGCCGGAAATAATAGCGCCCGCATCGAGGTGCCCTGGCGCATCATTGATTCCCGCGCCGTTCCCAACTTCCTTGCAGAATTCGACACTGCTGGTGCTGTCTTGGGCGGCACCGCGTGGGACATGGTCAAACTACAAACCGGCGAATTGGACTTACTAGTTATTGACGAGGCCGGCCAATTCACGCTGGGCAATACAATTGCGGTCTCTCGCGCGGCTCAGCGCCTGCTCTTGCTTGGCGATCCGCGCCAGCTTCCGCAAGTAACGCAGGGCACGCACGGCGAGCCGGTCGACGAATCTGCCCTGGGGTGGTTGCTGGATGGGCGTGAGACCTTACCATCGGAGCTTGGCTATTTTCTAGAAAAGACCTGGCGCATGCACTCAGAAGTTTGCGCCGCGGTCTCGCGCCATTCTTATGAGCAGCGCTTGCACGCTAAGGCCCTAACTGACCGGCGAGAACTTCGGGGCATCGCACCGGGTATCCACACCGTTTTTGTCGACCATCGCGGCAACGCCACGTCCTCGGAGGAAGAGGCACAAGAAGTGGTCCGACAAGTGAGGGAAGCTTTAGGTAAGAAGTGGCGGGAGGGAGGTGGCGGCCGCGATGGAGTTGGTGGCTCAGAGGCTGGTCGGTCCGGTGCTGGCCCATCAAGCGTTGACGAAGACGCTTTTGACGGTGGGCCGTGGCGCCTATTAGAACAGCAAGACGTCTTAGTTGTCGCGGCGTATAACGCACAGGTGGCGCTCTTGCGTCACTACTTAAACGAAGCGGGCTTGGGGGACGTGAAGGTGGGAACCGTCGACAAGTTGCAGGGCCAGCAGGCACCACTGGTGATTGTCTCCATGGCCGCTTCGGCAATTGATGATGTGCCTCGCGGAATGGATTTTTTACTTTCCCGCAATCGCATCAATGTTGCTGTCTCGCGGGCGCAGTGGGCCACCATCATCGTTCGTTCCCGCGCCCTAACGGACTTTCTACCCGCCTCGGTCGCCGGGCTTTCCGCGCTGGGCGCGTTCATTGGGCTCAGCGAATACAGTTCGAAGACAGTCCCGACGCCGCTGTAGCTTATTCGGCGTCAGTACCAATTATTCGGCTCCAGTACCAAAAGTTCGCGGCGGCGCTACAAACTGTTGATGAATACTGTCGAGCCGACTGCAGCGGCAATGAGGCTCGCGGCGACGGCCCAACTGGGCAATATGACCAGCACCAAACTGATTGCTCCGGGCACAGTTCCCCGCCGGGCGCACACTGCGATGAAGCTTAAAAGTGA
>DAHVRJ010000115.1:0-9558 GCA_027322505.1 Demequinaceae bacterium
CTGCGCCAGTTTTTGCGGATGCTCGCGGCAGAAGGCCGCACTATTTTGATCTCGAGCCACATGCTTTCTGAGGTGCGCCAAACCGTTGACGAAGTAGTGATTATTTCCCGCGGAGAACTAGTTCACGCTTCCTCTTTGAAGGGGCTGGCCAAACTTGCTGATCCCCACGTTTTGGTGCGGGCGGCTGATCCCGAAGGCGCGCAGCAAGCCTTTGCCAGTGAAAATTGGGATGTGTGCCTAGGCGAGAAGGAGCCCGGGCAGCTGACGATTCGCGGGGCGGCAGCCCCCGACATCGGCGCGGCAGCCCTGCGCCATCAAATTGAACTCCACGAGTTAGCCGAAGCCGATGAGGGCTTAGAAGCAACATTCCTCAAGCTGGTAAATGGCCAGCACACCGCTCAGCCCGTCGGGGCATTCGAAACAAATACTGGTATCGACACAACTGCCGGTAGCCGCGAAGGAGAACAACTGTGAGTACTGCAACTCTGACGGCGCCGGTATCCGGTGGCCTGCCCGGAGTGGTGCGCTCCGAGTTTCGCAAGTTTCTTACCACGCGGCTGTGGTGGATCATGGCGCTCAGTCTGTTTGGATACATGGCGTTCATGGCCGCAACGCTGGGATTTGCGTTGAACTTTGATCCGGAAATGACCGGAGCTTCCGAGGGGATGGCCGCGCCCAGCGCCCGCGATATTGCCACGTCCGTATACACCCTCGCCCCGGCGTTTGGTTACGTTTTTCCGTTAATTGTGGGTGCAATATCGGTCACTGCGGAATTCCGACATCAAACGATTACTCCCACATTCCTTGCCGAGCCGCGGCGCAGTACGGTAATGAGCGCGAAAATGCTTGCGGCCCTACCTGTTGGTCTGGTCATCGGGATCCTGGGCACGGTCGCAACGTGGGTGGTTGGGGCCGGGACGATCGCGATCATGGGCGGTGAAACGTTCGCGTTTTCCACTGAAACGCTGCGGGTAGTGGCGCTTTCCACCCTCACGCTGGCGATTTGGACCATGGTCGGTGTCGGGTTTGGTGCCGTAGTGCCCAATCAGATCGGCTCGATCATCATCGTCCTCGCTTTTACCCAGTTTGTAGAGCCCATTGCGCGCATGGCCCTAAGCCAGGTCGAAAAACTCGCGGGGATCGCCAAGTTCTTACCCGGCGCGGCCGGTGAGGCACTGGCCGGAGGAAGTTTTTATGGGACTATCTCCCCCATGGGCATGCTGTCGTGGTGGCAGGGCGGACTCGTCCTGCTGGCCTACGCTGTCGTTTTTGGACTAGTCGGCCTGGCGACCACGTTCCGCAAGGACGTTGGCTAACCAATTTTGACGAGTTTTTCATCAAAACTGTTCGGCAAGTCATGGTCTTGGCTTAGGTGCCTGTTGACGAAGACAACACCGGCCCTTGACGATATGCACGCGGCCATCAGCACAACTTTCCGAACTTGATCATCCGGGGAGAGTTCTTTGGGTATTTCTACTCAAAAGTCCGCAGGGACGTGAGCCCTGCCGTGTCATCATGCGGATCCAAAAGGGCATAGGGTAGGCGGTGGGGACTGAATTACACACCGAGCACCATGGAAGAGGTCGATCCTCGCCGTGTCTGAACAGGCGCAGCCAAAGCCGTCACTCGCAGCCTTCGGAGCGAATGCGTGGCTAGTTGATGAAATGTACGACGATTTCGTACGCGATAAGAATTCCGTAGACCCAGCGTGGTGGGAATTCTTTGAAGACTACCGACCCGGTGAACGAACCGGCGATGGCGCACCGCCCACCGCACCAAACCAGACGTCCAGCACTCAAACCACCCCGGAGTCAGCCGCGCCGGATTCCGGCGCCCAGGGCACATCTGCCCAGTCCGCGCAAACAAGTGCGGCTCCCGCCGACACCGAATCGGCACCAGTTGGAAATGCTTCCAAAGCCCAGGTGACACCTGACCAACCGGCGACCGGCGCTTCTAGCGCAACGCCCAATAACAATGCCGCTGCCACGTTGAGCGAGCCCGCTCCGGAAGCAACTGCGCAGCCCACCCGCGTTCCGTATGCCGCCCAAGCCAAGCGCATGGCCGCTAAGGCAGAAGATCCCGCCCCGGCGGATGAAAAGGCCAAACCGGAGCGGTTACGGGGCGCTGCCTCACGCGTGGTTAAGAACATGGAGACCTCTTTGGAGGTTCCCACCGCAACTTCGGTGCGCGCTATTCCCGCCAAACTGCTGGTTGATAACCGCATCGTCATTAACAACCACCTGGCCCGCGGTCGCGGCGGCAAAATTTCGTTCACGCACCTGATCGGTTTTGCGCTCGTAGAGGCGGCCGATGAGCAGCGCGCCATGAACGTTGCCTATGCCGAAGTGGATGGCAAGCCGGGCATTTTGCACCCAAACCACGTAAATCTCGGGCTCGCTATCGACCTGCCCAAACCCGATGGCACGCGCCAACTACTCGTTCCGAATGTAAAAGCCGCCGAAACTATGGACTTTGCCCAGTTCTGGGCCTCCTATGAAGACATGGTGCGCCGGGCCCGCAATAACAAGCTCACGGTCGATGACTTCGCCGAAACGACGATGACCCTGACGAACCCGGGCACGATCGGGACCGTGCATTCCGTACCCCGCCTCATGCAGGGGCAGGGCTCGATCATCGGTGTGGGCTCGATGGACTACCCAGCTGAATTCCAGGGCGCCTCACCGCAGCGCCTGGCCGAGATGGGTATCTCGAAAATCTTGACGCTCACCTCCACCTATGATCACCGGGTCATCCAGGGTGCGGACTCCGGCGAATTCTTACGCCGGGTTCACTCCAAGCTCCTGGGTGAAGATGGGTTCTACGACCGCGTTTTCGCGGCGCTGCAGTTGCCATATGAACCCATCCGCTGGGTACGCGATCACCGCATGGATTCAGCAGATGAGGTCGGCAAGCCGGCGCGCATCATCGATTTAATTCACGCCTACCGCACCCGCGGTCACCTCATGGCCGATGTCGATCCGCTCACCTACATGCAGCGCGGCCACCCCGATTTGGATGTGCAAACCTACGGGCTCAACCTGTGGGATTTGGACCGGGAATTCCCCACGGGCGGGTTCGGCGGCCAACCCACAATGCTGCTGCGCGATATTTTGGGGCGTTTGCGCGATTCTTACTGCCGCACTATCGGCGTGGAATATATGCACATTTCCGATCCGGAACAGCGCCGCTGGCTCCAAGAACGGCTGGAGAGCGGCTGGCAAAAACCGGAGCGCGATGAGCAACTGCGCATCCTGCGCCGCCTAAATGCCGCCGAAGCCTTCGAAACGTTCCTGCAAACTAAGTATGTGGGCCAAAAGCGATTCAGCCTCGAAGGTGGGGAGTCGCTCATTCCGTTACTCGACGCCGTCCTTACTGGTGCGGCCGAAAACGGGCTGGACGAAGTGACCATCGGCATGGCCCACCGCGGGCGGCTCAACGTGCTGGCGAACCTGGCCGGGAAGTCTTATAGCCAAATTTTCCGCGAATTTGAGGGCAACCAAGATCCGCGTTCCGTGCAAGGCTCGGGCGATGTGAAGTACCACCTGGGAACTGAGGGTACCTATACCGCGCAGTCGGGCGCCGAAACTAAGGTTTACATGGCGGCTAACCCCTCGCACTTGGAAGCCGTCAATTCCGTGCTGGAGGGAATTACACGTGCCAAGCAGGACCGCATTGACCTGGGTGAGGGCGGGTTCTCCGTCCTTCCCGTACTGGTCCACGGGGATGCGGCCTTCGCGGGTCAGGGCGTTGTCACTGAGACGCTGAACCTGTCGCAGTTGCGCGGCTACCGCACCGGCGGCACGGTGCACGTGGTCGTGAACAACCAGGTCGGTTTTACCACCGGCCCCTCGGCCTCGCGCTCATCGATGTACGCCACTGACGTGGCCCTGGGCTATCAAATGCCCGTCTTCCACGTAAATGGGGATGACCCCGAGGCGTGCGTCGCGGTTGCCAAGCTGGCGTTCGAGTACCGCGAGCGCTTTAACAAGGACGTCGTCATTGACATGGTCTGCTACCGGCGCCGCGGCCACAACGAGGGTGATGACCCCTCGATGACGCAGCCGCTGATGTACAGCCTGATCGAATCGAAGCGCTCCACCCGCAAGCTATACACCGAGGCCCTAATTGGTCGCGGCGATATCACAGTTGAAGAGGCCGAGCAGGCGCTGCGGGATTATCAGCAGCAACTTGAGCGCGTGTTTACCGAAACGCGTGAAACGTCTTCAGATGCCGATACCGACCCGGAGGCCATCGCTGGTCTCGAGCCCCCCGAATCGCAGCGGGAGGACGCCGGCACGATGGTCGGGTGGACCACCGCTGTTGATCGCAGCGTCATTGAGCGCATTGGCGAAGCCCACGTCAAACCACCGGCGGGCTTTAACGTGCATTCCAAACTCGAGCCGATGCTCAAGCGCCGGGCTGAAATGGCTCGAAACGGCGGTATTGACTGGGCCTTTGGTGAGTTGCTCGCCTTCGGTTCGCTGCTGCTGGAGGGCACGCCGGTTCGACTGGCTGGTCAGGACTCGCGCCGCGGCACATTCGTACAGCGCCACTCGGTGCTGCACGACCTGCGCACCGGGGCTGAGTGGACTCCCCTGCTGTACCTGTCTTCAGATCAGGCCAAGTTCTGGGCCTATGACTCCTCCCTGAGCGAATACGCCGCCCAGGGCTTCGAATACGGCTATTCGGTCGAACGCCCCGACGCGCTGGTGTTGTGGGAGGCCCAGTTTGGGGACTTCGTCAATGGCGCCCAGACAATCATTGATGAGTTCGTCTCCTCAGCGGAGCAAAAGTGGGGCCAGCGCTCTTCGGTTGTGCTGCTGTTACCGCACGGATATGAGGGCCAGGGGCCAGACCACTCCTCCGCCCGCCCGGAGCGGTTCTTACAGATGTGCGCTGAGAACAACATGATTGTTGCCCAGCCCTCCACTCCGGCCTCTTATTTCCACCTGTTGCGGCGTCAAGCCTATGCCCGACCCCGGGTTCCGCTGGTGGTGCTGACTCCGAAGTGGATGCTGCGCCTGCGGGCGGCAGCTTCGGCCGTCGAGGACTTCACCAGCGGCACGTTCGAAGAGGTAATTACCGACTCGGCAGTGCCCCCGCAACAGGCCAAGCGCGTGCTGCTGTGCTCGGGCAAGGTCTATTGGGAGCTAATGGCTCGGCGGGAAGCAGATAAGGACGAGACCACGGCCATTGTGCGCCTGGAACAGCTTTACCCGCTGGAAACTGAGAAGATCGCTGAGGTCTTAAAGCCATACGGTGATGCGGAACTAATTTGGGTGCAAGATGAACCGGAAAACCAGGGCGCGTGGCCGTTTATCACGGTAAATCTGGCGCCGGAGCTGGGACGCGAGATCGGTTTGATTTCCCGCCCCGCTTCAGCCTCTACTGCAACCGGTACGGTCAAGGCACACCAAATTGAACAGGCGGAACTTCTAAACCGCGTATTCCCGAACTAAGGAGCCCAGTGTCTAGCCACCCCCTACCTCGCATTTGTGTGATTGGCGACGAACTTGTTGCCGGAGTTGGTGATCCACGAGGATTGGGCTGGGTGGGACGCGTCGCGGCCCGTACCGCGGAGCCGCGCCCGGAGTTCTATCAGTTGGCGGTCCCTTCGGAGACCACCTCGGGCCTGTTTGGCCGGTGGGAGGCCGAAGTGGATCGCCGCTGGCTGCCGGAGGCGGACAATCGCCTGGTCATTGCGCTGGGTTCGGCCGATGTGGCGGCAGATTTGTCACTGGCGCGCTCGCGGCTGAACCTGGCGAATATTTTGGACGCCGCCCAGGCGCGGCGCATTCCCACCTGCGTGGTGGGTCCCCCACCGGCCAATCCCGATGATGCGGCGCAAATTTCGGAACTGTCTGCCGCATTCGAGGATGTGGCTGGCCGCCGCCGCGTTCCCTTCGTTGACACTTTCACCCCGCTCCAACCCCATGAGCAGTGGAACGCCGACACCGCATCTAATCCAGCGTTTCTACCCGGCCAAGCCGGCTACGGGCTCCTGGCCTGGCTGGTGCTCCACTCCGGGTGGCATGAGTGGCTGGGGCAAGAGACGCCGTCCTAAATCAGTAGCGTTTAAAAGCCGAGTACGACTTTCCCAAACGCGTTCCCGCCGGCCAGGTACGAAAGCGCCTGCGGTGCCTCGTCTTTATTCCAAATGGAGTCAATAGCCGGGCGCACGCCGGTTATGATGAGGAAGTCCACGAGTTCTTCTAACTCGGTGCGCGTTCCCATTGTGGTGCCCAAGAGGCGAAGTGAGCGGAAAAATACGCGATTGAGTTCCGGATCGGGGCTTTGGCCCGTGGTGGCGCCGGCGACGACGATTTTGCCGCCGGGTTTTACCGACCGCAGCGAGTGCTTCCAGGTTGCTTCGCCCACCGTTTCGATCACGGCATCAACCTGGTGCGGCAGGCGCGCTCCGGTTTCGAAGGCGTCGTGGGCACCCAGTTCGATGGCTTTTTCGCGCTTTGCCTCCGACCGGCTCGTGACGAATACGCTTAAGCCCGCAGCGCGGCCCAAGATGGTCGCGGCCGTGGCGACTCCCCCGCTCGCGCCTTGGATGAGTACCGCTTGCCCCGGTCTGAGCTGCCCCACTTTGAAAAGCATCCGGTAGGCGGTTAAGTACGCGGTCGAGAGGCAGCCGGCGGCGGGGGCCTCAAGTTCTTTCGGGCGTGCCACCAAATTTTGGGGCGGAACCCAGACGTAGTCCGCAAGCGTGCCGGGATACTTTTCGCTCAGGAGGGTGCGCTGGGGGTCCAGCGTTTGATCGCCAACCCAACCGGGGTCATTGATCACCGTGTGGACGATCACCGCCTCCCCTTCGTCCGTTACTCCGGCCGCATCGGTGCCCAGGGTCATCGGGAGCCGGTCCGCGGGCAACCCCACGCCGCGCAGGCTCCACAGGTCATGGTGGTTCAGGCTGGCATTTTGGACGGCAACCCGCACCCAATTATCCGGAATGTTTCCGGCGCGCTGGGGCGCGTCTTGGGTGATGGTCAGGCCCGTCAGCGGGTCCTTGGGATTTTGAGACGTTACCTGGGCTGCATACATGCCCCCAGGCTATGGGGCGGTGGGGATTTTCACATCCCGCCCGCTCTTATTATGCGATGACGCCCGCGGCGCGCAGCGCGACAGTGAAGTCCTGCGGGCGCGAGGAAACAGCGTAGGCGTCGTCGAAAGCGACAACTTCGTCGCGCACTAATTCCAGTAAGTGCTGATCGAAGGTCCGCATGCCGTAATATCCGCCCTCAGCGATCATCTCGTGCAGGGTGGAGGTCAGGTCGGGCTCCACGATCGCCTCGGCGGTGCGGCCGTTGTTCAACATGACCTCACTGGCCGCCACCCGCCCGCCGCCATTGATGCGGGGCAGGAGGCGCTGGGACACAATTCCGCGCAGCGAAGCAGCCAGCGACAGTCGCATCTGCTGCTGCTCATGGGGTGGAAAGAAGTCGATGATGCGGTTAATGGTTTCTTGGGCGTCAATTGTGTGCAGCGTGGACATCACAAAGTGGCCGGTCTCGGCTGCCTGCAGCGCCGCGCGCACGGTTGCGACATCACGCATTTCACCCACCAGGATTACGTCTGGGTCCTGGCGCATGGCCGCGCGCAGCGCCACATCAAAATCCGCGGTGTCCTGATGCAGCTCGCGCTGGTTGACTATGGCTTTCTTATCCGAGTGCAAAACCTCGATCGGATCTTCAATGGTGACAATGTTGACTTCCCGCTCGAGGTTAATAACGTCAACCATCGAGGCCAAAGTGGTGGTCTTACCCGAACCGGTGGGGCCGGTAATTAAGACAATTCCGCGCGGTTCGAGCGAAAGGTCGCGGATCACGGCGGGCATACCCAGTTCTTCCAGCGAGCGCGGCTCGGCAGCGACGTGGCGAAATACCAGGCCAATTGTGTTGCGGGCCTGATAGGCATTTACGCGAAACCGTCCCACGCCCGCTAGCGACATGGCGAAATCTGCTTCATGGGCGTGTGTGAAAGCCGCGCGCAGGTCCGGGCGCACCACCTCATCAAAGATCGCGGCGGTGTCTTCGGGTCGTAATTCTGCGAACTTTAGGCGCCGCAGTCGGCCGTCAATGCGCACGCGCGGCGGGCTGCCCACCTTGCAGTGCAGGTCCGATCCCCCAGCTGCCACTAAAGCCCGCAAGAGCGGAATGATCGATACATTCTGATGCGTCTGAGCAGCCGGAACAGATTGGGCACCGGGCGCTGAACCACTTAGAGCGGCAGCGTTTGAATTCTCACTCACGCTCTTTTACATCGGCTGACTTGGCAATAATCTTAAGTCGTATGCGACGATAGACCTTCTGTTTATTGATACCGCTAGAAGTTATAAAGGAGACGGGCATGTCCAAGCGTGGCCGCAAGCGTAAGAGCCGTCGCAGTAGTCCGGCAAACCACGGGGCGCGTCCCTGCTCATAACGAGTTGGCCCACCCCAAACCGAACAGTAAAAGAGCCGCGAGCCCACCGGGCCGCGGCTCTTGCTCTGTTGCCGTCTATTCGATTATCGAAATGGACTCCACAATGCGGATGCGCAGCGTTTCGGGGGCGCGAGATTCGCAGGACCGACGAACCAGAGCCCGCACAATCTGTTCGAGTTTCTCCTCCACCGCGCAGGGATCGCAGTTTGCGACATGGTCGCGAATTATCCGAGCTTCGGCGGGTGTGACTTCTTCGTCCAGGTACGCGTAGAGCTCTTCAAGACGCTGTTCGCAGTGTGCGCGCATGCCTTTTTCACTCATCTTCGGCCTCGTCCGTCACAATCCCCCGCTCGCGGGCGTAATCAGTCAACATGTCTCGTAAAAGTCGCCGGCCTCGATGCAACCGGGACATCACGGTGCCCACCGGAGTCCCCATAATCTCGGCGATTTCCTTATAGGCAAATCCCTCGACATCGGCGAGGTAGACCGCGATTCGAAACTCCTCGGGCAGGTCCGCCAAGGCGCGGGTCACATCTGAATCTGGCAGGCGGTCCAGCGCTTCAATCTCCGCCGAGCGCAGCCCGGAGGGGGTGTGCTGGCGCGAGCGCGCAAATTGCCAGTCTTCAACGCCCTCTTGATCCGTTTGCTGCGGTTCGCGCTGCTTCTTGCGGTAGGAGTTGATGAACGTGTTAGTCAAAATTCGATACAGCCACGCACGAAGATTTGTGCCGGGCCGGTACTGGTGAAAAGCGGCGAAGGCTTTCGCGTACGCATCTTGGACCAGATCTTCGGCGTCAGCGGGATTGCGCGTCATGCGCAGTGCGGCACCATAAAGTTGATCAAGATAGACCAGCGCGTCACGTTCAAACCGCGCAACCCGTTCTTGCGCGGTTTCCTCCTCGGAAGCGCGATTGACAGTTTCTGAGGTCTGATCAGTCATCACACTCCAGCCTAGCCCCGCGGCGTCTTCCGCACGAAATGGCACTGAAGTAGGCTGCGGGGTTGGCCGACTTTGTGGCCGTGCCAGTGTCTGCGTAATTTTTCTTACCTCCTCGCGCTGCCAGGTTCGCCTATCTGTTTGGGTACAACAGCGCCCGGCCAAGTTGCATTCCCGCGGCGCCCATCAGG
>DAHVRJ010000122.1:0-7016 GCA_027322505.1 Demequinaceae bacterium
CATATGCAACACCGTGATCCGGGACCAATCAATATCATCGCGCGCCACAGCGGCATTAATAAATGCCAGCTGGGAGTTTCCCGTGGCTAAAATAACTGCGATTTCAGCTTGGGTCTTAAGCGCCTTATTAACTGCCTGGGCAAAGTGCGCCGCAGCCGCTTCACCGCTCTTTTCTTCCGTTTCACTAACGACGACTTCTAAATCGTCGTATTTGAGTTTTTTCATGATGCTCCTTTTTCATTATTCGAAGGCCTTTTTGGAGTGATCCACTTACCGTCTAATGCCACGGCGAGTGGTTCAAGATTTGCGTCTAATACGCAGAGGTCGGCGAGCTTTCCAGCCTCGAGCGTGCCAAGTTTTTTCAGCCGGGCGGCCCGGGCCGGTATTGCCGTGACCATGGCTACCGCTTGGGGAATCGAAAGGCCTAGAACCCGATGCAATAACGGCAGCATCTGGCTAATTAGCGTCGTGCTGCCCCCAAAAGAAGCCCCGTCGAGGGTCATTCCTACGCCGTCTTCTACTTTGTAAGTCAAATCGCCCATCTGGTACCGCGCACCATCTGGTAAACCGGCGCCGGAGGTCGCATCCGACACCGCGCACAGCCGCCCCCGCAGCGTGCGATCGGCAATTTTCATTAGTTCGGGGGGCAGGTGCTTGCCATCAGCGATTATTTCTACCGTGAGGTCATCGGAAGCCAGCGTCGCCTCCAACATTCCCGGTACTCGCCACGCGCCCTCACGCCGGGTGGTGGACTGGCCGGAAAAGATATGGATCACGTGGGTCAGCCCTGCTTCTTGGCAGGCGGCCAAGTCCGCTGCCGTGCCGTCGGTGTGCCCTGCTGCGGCGATAATCCCGGCCTCAACTAGGCGCTTGGTTAGCCCCACGGCTCCGGGCAATTCCGGTGCAAAACTCATCATCACGATGGTGTCGCGGTGTTCTAAAATCTCGGCAACGGATCCCCCGGTCGGCTCGTGCAATGCGGCGAGGTCCTGGGCGCCAGCCTGCGCGGGAGAAAAATACGGGCCTTCTAAATGCGTGCCGGGGATTCGCGGACTTTCATGATTTTGGACGGCGTCACTCGCCCGCGCTGCTATGTGTTCTAGCGCGGCGGTTAAGTGGGGGACGGGCGCCGAGGCAAGGGTGGGTAAGACGGTGGTGATGCCGTTATCTAAAAGGTGTGCGCCAATGTGGGGAACCGGGTCTTTTTCAATCTGGTCATAACCGATTCCGGCTGCGCCGTGGATGTGAATATCTACTAAACCCGGGATCAAATAAGCTCCCGCCACATGTTGGACGGGAACATCGCTGGGCAGTTGTGCGTGGGGGAGAACCGCCGCAATCTCCGCCCCGTTAATTAGGAGCGCGTGCTGGCTCAGTATCGCGTTTTCTGTCACGATTTCAGGCCCAACAACCGCGTAGCGGCTTGCCGGAACACTCACGGCCGAACCTCCTTTGGCGGTGCGCCCAGTCCTGTTTCAAAAAGTAGGCTTGCTGCACACTCTACCGCTATGCAAGCATGTTCTGCAAGAAAAAGCATAATTTGCAACAAAGTCTTGCAGTGGGTGCGAAGAGGGCGCCCATTCAGTAGCCGCGCGTGGCGGACGGCGGCGGCGGAGGAATCTAAAGTAGAAGTGTTATTTCGGCTCTGGTGCCAAAGCGGTGGAGCCGCGGACGATCAACTGGGTCTCAATCTGCACGCTGCGCTGGAGGGGGCTGAGTTCCCGCCCCTCGAACTGGGCGTCAATGAGGTCTATGAGCATGTCGACCGCCTGAGCACCGGCGCGGGCGCCGGGAACCTGCACAGTTGTCAAACTTGGGTAGGCCATGCCTGAGATCAAACTGTCATCGATACCGATCAGGCTCAGGTCGTCGCCGACTTTGATGCCGCGTTCATTCAGGCGCGCCATCACGCCCAGTGCGATCATGTCGTCATAGGCGATTACCGCGGTAGCGGTCGAGGCATGTACCAAGTCGGCGGCCCGCGCACCGGCTTGCACCTGGGGCTCAAAGGGGCCGAACTCGATCAATTCGATGCCGGACTCCTCGCAGGCGCTACGCACCGCTTTTTGCCGACGATCATTGGACCATGACCGCTTGGGTCCATTGAGATAACTGATCGTTCGGTGTCCAAGTGCCGCGAGGTGTTCAACTGCCTCATACATCCCGCCGGCGTTTTCAATTGTGACCGATGAGATGCCTTGACACTCCCGGTTGACCAAGACTAGGGGACGCTCTTTAGCCAATTCCTGTAGTGCGTTATCGCTGCTGCGCGCCGAAGCAATGATGAGCCCATCAACGCGGCCAGAGAGAAATTCAGCGCGGCGAACTTCATCAGCGGCGTATTCGTCCACGTCGGCAATGACGGCCGTCCGGCCCTGCGCCACGGCGCGCGCCTGGACAGCCTTAATAATTGGTGGGAAAAAGGGATTGGCAATATCAGGAACGATGAGGCCGACCATGTCAGTGCGCGTTCCGCTCGAGGGACGCGGGGGACGCGGGGAGTTATAGCCCATTTCTTTTGCGATGCGTCGAATCTGCTTTGCCGTCTCAGCATTAACCTTCTCAGGCGCGGAGAGTGCACGGGAGACGGTCGACGGAGAAATCCCGGCGACCTTGGCAACATCAGCTAGCGTGACGTTCATGACTTCTCATTTCTGAAAACATGCAGCAATAAGTGCAATATATCGCAAGCCGGCTTTGTGTTTTCATTTCTATAAGGTGTTTATGCCGGTATTTTGTTGCGGATCCCAGTTGGCAGGTAGGGGAGAGCCGGGCTGCATGGTTGTTAGCAGGCTCACCCGCTCTTTGCTTCGCACCGCTTCAAGAGTTGCCACCAACGCATTCAAAACATGCAGGGCCAGGTCACCGTTGGCTCGCGGGGTTTGATTGCCAGCAATAGCGCGTGCCATCTCCACCACGCCGATGCCCCGGGAAATTTCGGTGCCGGCCGGCGTCAAGAGCTGTTTCGACTCGCCATTGGAGGGGTGGAACGTTACTTCACCGGCGAAGCGGTTCGGGTCGGGAACCCGAAGCGTTCCTAACTCCCCGGTGATGTCTAAGGTCGCGCGCCGGATACCTGAGTCAAAAGAAAAACTTGCGGCCGCATGCGCGTCATTCTCGAACTCGTATAGCGCGCTTATCGTCGTGTCGACGACGACCGGAAATTTTGTGCCGGCCCGCTGCCCGGAGCCGATCGTGCGGGTTTCCTGGGCGCGGCCGCCCAGCGCATTAACCGCGCGAATTGGACCAAAAATCTGCACCAGCGCTGTCAAATAGTAGGGGCCAACATCCATGAGTGGCCCGCCCCCATCCGAAAACAAGAATTCCGGGCTGGGGTGCCACCCCTGGGGCCCAGCGGTGGCAAAAGTAGCTAGCGCAGAGGAAATCGGGCCAACGATTCCGGATTCCAAAGCCCGCAATGCGGTTTGTATTCCAGCACCCAAAAACGTGTCCGGTGCCCCAGCCACGACCACGCCAGCCTCTTCGGCAGCGGTAAGCAGGCGCTGGGCTCCGGCCACATCGGTAGTCAATGGCTTTTCGAGCCACACGTGCTTCCCGGCCATTACAGTGGCTAAAGCGGTATCCAGATGCGCCGTTGGTGGGGTGAGATTAACAATGATTTGCGCCGGCCCCGTCAATAGGTCGTCAACCGTTCCACTTCCAGCGATGCCGTATTCACTAGCTTGGGAACGGGCCCGATCCAAATCGGTGTCGGCCACAAAAATGACGTCAAGATCGGGGAATGTCGTCAGGTTGGCAAGATATTGATTAGAAATTACTCCCGCGCCCAGGACTCCAACTTTGATGGCCACTACAGCCTCCCAGCGAGATATTCATAGCTGGCCCGCACGGCATAGAGTGCATCACCGCGGTAATCATCGAGTTCAATAATCGGCCGAGCTTGCGGCGCTGCCGCCAAAATCTCGTCCACGGGCATTTTTCCAGCGCCCACCGGTAATTGGTCCGCCGGATCAGCCGTTATCGGACCGTCTTTGATATGCAGCAGGCTGACGCGTTGCCCCAGCCGCTCCAGCAGCGCCACCGGATCTGCTCCGCCCACCGCCGCCCAGTAGGTATCGACCTGAAGGAGTACATCATCGGACAGATCAGCTGCAAAGAAATCCAAAGCGGTGGGCAACTGTTCCGGCCCGGCTTGTGACTGCCAGTTCGATTCCAAAAATTCAAAAGCATGATTGTGGTACGCCACTCGCACCCCAAACTGGCGGGCATCAACTGCTAGCGCGTTCATTTTTTGGGCGAGCTCCCGAATACCAGCGCGCGAATGCCAAAGCTCTCGGGGCGAACTGGGTTGGACAACAGTGTCGATCCCCAGATCAACCGCAGCGGAAAAAATTTGCGATGTGTCGCCGTCCAAAATTCGGGCATGTGCCGAGGGCGCTCGCAAACCTGCTGCCTGGAGGGCATTTTTGACCTCCGGGGCGTTTTCATGCCACCGATGCGGCTCGACGCAGGTAAACCCGATCTGGGCGAGACGCTGAGCCAAATCGGGAAGATCTTCAAGACGATCACGCAGTGTGTAGAGCTGGACTGATAGTTCCGGTCGAGTCACTGACCCACCTCCAAGGCGGCTTGGGCCCCGATCCGGCGAAACGCGGCAGCGAGTTGGGGCGTGAGTTTGCGTGCCATATAGCGGTAGCCCTCAGCATGTGGATGCAGCTGATCGGATCGCAACTGCGCGCCTACCTCCGCATCTGAGATTATCTGACGCCCATCGAGGTACGTAACCGACTTAGAGGGAAATTCCTGCGCGACATCGCGCACGATTTCTCGAATCCGTGTCAAGGTCAGCCCGGCGGTATTTTCGGTCTCTTCCGCGGGTGGGGAAGCCAGTGGTGAGATCACGACGATGGGGATATTTGGGTGGGCTTGCTGGGAGCGCGCAATAAACCCATGGACCGCTCCTGGTAGAGCGCGCTCGTCGAATGAGCCGCGGCCATAAATATTGATTCCCAGACACAGCGACAAAAAGTCGAGGTCTTCTTGCGCTATTGTGCGCTCGATCGCATAGTCCAAATGGCACTGTGCGGCCAATCCAAGACCGTAAAGCTCCAGCCCTAAATTCCGTGCAACCAGCGCCGGCCAGGTCTGACTGGGGCCAGCAGCTTCAATGCAGTGCGTTATTGAACTGCCGTAAGTCAGCCACCTTGGGCGCGCGGGCACCTCTTGCCAATCACTATTGCCCCGTAGGCGCAGTTCATTAAGGATGACGCCGCTTTCGTGGGGGAGCCACACCTCCAATCGTCCCGGCCGGCCGGGCAGCGAAACTCGGTGCAGGCGTGCCCGTTTTGCCGCAGAGGATTGCTGGTCTAGTACGAATCGCTCTATTAGATTGCCCTCGAAAACCACGTCGACGGTTAACGGTTCCTGGGCCTGCGGATTTGCGCGAACTAAATCGATGAGAAGCTCACGCGCACCAGTTATTACTTCGGCCCGCACCCCAGCGGCGGCGCGCACGCGATTGGTGAAGTGGGGGTTGCGCGCAGTGGCCACTAATTCCGGAGTAACCCGCCACGGCGCAAAACCACCCGCCTCATTGGTCCACTGCACCACGTTGAACCACGCATTTGGGGCCGCGCTGGGCAGCAGCGAAGTACTCATTTGAGCAATCCCAAAACATCGATCGGTTCATCGGCTTGAATTGAGCGCCAAATAGCCTCGCCGGCGGCGACGGCGACGGCTCCCTCGCGCGAGCTAGCGACTAGCCCCAGACGCTCAGATTCCGAGGTAGGGGCAATGAATAGATCGTGACGCAAAAGTGGATCGGCCCCCTCGTGCCCACCGAGGACCTGCTCAATGGTCACAGTCTGCGCCGGGGCAAACAGCGGACGCAAAATAAGCTTGTCGGTTCCGGTCAGCACCTCGCCGTCGGGGGTGCGCCCGGTCTGAGTCTCAATCTGTCCGTGTGTGCCGGTGATTATGAGGCGATATCCCTCCCACGGAGCCGAAAAGTCGATCGCGTAGGAGGCGGAAACGCCACCTGGGTAGGACACGAGCGCGGCATAGTGATCTTCAATGTCGATGTCCGAGTCATAAAGATATTTATCTTGGCCGGCGGGGTACTGCTGGTGGTATGGAAGGTCATAAAGCCCCAAGCGGTCAGAGTTAGTATCGGATGGGAAGGTCCCCGAACCTTCCTGGGCCCGGTAGTAGGGGTCGGCAGCCCGCAGTGCCGCGCCGGTGAGCGGCGTCCCGTCAGCCGACCGTGGCCGGTGCGGGCTTTCGGGGCCATAAAAATCGCGACCACCCTGGGCGTAGATGCGCTTTGGTTCCGCGCTTAGCCACCAATTCAGTAAATCTAAATGGTGCGTGCTCTTGTGAATCGACAGGCCACCCGAGCGGGAGCGCTCGCGATTCCAGCGAAGAAAATAACTAGCGCCGTGCCGGATATTTACAAAATAATTTAATGAAATATGCAGTGGGCGGCCGATCGCGCCATCGAGTAGAAGCTGCTTAATTTGTCGATGCCGAGCGGTGTAGCGCAAATTGTGGGTGACCTGAACCGACCCGGCCGATTTCCTTTCTGCCGCGATCACACGTGCGGCGCCGGCGGCCGTGGTGACCATCGGTTTTTCCGCGATCACATCCAGTCCGCGGGCAAGTGCAGCCAATATATAAGTCTCGTGCGAGTCATCGGGGGAGGCCACAATAATGCGTTGGGGAGCAGTGTCATCGACCATTTTCTCAAAATCATCGGGATGATAGACCGCTATGGGCGGGTAGTCCTCAGGTAGAAGCCGACCAATGAAGTCTTCTACGCGCTTGCGGTCCACATCGACGATGGCAACAACCGTGCCGTGCGCGGAAAAATCCTCGGTATTGCTGCCATACCCCAGGACCGAATCCCGGCCCCCAGAAATGCCCACCAGGGGCAGCACGAAGCTGGCCAGCCCACGATTGGATAGTCCGCAAATGGCATATCGGACAGACATTAATCAACACTCTTCTCGCGAAGGTTTTAAGTTGACTCCACAGTTTACACAATTCACTGCAATAAT
>DAHVRJ010000139.1:0-7437 GCA_027322505.1 Demequinaceae bacterium
GGCCGCCACCGCATTGCGAGCCACCGGGACTAGCCCGTGCCCATAGCCGTCGGCCTTCACCACGGCCATCATGTCCGCGGCAGTGCGCTCACGCAAAGCAGCGACGTTGGTGCGGATCGCTCCCAAGTCGATTGTGGCGCGGGCGGGGTAGTAGGTCACGAGGAAATTGTCCCAGGTTCGACCAGAATTTCGCGCACCGCTGCCGGGACCGCATTCGATACCGCCAGCGCAGTGACGGGTCCGCCACCGCTGGCGCGCGCGGCCGCTTTGGCGTGGACGAGTGAGGCGGTGGCAGCAAGTTCGGCCATCACGTCGCTGTCCGCGGCGATCGCATCGGCGCTGGAGGCAAGTAGCGCGCCCAGCATCCCCGACAGCACGTCTCCCGCCCCCGCGGTTGCGAGCCAGGACGGGGCCGACACCTGGGTAATAAGAGTCCCGCCGGGCCGGGCAACCACCGTGGTGTTGCCCTTGAGCAAAACTGTGGCACCGGTTAGTTCCGCTGCGCGTAATGCCCACCGGCCCGGGTCTGCTTCCACCGTGTGAATCTCGATCTTTTCGCCGCGCTCTTCCAACAGGCGCACCAGTTCGCCCGCGTGCGGAGTCAAAACAATATTTTGCTCCACGTGCCCGGGCACAAAATCCAGCCCGCCGGCATCAACCACGCACGGGGTGCCGTCATCAGCGCACGTTTCAATAATGCGCGTAATCGACATTGTTTGGTCGGTGTCATCGGGCGCGACTCCCGGGCCCAACACCCACGCCTGACACTTGCCGCCCCCGGCAACCACTTCGGGACGGTGGGCCAACACCAAGTCACGCGAGCGCATCGGCCCCAGGTAGCGCAGCATGCCCACGCCTGCCTCGAAGGCCCCGGCCACGGTCAAAACCGCCGCTCCCGGATAAGCCACCGATCCGGCCACAACGCCCAACACGCCCCGGGAGTACTTATGGTCATCACGCTTGGGGATCGGCCACAGCCGGGCGACGTCCGCACGCGTGATGCGGCGCACTGCTGGCCGCGCACCCTGCTGTGCCAACACCTCGGTGAGCCCCAGGTCAATTTGTTCCACCGCTCCGGCATAGGTCACGGCCGGAGGCAGCGCGAGCCCCGGCTTCCACGCCCCAAACGTCACCGTGACATCGGCCTGCACCGCCGGCCCCGGCACCGTGCCGTCATCGACCGCGATTCCCGACGGGATGTCGGCTGCCACGACCAGCGGGCCCTCCCCCGCGCTAGTCGCTACCAACTGGCTCGCCCCCACGCCGGCCGCTGCGGCCCGCTCCCCGTCTTGGCGCACGTCATTTAGCGCAGTGACGACTTCGGCAGCTGGCGAGCGCAACGGTCCCTGAGCACCGATTCCGACAATTCCATCGATCACCACATCCGCGGTGCTAAAGATTTCGCGCAGTTCCTCCGCGGCCAATTCGGTGCCATCGCGCATGGTTCCACCGACGCGCTGCAATGCGGCCCAGCCCGCGGCGTGGATGTCGCTCGCTAGCCGCAATGCGACGACTTGGACCCCCCGGCCGGCCAACAACGCGCCGGCGTGCAGCACGTCGCCGCCGTTATTTCCCGCTCCCACCAGCAGGATTGCTTTGGCGCCGGAGATTTTGGCGCGCTCCACGCGGGATCCGATTCCGATGGCCAGGCTGGGGCTCTTCGTTGATTTCGGACGGCGCCGCTTCAGTTCTCTTAAGACCGCGTGCCCTAACCCGTGGGCGGCTTGGAGCATCAGGGCTCCCGGTGGTGTGTTGTCGAGCACGACGTTTTCGGCGGCGCGGATGTCTTGCGCACGGAAAGCGTTAATTGTCACGGACGGTCCTTCCTATAAGTCTGGCCCGCTGGGGGCCGTGCCGTCGGCGACCACGACCGCAGTGGCGATTCCAGCGTCGTGGCTAAGAGAAACATGTAGGGAGGTAATTCCCATTTTTGTAGCAAGTTCGGCCGCGGCGCCAGACAGCCTCAGTTCGGGCTTGCCGAAGGGTCCGCGGCGGATCTCTGCCTCCTGCCACGATAGCCCGGGCGGGGCACCCAAGACTTTGGCCACCGCCTCCTTGGCGGCGAAGCGGGCAGCGAGCGAATCGATGGGTTCATCGCGCTCTAGTGGAGTAAAGAGGCGCTGGCGCAGCCGCGGCACGCGTTCCAGGCGCTCGGCCAGCCGCTGCACATCGACCACGTCGATTCCCACGCCCATAATCATGGGTTCAGCCTATGAAGAAGTGGACCGCGGTGCGCTCTTTTGCGGGCGAGTGGCGCGCCGATGTCGGAAGGTGGCGGAAACACCCTCGATAATAAATCCGATCAGCAGCCCTAAGCCCACTCCCACAATCATCGCGATGATCGGGTGCTCGTGGAACCAGGCACCGGCTGATAATCCTAAAGCGATGGAGTAAGCACTCCAGGTGATCGCCGAAAAGAACGCCAAGCCAACGAAGCGCGGGTAGTAATAACGAATGGAACCCGCGGTCATATTCACTGCCACCCGACCAATTGGTACGTAGCGCGCGGCGAAAATATACAGGGCCCCGCGGCGGCGCAGTGATCGTCCGGCCGCCTTAATTATTCGCCCGCCCCGCGGCGTTCGGGCGAGACGGGAATTGGGCAGATCTAACTTTTTGCCGATGAAGTAGGCAATTTGGTCGCCGGAGAATGCTCCGGCCGAGGCCACGATGCCCAGCAGAAACAAGTTTGGCGTTCCCACCGCAACTGCCAGGGCGGCAAGTGCGATCACCACGGATTCGGAGGGCACCGGCGGGAAAAACCCGTCGATCAGGCACAGCAGGTAGGTAATCAAAAACACCCACGGCGATCCCGCCAGGGCGATTGCCCACTCCTCCATCAGTGCCCCTCTTTATTGCTTACTGAGTTATTGCTTGCAAAGTCTTTTTATTTGATGCGCGGTTCCAGCGCGTGCCGACCTGGTGGGCTACCACTTGCGCAGCCGCACGTGCCCGCTACAGCTTGTGCAGCCGCACGTGCCCGCTACAGCTTGCGCAGCCGCACCCGACGCACGCTGTGATCGGAGTCTTTCGTCAACACCAGTGATGCGCGACCGCGCGTTGGCAAAATATTTTCCACCAGATTCAACTCATTAATGTCCTGCCATATCTCTTCTGCCTGGGTGGTTGCATCCGCATCGGACAAATCCGCGTAGCGGTGAAAATAGGATTCCGGGCGTGCGAAGGCGGTCTCGCGCAGGCGCAAGAACCGATCCACATACCAGCGCTTTACATCAACGGTGCGCGCATCAACGTAAATGGAGAAATCGAAGAAATCACTCACTGCAAGGCTCGAGCCGCCCGTGGCGGTGGGCCGCGCCGGCTGCAGCACATTCAATCCCTCAACAATGAGCACATCGGGCCGGTGCACAACCGTGCGCGCACCGGGAATGATGTCGTATGTCAGGTGGTCATAAACCGGAGCGGACACCTTGGGTCGCCCCGCCTTAACCTCCGAGACGAAGCGCAGCAAAGCGCGCCGATCATAGGATTCTGGAAAGCCCTTGCGCTCCATTAGTCCGCGGCGCTCCAACTCCGCGTTGGGGAATAAGAATCCGTCGGTGGTGACCAGCTCCACGCGCGGTGTTTGGGGCCACCGGGCCAATAATTCACGCAGCAACCGCGCCGTAGTAGATTTACCCACCGCAACCGAACCCGCAATCCCAATCACATAGGGCGTGCGGTGCCCGTTTTCCCCCAGGAATGTAGAAGTTGCCGTATGCAACTGGTCAGTGCCCTGTACATACAGGTTTAAAAGCCGTGACAGCGGACGGTAAATCGCATCGACCTCGTCCAGGTCCGTTACGTCACCAAGACCGCGCAGCTTTTCCACATCGCGCGCGGTAAGGGGCAGCGGAGTGGAATGGGAAAGCCGGCTCCACGCCGCGCGCGATAACTCCACAAACGGCGTGGTGTCAGCAGGCGAGCAGTCGTCACTGGGGGGCGGTATTGGCAGGGGCACGGGCCTTATTCTTCACCCCCAGCACCGGACAAATCAAAACCGTCCAGCCCGCGGGCATCACTGGAAGCATTTGAACTTCCAGGCAAATCAAAACCCAGGCTCTTCGCGGCCGGGACCGGCACATCGTGCCACCACAGTTCCCCGACGTGCTCGGGCGTGGCCAGGGACCGCATCTCAGCCCGATCCAAATACAGAGTGCCGTGTAAATGATCGATTTCGTGCTGCATGATCCGCGCGGGCCATCCGCTTATTACCTCATCCAGGGCGTTACCCGCCTCATCAAAGCCGGTAAGCCGCACGGTGCGCGGGCGGGCGACAACGGCTTGGTAGCCCTCGACGCTTAAACATCCCTCATAAAAGGCGACCGTGCCGTCGTCCACAATCGGTTCGTATTTCGGATTGATGATGACCCGAAAAGGGAGGTTGGAGCGCTCACGTGGGTCTTCAATTTCGGTGTCGTCATCGGCAACCTGGTCCTCAAGGACCGCCAGTTGCAAGCCAAGCCCAATTTGCGGTGCGGCCAACCCGACCCCCGGAGCGCGGTGCATCGTGATGCGCATCGCGGAAATGAGGTCGCGGAGCACCGCGTCGGAAAACTGCCCCTCAAAGGGTTCGGCCCGCTGCCGCAAAACCGGATCGCCAGCTTGGACGATGGCAAGTGGAGGGTCTTGCTCTAGCAGCGCCTCGACTTGGTGGCGCAGCGAATTTGATGCGGCACGAGACTGTTTTTTACTCACGGTGTGATCCTATGCTGCACGGAGTTTGGGGCGGCTAGTTCCCGAGGCGTTCCCGCACCTCGCGGGCTAGTTCTTCGGCCCAGTGCTGGGCTGTGGCCTGGTCTTCGGCCTCCACCATGACGCGCACGAGATTCTCCGTGCCGGAGGGGCGCAGCAAGATTCGGCCCGTCTTCGCCAGCGATTCCTCCGCGCGCAGCAGCGCTCCCAGGAGGCCGGAGTCGGTGTAGGTTTTTTCCTTTTTCACATCCGCCACATTGATCATGACCTGGGGCATCCTGGGAATCCCGCCGGCCATTTGCGAAAGAGAGATTTTGGACGACGCCAAGTTGCCCAGCAATTGCAGTGCGGTCAGCACGCCGTCACCGGTGGTGGAAAAGTCGGTGAACAGTACGTGTCCCGACTGTTCGCCGCCCAGGTTGTAGCCGTGACGGGCCATTTCTTGGAGGACGTACCGGTCGCCCACATCGGTGGTGACCACGTTGATTCCGGCCTCGTCCATGGCGCGCAACAGCCCCAAGTTGCTCATTTTAGTGGCGACAAAGGTGTCGTCAGTGAGATTTCCCTGCGCCTGGAATGCGAGCGCTAAAATGCCAAGGATCTGGTCGCCGTCCACAATTTGCCCCAGCTCATCAACGGCCAGGCACCGGTCGGCATCCCCGTCAAAAGCCACGCCCGCATCAGCCTTGTGCTCCACTACCGCCTGCTGCAAGGGGCCCAGATGCGTCGAGCCCACGCCGTCATTGATGTTAAGACCATCGGGATCGGCGGCAGTGACAATTACTTCGGCTCCCGCCGAGCGCAGCGCTGCGGGACCGACCGCACTCGCAGCGCCGTGGGCGCAATCTACAACAATCTTCAGACCGTCCAGCCGGTGCGGAATCGTGGCAACCATGTGGTCGAGGTAGGAGCCCACCAGGTGGGGCTCGCGCGTGATGCGACCGACGTTGGCGCCCGTGGGACGACTGCGCGGCTGGCCCAGTGCCTTTTCAATTTCGTCTTCGACTTCGTCGGTGAGCTTATGGCCGTTGGAGTCGAAGAACTTGATGCCGTTATCGGGCATCGGATTGTGCGATGCGGAGACCATGACCCCAAAGTCGACGTCCATCGTGGCCGTCAAGTGGGCCAGCGTTGGTGTGGGAACTACCCCGATGTCGAGAACGTCAACGCCGGTGGAGGCAATGCCGGCGGCGATGGCTGCCGAGATGAACTCGCCCGAGGCACGCGGGTCGCGCGCCAGGATCGCGGTTCCGGCATGTGTTGGCCGGTCACCGTCGGTTAGGACTTCCGCTCCGGCAACTGCCAGTGCGAGGGAAAATTCTGCCGTGATGACGCTGTTCGCTTCGCCGCGAACCCCATCAGTGCCAAATAGTCGGGTCATGCACCGCTTCCCATCTTTATCATTCCGGAGCAAAACGGCCCCACAGCGATGCTGCAGGGCCGAATGCTTAAGTGAAATTGTTCGCCTATGCGGGCGATTCCTCGCCGGCGTGGGCAAACTTTCGCAGCTGCGCGCGAAAGCTGGTGCGCGCGATGAATGCGACGAAAATAAATCAGCGCTTGGAGTACTGGGGCGCCTTACGGGCTGCCTTCAGGCCAGCCTTCTTGCGCTCAACAGCACGTGAGTCGCGCGTAAGGAAACCGGCCTTCTTTAAGGTTGGGCGGTTGTTCTCCTCATCGATGGCGTTCAGTGCGCGCGCAACACCGAGACGCAGCGCCCCGGCCTGGCCGGAGTCACCGCCCCCAGATACGAGCGCAATGACGTCGAAGCGACCTTCAATGTCCAAGACAGTAAACGGATCCCGCACCATCTGCTGGTGCACCTTATTGGGGAAGAAATCCTCCAGATCGCGACCGTTGACCTTCCACTGGCCGGTGCCGGGGATCAGGCGCACACGAGCGACGGCGCGCTTGCGGCGACCCACGCCCTGGCCCGGAGCGGTCAGACTCTGGCCGCGGCCGCCAGCGGTGGCGTCCGGGGATTCACTGGTGTAGCTGCTCGGCGCGTCAACGTCGTCCAGCTGGTTTTCGGCAGTGGTCTCAGCCACGTTTCTCCTCGTGTACTTCTGTGACGGTCAAAGTAGGTCAGATGCCTACTGAGCTACCTGGGTAATTTCGAACGGCTTGGGCTGCTGGGCAGCGTGCGGGTGCTCAGCGCCTGCGTAAACCTTGAGCTTACGGAACTGTTTGCGGCCCAAAGCTCCCTTGGGCAGCATGCCACGAACGGCACGTTCAACGGCGCGCTCAGGATGCTTGGCAAGCATTTCGACGTAAGTGGTGTCTTTGATGCCACCGGGGTAACCCGAGTGGTGATAGATCTTCCGCTTTTCACGCTTAGAACCGGTCAGCGCGACCTGGTCAGCGTTAATGATGATGACGAAATCGCCACCGTCAACGTGCGGAGCGAACGTCGGCTTGTGCTTGCCCCGCAGCAGGGTGGCGGCATGGGATGCGAGCCGGCCAAGAACAACGTCGGTGGCGTCGATTACGTGCCAAGAGCGCTCGACGTCGCCGGGCTTCGGGGTGTACGTACGCACAGTCGTAGCCTTCGTTTCTATTCGTTGAATGATTAATGGTGGTCGGGCCAACAAAACCAAGTAGAGTCGGCCCCTAGCAATGCCTTTGCGCCCGAGTGCGGGCAGCCAAATGCACAACGACAGATAAGACTACCTCCATACCACCCGATCGGTCAAAACTGGGGTACCTGAAAAAGCCGGTGGCGGCGATCACGCTAGGTGGGCG
>DAHVRJ010000157.1:0-9009 GCA_027322505.1 Demequinaceae bacterium
AGGGGTTCCGTCAGAACTCCGCCAAATAGAAGCGAGCAAGGTCGGTTTCACCCGCGCCGGGGGCGGCGCAGCCCGGTGCACTCCCAGGGGCAACCCCGTGCACGCCCCGACGCAGCCCGGTGGCACTCCCAGGGGCAACCCCGTGCACGCCCCGGGGCAACCCGGTGCGCTCCCAGGGTCAGTCCCGTGCTCACCCGTGGCCCCTTACTCATTCAGAGGCAGCCCGCCAGCCCGTGCATGCCCCAGGTCAATCCCGCTCGTGGTCTTCACCCTCTGCCTGGGAGGGTTGATCGGCCTTTTCCCGCGATGTGAGTTCTTCCGGATCAGCATCTGGGTCACTAGCTGCGTCGTACGGTTCTTCTGAGGGGGTCTTCTTCTCTGTGCTCATATACCCACGGTCGCACTGCACAACGGGCCGCGCATCCGCACAGGAAGATTTGGAAGAATTCGAAGTCGCCGTCGGTCTATGAAGGCTGCGGCATGCAGGACACGGGCAGACGCGGGCAGGCGGCGGCATGCAAGACACGGACACGGGCAGACGCGTGCAAGCAGCCTCATACTGGCTCCACCGCCGAAATGGATAACGATGAGGTTTTCGAGTTTCCGCGGTAGTTTCAATTCATAAAGCAGATCGCAACGGGTGGTACAAATTTTTCGAAAGGCCAACTTATGAATCGCGCTGCTCAGCCCACCAGTGACACTGATCAATCTATGAACCGAACTTCTCGACTGATGAATCGCACAGCTAAGAAGTTACTGACGTACGGCGTGGCTGGTGTGGTTCTTGGAACGCTGCTTGCAGCCTATGGCGTCGATATCTTCGTGTGGCTGAGCAACCTCGCAGGCAGCAACGCTGAGGCAGGCCTTGCGGCCGTTTCACTCGTGATTACCTTATTGCGAGGAGTGCTCGTCCCCGTGGGAGCTGCTTTCATTGGCGCTGCACTAGTCATTAATGCGTTGTCACCGGATGTGCAGTTGCCGCCCAGCCTTCAGAAAAATGTGGGGGACAGGTGACGCACCGGTATAACGCGCCAGTGCTGCGCGGTGGGACCAAGATTGCGCATCCTTTGGTGCCCCGGGTGGGAGTGGTGCCCCGGGTGGGATTCGAACCCACACTGTATCGATTTTGAGCCGATTGCCTCTGCCAGTTGGGCTACCGGGGCGGACCAGGGACTAGGCTACATGTTGTGAGTGAGAAAGATGAAGCCGAGGTCGGCGAAACCCCAAGTCCTTTTGTAACCCCTGAAGACGCAAATTTGAGTAAGGGCGACGACGAAACACGTGCTGCGCACACGGTCGTTGTGGCCGAAGATGAAGCCCTTATCCGGATGGATATTGTCGAGTCCCTTCGCGATTTGGGATTCGACGTGGTTGGCGAAGCCGGGGACGGCGAAAAAGCCATCGAGTTGGCACGTGAACTGAAACCTGACGTGGTCATTTCCGACATCAAGATGCCCAAGCTCGACGGCATTGAAGCGGCAAAGACCATTGCCAGTGAACGAATTTCTCCAGTGGTCCTCCTGACAGCGTTCTCGCAGGCTGATCTGGTTGATCGCGCCCGCAGCGCTGGCGCCATGGCCTATGTGGTGAAGCCCTTCACACCGGAACAGTTGCTGCCCGCCATTGAGATCGCTGTATCGCGTTTTAAAGAGATCTACGCTTTAGAAGAAGAGGTCGCAGACCTCAACGAGCGCTTCGAAACCCGCAAGCGTGTAGAGCGCGCCAAGGGGCTGCTGATGACGCAAATGAATCTGACTGAGCCCGAGTCCTTCCGCTGGATCCAAAAGACGTCTATGGATCGTCGCTTGACCATGCGGGAAGTGGCCGATGCAGTTATTAGCCAAATGGGCGAAAAAAACTAAACCTTTTCCCATTGCGAACCGAAATCCTTAACAAGTGGTTTTCTAGTTCTCAATAAAAACAAGGCGGAGGTGGATCATGACAACAGTGCGAACGCTGGTAACGCGCCCGCTAACCACTGTCGATTTAGCTGCACTCGAATCGCTGCACGGGGCCGCTAAGTGTGATCCACCGATTGGCATGGAAAAGTTCAGCGACGGCGACGACGTGAAATTTCGCGGGTTGGCACAGAGCGTATTGCAGACTGAAGGCTGTCAGACTTTCGGCGCTTTTTATGAAGAAGAACTAGTTGGGGCGGGCGTGGCGCGTTACGTCGCGGCGCAACAAGATGGAGAAAAATCCACCGTGCACATAGAGGTTCTCTATGTGCGTCCGGAGTTTCGCCGGCGCGGTATCGGTCAGCTGCTTTTAAAGGAAATTGCTGATTGGGCAGCGCTTATGCGGGCAACACATGTGGCTTGCTTGCCGTTGCCCGCCGCGCGCCGCGCCCGGCGTTACCTGGCGATGATGGGGTTTTTGCCCGGAGTTGCACACCGAGTTATCCCCACGGCTTTGTTACGGCGTCGACTTAGTAGAACCCGGCGCGGACGCTTATTCGGAAGCATTTTCCAAAATCATGCAAGTTAACCGGGCCGTTGCAAGGCGCTTGAGCTCAGCGTCGCGGACGATAATTTCATAAGCCGCGGTACGCCGTCCCAAATGCAGCGCCGTTGCCGTCCCGGTGACCAGACCCGCGCGGGCGGAGCGGTGATGCGTGGCGCTGACCTCAATGCCCACTGCCGAGCGCCCGGGCCCGGCATGAACCGCGGCTCCAAAAGACCCCAAAGTCTCCGCCAATACCACTGAGGCCCCGCCGTGGAGCAGCCCATAGGGCTGGGTATTTCCATCCACGGGCATGGTTCCGATGAGTTTTTCCGCCGAGGCTTCGATTAACTCAATTCCCATTCGCTCGATGAGCGTTCCTTTTCCCGCCTCGCGCAGATAATTTAGGACGGCGTCTCGCCCCTTGGGTGCGTCCGTTGCCGAGGCACTGCTGTTTTTGTCAGTCATGCAGCCTAGAGTTGCACCTGTGAGTTCTTCTTCGCGACCCCGCCTGCTTCTAGTTGATGGCCACTCGATGGCCTACCGCGCGTTTTATGCGCTTCCGGCCGAGAATTTTGCGACCACAACCGGTCAAACCACCAATGCCGTGTTCGGGTTTACCTCCATGCTCATTAATTTGATGCGGGATGAGCAGCCCACCCACATGGCGGTGGCCTTTGACGTGTCCCGGAAGTCTTTCCGCACGGATGAGTACCCGGAATACAAGGCCGGGCGGGATAAAACGCCCGATGAGTTTAAGTCCCAGGTTCCATTGATCCGGGAAGTCTTGTCAGCTTTGGAGATCACCACGTTGGAGAAGGAGGGTTTCGAGGCGGACGACCTGATTGCCACACTGGCCCAGCAGGGAACCGAGGCTGGTTATGAAGTGCTCGTCATTTCCGGGGACCGGGATACCTTCCAACTGGTGAATCCGCATGTGACGGTGCTCTACCCTCGCAAGGGTGTTTCCGATCTGATGCGGATGACTCCCGATGCGGTTGAAGCACGGTACGGGGTAAGTCCGCAGCGCTATCCCGATATGGCAGCGCTGGTGGGCGAGACCAGTGACAACCTGCCCGGTGTGCCCGGAGTGGGCGATAAGACGGCTGCCAAGTGGATCACAAAATACGGTGATCTGGACGGCATCATCGCCGGAATCGACGGGATTGGCGGGAAGGTTGGCCAAAACCTGCGCGATCACCTGGAGCAGGTGATGCTAAACCGGCGTCTGAACGCACTTTTGACCGATGTGGAGTTGCCGCAGCAGGTCTCGGGTATGGAGGTGCGGGAGTGGGACCGCACGGCGGTGGCGGAAATCTTTAATGCGCTGGAGTTTCGCACCCTATTTGAGCGCTTGGCCGCCGCCTTCCCCGGCGAAGAGGCAGCAGAAGCCGAACTGGAACACAACCTTCAGGCACTTAACCCGGGGCAACTGGGCACATGGCTGGAAACCAACGCGGCATCCGGGGCGGCGGTCGATGTCGAGGGGCAGACCTCGCGGGGAACGGGCGACGCCTGGCGGATTGGCATCGCCGCAAGTGGTGTGCAAGTCTCGCTGGATTTGACCGCGCTTGATCCTGCTGATGAGGCCGCGCTGGCCCAGTGGCTGGGCACGGCGGATACCCCCAAGGCTGTTCACGATGTGAAACTCGCGCTGCTAGCCCTGCGCGGTCGGGGCTTGGAGCTGCGGGGCGTGACGATGGACACCGCCTTAGCGGCCTATCTGCGTTTCCCTGACATGCGCGGATATGCGCTTGAAGACTTGAGCATGCGCCACCTAAACCGCGCTTTGCAGGCCGATGAGGCCAACGACGGTCAGGCCATGTTGCCCTTGAGTGAAGACGCGGACGCCGAGCGCAGCGCAGTGCGGGCACAAGCAATTGCCGAGCTAGGCGAAGTTTTTGCCGGCCTACTAGACGACATTGGCGCAAGTGAGTTGCTCACTGACTTAGAGTTACCGCTGGCGCAGGTCTTAGTCGATATGGAAATGGCTGGGATCGCGGCCGATACGGCTTATCTGCATGATCTGGCGAGCCAGTTTGATGCGCGCGTCAGCCAGGCCGCTAATGAGGCCTATGACGTGATCGGTCGAGAGGTAAACCTCAGTTCACCCAAGCAACTTCAAGAAGTCCTATTTGAACAGTTAGACCTGCCTAAGACGCGCAAGATCAAAACCGGTTACTCCACCGATGCGGCCTCGCTAGCCGATCTGCACCAAAAGACGGAACACCCGTTTTTGACCTACTTGTTAACGCACCGTGACGTTATTCGGCTCCGACAAACTGTCGAGGGGCTGCTGCGCTCCGTGGCGGACGACGGCCGAATCCATACGACATTCCAGCAGACGATCGCAGCGACGGGGCGATTGTCGTCTACTGATCCCAACCTGCAAAACATACCGGTGCGCACTGATGAGGGTCGGCGAATTCGCGAAGCATTTGTGGTGGGCGAGGGCTATGAAACCCTGTTCACGGCCGACTATTCACAAATTGAGATGCGGATCATGGCGCACTTGTCTGGCGACGCGGGGTTAATTTCAGCGTTCCATGCCGGGGAGGACCTGCACTCCTATGTTGGCGCGCAGGTTTTCAATGTTGATCCAGACGAGGTTTCTGGTGCGATGCGCGCCAAGGTCAAGGCCATGTCCTTTGGCTTGGTTTATGGCCTGTCCGCCTTTGGGCTCTCCAAGCAGCTTGATATTTCCGCGGGGGAAGCACGGGGCCTGATGGACGAGTATTTTGCCCGCTTCGGGGGCGTGCGCGACTACCTGGCGGGAGTGGTGGAAGAAGCCCGGCGCACGGGTTACACCGAGACCATAATGGGCCGGCGGCGCTACCTTCCAGACTTAAATAGTGATAACCGCCAGCGCCGGGAAATGGCCGAGCGTATGGCGTTGAACGCCCCGATTCAGGGTTCTGCTGCTGACATCATTAAAAAGGCGATGTGTCTGGTGGCAGATGCGCTGACTGCGGCGAAAATGAAATCGCGCCTCTTGCTGCAGGTGCATGACGAACTGATCGTCGAAGTAGCACCGGGCGAGCATGAAGCCGTTGAGCAGCTTCTGCGCACGCACATGGGCGCGGCCGCCCAGCTCAGTGTGCCGTTGGAAGTTCACGTCGGCGCGGGCCGATCCTGGCATGAGGCGGCGCACTAGCTGCTGCGGCCGAGGCGGCATCGCGGTACTAGTCTTCGGTCGAGGCGGGCTTTGCGGCACTAGCCTTCATTTGAGCCGGTTTTTGCGGCTAGCCTTCATTTGAGCGAGGCTTTGCGGCACTGAAAATAATTGTGCCCGGAATGATGCGCCCGCGCAGCGGGCTCCATCCGCCCCAAGTTTGCGTATTGGCTTGGGGCCATTCAGGCTCGGTGAGCTCTTCAATACTCAGGTCAGCCAAGCGCAGCGCGGCGATGTGATCGGCCAGTGTGCGGTGATATTCGACGTAGGACACGGCTCCGGCCGCGTCCCGTTCGACATAGGGCGTGCGGTCAAAATACGACATGGTCGCCTCCAAACCCGCCTGGGTTGGAACATCCGGAAATGCCCACCGCACGGGATGGCTGGTGGCAAAGACCCAGCGCCCGCCCGGCCGCAATACGCGCTCCACCTCCCGATGTAAATGTGCCAGGTCCGCAACAAAAGGAACCGCACCAAACGCTGAGAAAGCCAGATCGAAACTCTCGGCCGCAAAGGGCAGCTGTAACGCGTTCGCCTGCACCAGCGGCGGATTGTTACCCGTCCGCTGGGAAATAGCCGAACCCGCCCGCAACATCGCGCCGGACAAATCGATGCCCACCACCTCGGCGCCCGCGGCCCGCGCCCACCGAGCACCCTGCCCGGCTCCGCACCCCACTTCTAACACGCGAAGGCCCCGGACATTACCAAGAAGACAGACGTCGTCCTCAATCACGCCTTCTGGGCCCCAAACCAACGCGGCATCGCCTAAAAAAGAGCCGTGTTCGGCTAGATAATCGGCGGCTTCCGCATCCCACCACGCGCGGTTGGCCGGGGTGGCAGATTCCGATGGGACTTTCTCATACCCGGCCTGGTCGTAACCTGGAGGCATCATGCACCTTTCTGAAGTCGCGCGCCAAGGCTTTACAGCGGCGCGCGGGGGACCAAAGTCGAACGACACACCCGCATTCGACGGGTAAGGTTAGGGGTGAGTCAAGCCCGCGCAGTGCCGCGTAGGCAAATTATCAGTGCTGGAAGGAGACGCGCGTGCGCATTGGAGTCTTGACCGGAGGCGGGGACTGCCCGGGACTCAACGCCGCGATTCGAGCGGTCGTTAAACACGGAGAGTTAGCCTATGGGCACTCCGTTGTCGGTTTTCGAAACGGCTGGAAGGGCGTTGCCGAGGGCGACTTCCAAACGCTCACTCGCGCCGACGTGCGCAGTGTCCTCCCCACCGGCGGAACGCTGCTGGGTACGGCGCGTTTCCACCCCCACCGTGAAGAAAACGGGATGGAACAGGTTTTGCGCACCCTGCGGGCCGAACACATCGATGGGCTGATTTGCATCGGTGGGGACGGCACATTGGACGCGGCATCCAAGGTCGCTGAGGCGGGAGTAAACCTGGTCGGGATTCCCAACACGATCGATAACGACGTGGAAGGAACCGACATTTCCATCGGCTTCCACACGGCCGTAAATATTGCTACTGAGGCGATTGACCGGGTGCACACCACCGCTGAAAGTCACAACCGGGTGATGGTCGTTGAGGTGATGGGCCGCGACGCCGGCTGGATTGCCACGTACTCCGGAATGGCAGGCGGGGCGGAAGTCATTTTGACCCCGGAGGAGCCCTTCGACATCGCGGAGATAACTAAGTACCTGATTCACCGCCACCGCTCCCACGCCAGTTTTTCGATCGTGGTCGTGGCTGAAGGCGCCCTGCCCAAAGAAGACAGCGCCATGGATTACGAAGCGCCCGTGGGGCCATATGGGACGATTGTTGCTGGAGCGATTTCTGAAGCGGTCGCGCGCGAGATCCAAAAGCGCACGGGCTTCGATACCCGAGTTACCGTGCTGGGCCATGTCCAACGTGGGGGAGTTCCCACCCCAACCGACCGCATTTTGGGATCGCGGTTTGGTGTCGCGGCCGTCGACGCACTTTCAGAAGGGAAATCCTCGGTAATGACCGCCCTGCACGGCGATCGAGTCGAGCTTGTTCGACTCGAAGAAATTGCCGGTAAGGTGCGCAAGGTTCCACAAGAATTGCTCTACGTTGCCGGGTCGCTTTCTTAGCCCATCAAAGCAGGCTTTTGTGCTCGCCTGCTGAAAGCGCTGGGTTCTTCGCGGTGAGAGGCTGCCCCAGTATTGCCTGACTAATTCAGAACCGATAGATTAGTCAGGCTGTATCCCTGTCCACTACTAGTAATTTGTCCACATCGGAGTCCATCCTTTATGACCATTTCTAACCCCGAGCAGTCCACACCACAGATTGCCGTCAACGACATTGGCTCGGCTGACGATTTTCTCGCCGCCATTGACGAAACTATCAAGTATTTTAATGACGGAGACTTAGTCTCGGGAACCATTGTCAAAGTAGACCGTGATGAGGTCCTACTCGACATCGGTTACAAAACTGAGGGCGTAATTCCCTCCCGCGAACTTTCGATCAAGCACGACGTCGACCCCCACGAGGTTGTCGCCGTCGGCGATCCGGTCGAAGCCCTTGTTCTTCAAAAGGAAGACAAAGAGGGCCGGTTGATCCTCTCCAAGAAGCGCGCCCAGTACGAGCGCGCCTGGGGTGCGATTGAAACCATCAAGGAAGAAGACGGTGTTGTCACCGGTACCGTAATTGAAGTTGTCAAGGGTGGTTTGATCCTCGACATCGGTTTGCGTGGCTTCCTCCCGGCATCCCTGGTAGAGATGCGCCGCGTTCGAGACCTCGACCCCTATGTGGGCCAGGAACTCGAAGCCAAGATCATCGAGCTCGACAAGAACCGCAACAACGTTGTTCTGTCTCGCCGTGCCTGGCTGGAACAGACCCAGTCCGAGGTGCGCACCACCTTCTTGCAGAAACTGCAGAAGGGCCAGGTACGCCCCGGCGTTGTCTCCTCGATCGTCAACTTCGGTGCATTCGTCGACCTGGGCGGCGTAGACGGCCTCGTCCACGTCTCCGAACTGTCCTGGAAGCACATTGACCACCCGAACGAGGTTGTCGAGGTTGGTCAGGAAGTCACCGTCGAGGTGCTCGATGTCGACATGGAACGCGAACGTGTTTCCCTGTCACTGAAGGCAACGCAGGAAGATCCTTGGCAGACCTTTGCACGCACCCACGCCATTGGCCAGGTCGTGCCCGGCAAGGTCACCAAGCTCGTTCCCTTCGGTGCGTTCGTGCGCGTCGAAGACGGCATCGAGGGCCTGGTGCACATTTCCGAGCTGGCTGTCCGCCACGTGGAACTGCCCGAACAGGTTGTTCAGGTCAACGACGAAGTACTGGTCAAAGTCATCGACATCGACCTGGAACGGCGCCGCATCTCGCTGTCGCTCAAGCAGGCCAATGAGGGCGTCGATCCCGAGTCGGAGGACTTCGACCCATCGCTGTACGGCATGGCCACCGACTA
>DAHVRJ010000176.1:0-11287 GCA_027322505.1 Demequinaceae bacterium
TCACATTGGCGCGGAAAATATCACCGGTGGAGATCGCGGGAATGTTCAACTCTTCGCTCAGGCGGGCGGCCTGGGTGCCCTTACCCGCGCCGGGCATGCCCAGCAATACGAGCCGATGACTCACTTCAAGAACCCTTCATAGTGGCGCTGCTGCAGTTGCGATTCAATTTGTTTGACCGTGTCGAGTCCGACGCCAACAACAATCAGAAGCGATGCGCCACCAAAGGGAATGCCCGTGATTCCCAGCCACGCAAATATCAGCATCGGCAGCAAGGCGACGAAGGCCAGATACAGCGAGCCGGGGGCCGTGATGCGCGTAATCACGTAATCGAGGTGGTCAGCGGTGGGCCGGCCGGCGCGCACGCCGGGGACGAATCCGCCGTAGCGCTTCATGTTGTCGGCGACCTCTTCGGGGTTGAAGGTGATCGCAACATAGAAGTAGGTGAAGAAAATCAGCATTACGGCAAATAGGCCCATGTAAAGCGGACTTTCTTGATTAATTAGGTGCTGCTGGACCCACTGGACCCAGGCAGAGCTCTCGTCTCCGAATTGGGCGAAAAGCATGGGCACCGCAAGCATCGAGGAGGCGAAAATTACGGGAATAACACCGGCCATGTTGAGCTTGAGCGGAATATACGTGCTCGAGCCACCGTAGGTACGCCGCCCGACCATGCGTTTGGCGTACTGGACGGGAATGCGGCGCTGGGACTGTTCAACGAAGACGATGAGAGCGATGACGATGATGCTCATGCCCAAAACGACGGAGAACTTCATCACGCCGGCGTCTTCAACGGCTACCGACCACAGCGCGCCGGGGAAGCTCGCGGCAATCGAGGTGAAGATTAACAGCGACATACCGTTACCGACGCCGCGTTCAGTGATCTGCTCGCCCAGCCACATGATGATTGCCGTGCCCGCGGTCATGGTGATGACCATCAGGATGGCAACCATGACGCCGCTTTCCGGAATTACGGGGTAGGGGCATCCGGGGAAGAAGGCACCGGTGCGCGCCATCGTGATGATGGTGGTGGACTGCAAGATCGCCAGGACCACGGTGATGTACCGGGTGTATTGCGTCAGTTTGGCAGTGCCCGACTGGCCCTCTTTGTGGAGCTCTTCAAACTTCGGAATAACCACGCGCAAGAGCTGGACCATAATGCTCGCGGTGATGTACGGCATGATGCCCAGCGCAAATACGGACAGTTGCAGCAGCGCGCCACCGGAAAATAGGTTTACCAAACCAAGCAGGTCATCACTGCTGCCGATTTGGGCCACGCACTTTTGCACGTTTCCGTAGTGCACGCCCGGGGTCGGCACGAAGGATCCGAGGCGGAAAATCGCCATTAGGCCAATCGTGAAGAGCAACTTGCGCCGCAAGTCCGGCGTTCGAAACGCCCTGGCGAATGCGCTTAGCACTTCTCCTCCTGCTCCACCCGTCTAGGCGGAAGTTTTAACTAAAACAATGTAAATACGGCAAACGCCGAGGTTGGAACTCACACACTAGTGAATATCCAACCTCGGCTATCAAACCACTTGACCTTGCGGATGGACCACTAGGCCGTGCGGATGGACCCGCCAGCCGCCTCGATCTTCGCTTTGGCCGATTCAGAGTACTTATCTGCCTCAATGTTGAGCGCGACCGAAATTTCACCGGATCCTAAGACCTTCACTGGTTCCCCCGAGCGCACCGCGCCCTTGGCAACCAGATCTTCGGCCGTGACGTCTCCCCCTTCGGGGAAGAGCGTGGCCAAGCGATCCAGGTTTACGACCTGGTAAGTGATCTTTGCGGGGTTCTTAAATCCGCGCAGCTTCGGTAGCCGCATGTGCAGTGGCAACTGGCCACCTTCGAAACCGGGACGCACGGTGTTGCGCGCCTTGGTTCCCTTGGTGCCGCGGCCGGCAGTTTTGCCGCCCTTGCCGGCATCGCCGCGTCCCAGCCGCTGCTTAGGCTTTTTGGCCCCGGGGGCCGGGCGCAGGTGGTGTACCTTGAGCGCGCTGCCCTCAGTAGCGGATTCAGCCGAGTTCTGCGTAGCCATGGTCAGTCGACCTCCTCTACGGAGACGAGATGGATGACGGAATCAACCATTCCCCGGGTTTCAGGGCGGTCCTCCCGCACAACGACATCGCCCACGCGCTTGAGTCCCAAGCTGCGCAGCGAGTCGCGCTGCTTCTTTTTAGTTCCGATGAGGGAACCAGTCTGGGTGATCTTGAGGTTTGCCATTACGCACCTAGACCTTCTGCCTTAGCCCGCAAGAGTGCGGCCGGAGCCACCTCATCGACCGCCAATCCGCGCCGAGCAGCCACTGCCTCCGGCGGCTCAAGGCCGCGCAAGGCGGTTTCCGTAGCCCGCACGATATTGATCGCATTGGTCGATCCCAGCGACTTGGTCAGTACGTCGTGGATGCCAGCGCATTCCAAAACCGCGCGCACCGGGCCACCGGCAATAACACCGGTACCAGGAGCAGCGGGCTTGAGGAATACCACACCAGCAGCCTCTTCCCCGGTGATCGGGTGGGGAATGGTGCCCTGAATGCGCGGAACCTTAAAAGCGTTCTTCTTCGCTTCTTCGACACCCTTAGCAATTGCCGCAGGTACTTCCTTGGCCTTGCCATAGCCGACACCAACGGAACCGTCACCGTCGCCAACCACCACTAGGGCAGTGAAGCTGAACCGGCGTCCACCCTTAACAACCTTGGACACGCGGTTGATCGCGACGACGCGCTCGATGTACTTGTCATCGCCACCGCGCCGATCGCCACCGCGGCGGTCTCGGCCGCCATCGCGACGGTCACGCCGTTCGCCAGCGGTGCCGGTGCGCTCATTGGCGCTGCTCGCAGAGCCCTGTGCTCTGCCACGCTGCGCTGTAGCCATCAGACGATCCTTTGCTGTCGTTCGAACGTAGAAATATTCATCATCACAGGGTCAGCCCGCCTTCGCGTGCGCCTTCGGCTACCGCGGCCACGCGACCGTGGTAGCGGTTACCGGCGCGATCGAATACGACCGCGGAGATGTCGGCGTCCTTTGCGCGCTGGGCAATGATTTCGCCCACCTTGCGCGCCTTCGCGGTCTTATCACCGTCAAGGCTGCGCAGGTCGGCTTCGAGTGTGGAAGCCGATACCAGCGTTTTACCCACCGAGTCATCCACGATCTGAGCAACCATGTGGCGGCTCGAGCGGGTAACAACCAGACGGGGACGCTGCGGCGTGCCTGTGATCTTCTTGCGGACACGACTGTGACGCCGCCCGCGTGCAGCTGCTTTGGAGCTGCCCTTAACTGAAAGTGCCATGGGTTACTTACCAGCCTTTCCGACCTTGCGGCGCACATGTTCGCCCTCGTAGCGCACGCCCTTGCCCTTATACGGCTCAGGCTGGCGCAACTTCCGGATGTTGGCGGCAGTTTCACCGACGACCTGCTTGTCGATTCCCTCAACGCTAAACGCGGTGGGGCTCTCTACCGTGAAGGTGATTCCCTCCGGCGGCTCGACAACCACGGGGTGTGAGAAGCCCAGGGCGAACTCTAGGTTCTTGCCCTTAGCAACAACGCGGTAACCAGTACCGACGATTTCGAGCTTGCGAACGTAACCGTCTGTCACACCCACGACCAGATTGTTAACTAGCGTGCGGGACAGCCCGTGCATGGCACGCGCGTCCTGCGACTCATCAACCCGGCTGATCTGGAGCGTTCCATCTTCGTTGCGCTCAATGGTGACCTCTTCGGGCAACTCGCGTGCGAGCTCACCCTTGGGGCCCTTCACGGAAACGTGACGGCCATCGAGTTTTACTTCAACGGAACCGGGCACCGGAACGGGAACCTTACCGATTCGCGACATTGGCGATTCTCCTCCTGTTCCCGTTACCAGACGTAGGCGAGGACTTCCCCACCCACGCCTTTCTCTTGTGCCTGCCGGTCGGTCAGCAACCCGGAGGATGTGGACAAGATCGCCACACCCAGGCCACCGAGCACCTTGGGCAGGTTGTTGGACTTGGCGTATACGCGCAGGCCCGGCTTCGATACACGGCGCACGCCCGCAATGGAGCGCTCGCGTGCTGGACCGTATTTGAGCGAGATTACGAGGTTCTTGCCCACCGGGGCGTCCTCGAGTTCCCAGCCCGCGACGAAACCTTCGGCCTGCAGGATTTCAGCGATAGCTGCCTTTAGCTTGCTGGAAGGCATGCTCACTGAATCGTGATACGCAGAATTTGCATTCCGCAGACGTGCAAGCATGTCTGCGATGGGGTCTGTCATTGTCATGGGGCTTTATGCCCTTCCTCGCCGGGGTATCCCCACTGTCACCGTTCTATCGACAGTGTGGGGACCTGCGGCGTAGTGGTTACCAGCTGCTCTTTTTAACACCGGGCAGTTCGCCTCGATGTGCCATCTCGCGGAGGCAAATCCGGCACAGTCCGAACTTGCGGTAAACCGACCTCGGCCGACCGCAGCGCTGGCACCGGGTATAGGCGCGAACCTTGTACTTGGGCTTGCGCGCCGCTTTTTGTATCAGTGCGGTTTTGGCCACGTCAGTTCTCCTTGAACGGGAAGCCGAGGTTGCGCAGAAGTGCGCGGCCCTCGTCGTCCGTGGTTGCCGTGGTCACGACGGTGATGTCCATGCCACGAACTCGATCAATCTGGTCCGGATCAATCTCATGGAACATTGACTGTTCCGTGAGTCCGAAGGTGTAGTTGCCATTCCCGTCGAACTGCCGGGGGCTGAGTCCGCGGAAATCGCGAATACGGGGAAGTGCAGTTGTCAGCAAGCGGTCCAGGAACTCCCACATGCGATCCCCCCGCAGTGTTACGTGGGCGCCGATGGGCATTCCGTCGCGAAGCTTGAACTGGGCAATTGACTTCCGAGCGCGGGCGATCTTCGGCTTTTGGCCCGTGATCAGCGCCAGGTCGTTGATTGCCCCGTCGATAACCTTTGAGTCCCGCGCGGCGTCGCCCACCCCCATGTTGACCACGATCTTGTTCAGCGTGGCAACTTGGTTGACGTTTTTGTGCGAGAACTCCTCGCGCAGCTTCGCGATGATTTCGTCCCGGTAGCGCTGCTTCAGGCGAGGCACTTCGCGTGTTTGAGTGTTCGTCTGCGTGCTCATGCAATGTCCTTACCGGAACGCTTGGCCACCCGGACGCGTGCGTCCCGCGTGCGGCCATCGCGTTCGACCTGCTCGATTCGGTAGCCAACCCGGGTGCCCTTTTTGGTCTCCGGGTCAACCAGCATCACGTTGCTGACGTGAATGGGCGCTTCGATGGTCTCGATACCACCCGTAACCGCACCGCGGGAAGTCTGTCCCGCCTGGGTGTGGCGCTTCACACGCTGGACACCCTCGACGATTACGCGCTGGTTTTCGGCCTGTACTTCCAGGACGCGGCCTTCTTTTCCGCGGTCCCGACCGGCAATGACGACTACCAAGTCGCCCTTACGAATTTTCGCCATTTACAGCACCTCCGGTGCGAGCGAGATAATCCTCATGAACCTCTTATCGCGAAGTTCACGGCCCACGGGCCCGAAAATACGGGTTCCGCGCGGATCACCATCTGCTTTGAGAATCACCGCGGCGTTCTCATCGAAACGGATGTAAGACCCGTCAACGCGGCGGCGCTCCTTTTTGGTGCGCACCACGACGGCCTTGACGATTTCGCCCCGCTTGACGTTGCCGCCCGGGATGGCGTCCTTAACGGTTGCCACGATCACGTCGCCGATGCCTGCGTAGCGGCGACCAGAGCCACCGAGAACACGAAGGCACGAAATTTCCTTCGCACCCGTGTTGTCAGCGACCTTAAGTCGCGACTCCTGCTGGATCATGCGTTTTTCTCCTGTCGTCGTGCTGGTTCTCGCCGTGCGAGCCTGGCCGAACGGATTGGGATTTGTTGGCTCCTAAGCGCTAGCTAGGGCCGGAAATCACTTGGCCTTTTGCAGAATTTCCGTCAGGCGCCAGCGCTTGGTGGCTGACAGCGGACGGGTTTCCATGATGAGAACGAGATCACCAATGTTGGCGGTGTTCTCCTCATCGTGGGCCTTTACCTTGCTGGTCTGGCGAATGATCTTGTCATAAAGCGGGTGCTTTACGCGGTCCTCAACCTCGACCACCACGGTCTTTTGCATTTTGTCGCTGACTACGTAGCCGCGGCGCACCTTGCGGAATGCCCGCTCGGTTCCTGCGGCCCCGGCAGCGACCGTTTCCTTACTCATCGTCTGCCTCTCGCTCATTCAGCGTTCTCGTTGGGCGCGGTGCGAATACCGAGCTCGCGCTCCCGGAGCACCGTGTAAATACGGGCAATATCGCGGCGTACCTTCTTCAACCCGGAGTTATCGCCGAGTTGGCCGGTTGCCGACTGAAAGCGCAGGTTGAACAGCTGCTCTTTGGCACTGTTCAACTCTGACTGCAGCCGCGCATCGTCCATTGCGTCGAGCTTGTCGGTTGCCAAATCCTTCGAACCGATAGCCATTAGGATTCACCACCCTCGCGCCGTACGAAACGGCACTTCATCGGGAGCTTGTGGATTGCACGCATCATCGCTTCGCGGGCAACCTCTTCGGATACACCGGCTAGCTCAAAAATCACGCGTCCCGGCTTAACGTTTGCGACCCACCACTCGGGGGATCCCTTACCGGAGCCCATGCGAGTTTCGGCCGGCTTCTTCGTCAACGGGCGGTCGGGGTAGATATTGATCCACACCTTTCCACCACGCTTGATGTGCCGCGTCATGGCGATACGAGCGGCCTCAATCTGGCGGTTGGATACGTATCCGTGCTCCAGGGCCTGGACTCCGTAGTCACCGAACTCAATCGTCGTGCCGCCGGGAGCAACACCCTTGCGGTTGGGGTGGTGCTGCTTGCGGAACTTAACTCTACGAGGGATAAGCATTGTCAGCCCTCCGTTCCCTGAGTGGCAGCGCTCCGAGAGCGTCCGCCTGCGCCGCCACGGTCGCCGCGACGTGAGCCTCGGCGGTCACCGCGGCCACGGGGGCTGCGGGGTGCCTGAGCGGCCTGTTCGCGGGCGAGTTCCTTATCCGTGACATCGCCCTGATAAATCCATACCTTCACACCAATGCGACCGAATGTCGTGCGGGCCTCAAAGAAGCCGTAGTCGATATTCGCCCGCAGGGTGTGCAGGGGTACTCGACCCTCGCGATAAAACTCGCTGCGGCTCATTTCAGCCCCACCAAGGCGGCCCGAGCACTGGACTCGGATGCCGCGGGCGCCGGAGCGGCGTGCGGTCTGAATGGCCTTGCGCATTGCGCGGCGGAAAGCCACGCGAGCCGCGAGCTGTTCCGCTACACCCTGCGCAACGAGTTGCGCGTTCGTTTCCGGATTGCGCACCTCGAGGATGTTGAGTTGCACCTGCTTGCCGGTGAGCTTTTCAAGCTCGCCGCGAATGCGGTCTGCTTCCGCGCCGTGCCGTCCGATGACGATTCCGGGGCGAGCAGTGTGAATATCTACTCGCACGCGATCACGGGTGCGCTCGATCTCAACCTTGGCGATACCGGCGCGCTCTAAACCCGTCGACAAAATGCGACGGATCTCGACATCTTCGCGCACGTAGTCGCTATAGCGTTGGCCATCAACGGTGCTGTCTGAGAACCAGCGCGACCGGTGGTCAGCGGTGATTCCAAGTCGGTAACCGAGCGGGTTAATCTTCTGTCCCACTACCGAGCCCTCCCTTGTGTGCTCGTGGTCTGTGCGCCGACAACTTCTTGGCGCGGCGCCACGATGACCGTGATGTGGCTCGTGCGCTTAAGGATCTGCGTTGCCCGTCCCTGTGCCCGGGGGCGGTAGCGCTTCATCGTTGGGCCCTCATCAACGTACGCCTCGGTAATGACCAGGTCGCTTTCGTTGAATGCCTCATTGGCTTGATCGGCCAGTACCCGGGCGTTAGCCACGGCACTGCGCACGACCTTGAGAACCGGTGTTGCTGCACTCTGCGGTGCGAACCGCAAAATGCTGTCTGCCTCGCCGGCCCGCTTGCCACGGATGAGGTCCACGACGCGCCGGGCCTTTAGGGGCGTGACACGGACAAACCGCGCCTGCGCCTTGGCTTCCATCGCTGTCCTGCCTTCTTTCTCTTAACTGAAGACGTCGCTTAGTACCAGCGCCGCGTTAGCGGCGACGGCCCTTGCGGTCGTCCTTATCGTGGCCGCGGAATGTCCGCGTGGGTGCGAATTCGCCGAGCTTGTGCCCGACCATCGACTCGGTGATGAACACCGGAATGTGCTTGCGGCCGTCATGCACCGCGAAAGTGTGACCGAGGAAGTCCGGGGTGATTACCGACCGGCGGGACCAGGTCTTAATGACGTTCTTAGTCCCCTTCTCGTTCTGAACATCCACCTTCTTTTGCAGGTGGTCGTCAACGAAGGGGCCCTTCTTTAAGCTACGTGGCATTTAAGGGCTCCTATCAGCGTTTCTTGCCAGAGCGACGGCGACGCACAATTTGGGCATCACTACTCTTATTGGGCTTGCGGGTACGGCCTTCGAGCTGGCCCCACGGGCTTACTGGGTGACGGCCACCTGAGGTCTTGCCTTCACCACCACCGTGCGGGTGATCGACCGGGTTCATGGCCACACCGCGCACTGCAGGGCGCTTGCCCTTCCAGCGCTTGCGGCCAGCCTTGCTCCAGTTGATGTTGATCTGCTCGGAGTTACCAACCTGGCCGACCGTCGCGCGGCAGCGCGCTTCGACGTTGCGGATTTCGCCCGATGGCATACGAAGCTGGGCGTATTTGCCTTCCTTCGCAACCAGTTGAACGGATGAACCAGCCGAGCGGGCAATTTTCGCACCGCCGCCGGGCCGCAGTTCGATCGAGTGCACGACTGTACCCACGGGGATGTTGCGCAACTCAAGGTTGTTACCCACCTTGATGTCTGCATTGGGGCCATTTTCAATGAGGGCCCCCTGGCGCAACTTATTGGGTGCCAGGATGTAGCGCTTTTCACCGTCCGCGTAGTGAATCAGTGCGATCCGCGCAGTGCGGTTGGGGTCGTATTCAATATGGGCGACCTTGCCGGGAACGCCGTCTTTATCGTGGCGGCGGAAGTCAATCACGCGGTAGGCGCGCTTGTGTCCACCACCAATATGACGAGACGTGATCCGACCGGAGCTGTTGCGTCCACCGCTCTTTGCAAGCGGACGCACCAACGACTTCTCCGGCTCGGAGCGCGTGACCTCGACAAAGTCGGCGACACTACCGCCACGGCGGCCCGGTGTCGTCGGCTTGTACTTACGGATTGCCATTAGTTAGTCCTCGCGTCTGTAGGCGTTCGTCGGCTTTAGCCGACCGACCCGCCGAAGATGTCGATCGTGCCTTCGCGCAGCGTCACGATGGCGCGTTTGGTGTCTTTTTGACGCCCCTCGCCAAACCGGGTGCGGCGCGTTTTGCCCTTACGGTTCAAGGTGTTGACCGAGTCAACCTTCACATCGAAAATCTTCTCGACGGCGATCTTAATCTCGGTCTTGTTGGCCCGCGGGTCTACATCAAAAGTGTACTTTCCCTCATCTAACAGGTTGTAACTCTTTTCAGAGACAACCGGGGAAAGAATGATGTCGCGCGGGTTTTTATTCAAAGTGCTCACTTGACGTCCTCCAACTCGCTCTCGCGGGCAGTTGCCTTAACGGACTTACCCTTTGCGGGGCCCGCCAGGAAAGTCTCCAGGGCGCCGGAAGTGAAAACCACATCGTCAGCGACCAGCACGTCATAGGTGTTGAGCTGATCCGGTGCGACCACGTGAACGCTCGTGACGTTGCGCAGGCTCTTGGCCGCGACATCGTCTGATCGTTCAAGTACGACCAGGATGTTTTTGCGCGTTGTCACGTTCGCTAGGGCATCCAAGGCGGAGCGGGTGGCCGGAGTGTCTCCGTTAACCAGCTCACTTACCACGTGGATGCGGCCAAAGCGCGCCCGATCGCTGAGTGCTCCGCGCAGCGCGGCAGCCTTCATCTTCTTCGGGGTGCGCTGACCGTAATCCCGCGGCTGTGGGCCATGAACAACGCCTCCGCCCACGAACTGCGGGGAGCGAATTGAGCCCTGGCGTGCCCGGCCGGTGCCTTTTTGCCGCCACGGCTTGCGCCCACCACCACGAACAGCCCCGCGCGTCTTGGTCGCGTGGTTGCCCGTGCGGGCGGCGGCCTGCTGAGCCACCACAACCTGGTGAATTAGTGGCACGTTTACCTGCACCGCAAAGATTTCTTCGGGCAGCTCTACTGCGCCAGTCTTCTTGCCGCTGGCGTCGAGAACATCAACGCTGAGGGCAGTTGCTGTTTCAGCCATTTTTATCAGGCTCCCTTCGCAGCTGAGCGGACGAGCACAACGCCACCCTTGGGGCCGGGAACGGCGCCCGCGATTAGGACGATGCCGCGCTCGCTGTCCACTGAATGCACCTGCTGGTTCTGCATCGTGACGCGGTCGAAGCCCATCCGGCCCGCCATCTTCATGCCTTTAAAGACGCGGCCTGGCGTGGCTGCACCACCGATGGAGCCGGCTTTGCGGTGGTTGCGCTTAGCACCGTGACTGGCGTTACCACCACCGAAACCGTGGCGTTTCATAACACCGGCGGTTCCCTTACCTTTGCTCCGACCGCTGACGTCCACGGCATCGCCAGCATTGAAGGCGTCCGCCTTCAACTCCTGGCCAAGCTCGAACTCAGCAGCGTTGGGGGTACGAATTTCAACGAGATGACGGCGAGGTGTTACACCGGCCTTCTCAAAGTGGCCTTTGAGCGGCTTGGTGACCTTGCGGGGGTCAATCGCGCCGTAAGCGAGCTGCACCGCGGCGTAACCGTCGGTCTCCTCGTCACGCACCTGCGTGACGACGTTGGTGCCCACTTCGACAACGGTGACCGGCAATACACGGCCCGCGTCATCCCATACTTGGGTCATGCCGAGTTTGGTGCCCAACAGGGCTACCACCGGCTTTGTCTGCGTAGTCATCTTCTCAAGTCCTCGAGAATCTAGATCAGAGCTTGATCTCGATGTTGACGTCAGCCGGCAGGTCGAGTCGCATCAGCGAATCAACGGCCTTCGGCGTCGGGTCAATTATGTCGATGAGGCGCTTATGTGTGCGCATCTCAAAGTGCTCGCGGCTGTCCTTGTACTTATGAGGCGAGCGAATGACGCAGAATACGTTCTTTTCAGTTGGCAGCGGCACCGGGCCCACGACCGTTGCGCCCGCGCGGCTCACCGTGTCGACGATCTTGCGCGCCGAACTATCGATGACCTCGTGGTCGTAGGACTTGAGCCGGATGCGGATCTTCTGTCCCGCCATGGCGTCGTCTGACTCTCTCTCTTGAACCGCT
>DAHVRJ010000004.1:0-11723 GCA_027322505.1 Demequinaceae bacterium
GATCTCGATCGCAGCTTGGCCATTTTCCGCCTCGAAGATCTCACTGACGTCGTTCTGCGTCTCCAATGAGACCCGCAACCCCATGCGAATTAGCTTGTTGTCATCAACCATGAGAACTCTCACGTTTGCGATACCTCTTTCAGTGGAACCACGACCTGTGCGTGGGCGCCCGCCTTGCCAGCGGAATCGAAGTGGAATTGCCCCCCGTGCGTGGCCAGCCGCTCGCGAATTCCGGTGAGCCCATAGCCCCCGCTGGCTGAAGGCGCCGCCACTTCAACCCCGCTGCCTGAGGTCACCGCCGAGCCACTCCTGCCGTCTGAGGTCACCGCCGACCCACTCCCGCCCGAGGCGGAATTCCGTCCAGCTGTTTCTAGCACGGGCGTCGCTCGACGGGCCCGAAAGCGTCCCTGCTCCCGGCCGTTGTCTTTCACCTCAACAACGCACTGGTTATCGCGCACGGCTGCTTCAATGTGCACCTGCGAGGCGTTGGCGTGCTTGCGCACATTCTCGAGCAGCTCCCGCATGATCAAGCACAGATCTTTGCCGAGTTCATCCGGCAGGTCATTGAGCTTGGCATCAATGTTGTGCGTCACGGCCGTATCGAGCCGCCCGGGCCAACTGTCACAAATGAGTACTAATTTTTCGGCCAGCGGCGTTTCCGATTGCCGAAGCTGATCTAGCGCGGCGCGTGTATCGGCGTGGGCCGTTTCACAGGCCTGCTTAATTTCGGCGGCGATCGCGATCGTGCGCTCATCGGCATCTTGCTGCACCAACTTGGTGTGCAAGGACGAACTGAGCATCAGCGCCCCGGCCAGGTCTCCGGCGACCGTATCGTGAATGTCTCGGGCCACCCGCGTGCGTTCTTTAAAGCGGATTTCGTCTTGTTTGAGTTCCAAATGGCGGCGTTGAGCAATTGCATTGGAGCGCAAACCGGAAGCCATGGCGTGCCCGGCGAACGCAAAGACCGGCACCACCAGAGCGATCGTTATGGAAATGATCCACTGCGAGCCGGGCTCGTCCCACTGACCATCAGCCAAAAACATTAACCCGAGCATGCCGGCCATCCCCACAGCCAAAATCAGCGGCATGATTGCGCCATAGAGTGCAGCGGTGGCGATGGCGTAAAGGTAGACGAACTGACTGCCACCGGTCATCGTAATCACCAGCGCCGTCAAAACCAGATCGCAGGAAAGTAAGATTCCGGAGCGGGAAATGCGCTCACCGCGGCTGCGCCAGTTTCGGGCGGGAAAGTATGAGGCGGGAAGCGCCAGCACAATGACAATCGCGCCCGGTGCCCACAGTTCGTCATCCGCAGTAAACAGGGCAATCAGTGCCAAAACCAGCATCCCCAAGCGCACATGGCACAGCAGCCGAACAATGCCGGTGATTGCCTGCACGTTCGTGTCTTGGGGAGCCATCTAGAACACGCCCTTTAAGACGTCAGCATTGGCCATGAGGAGCGCCGATCCCACCAGCAAGAGCGCCGCGGGCAAAATCGTGGTCGTAACCACAACGGAGATCTTGGGCGCGGCTTTCGCGGCCGCTACCTTCATCGCCTGGGCGTGCTCGCGCCGAGCGTCCTGGGAGATGTCTTGCAGGGCATCTTGCAGCGGAACACCCAGCTCTTCGGCCTGCAACAGCGCGGTCACCACGCTGGCGAGGGCTTCGGACTGGTTGCGGTCTCGCAAACCCACGAGCGCCTCGCGGCGGGGCACTCCGACCTGCATTTCGTCCAAAACGGTGCGCATTTCTTCACCCATGGGGCCGTCATGGTGGTCTGAAATTCTCTCTATGGCTTGCCGAAATGACAGGCCCGCGGCAACCGTGACGCCCAAGACATCTAAAAAGTCGGGCAGTTCGCGCTCAATTTCTTGCTGGCGCTTGGAGGCGGTGGAGTGCAACCACAGGCGCATCCACCCCATCAGTACGACCGCGATGAAGCCCCCGAAAATGGGCTGTCCTAAAATCAGGGTGACAACGAAGAAAACGATCGCCAAAACGACAAAGCCGGTCTGCCGGCGCACATATGCGTTGACCGTTACTCCGTCGGGTTGGCCCGCGCGCCGAATAGTTTGGTCGAGTTTTCGTAGCCGTTGCGGACCGTAGATGCGCAAGGCGGTTCCCATAAACCGAGCCCCCAGCCCGTCAAGAAGTTCCGCAAATCCCTTACGCTGCTTGCCGCCCTCTTCAGCGGTGGCAAAACCTTCGGCGACGGTCTCCAGCCCGGTGCTGCGCATCAGCCGGACTGCCAGGACCGCGCAGACTAAAAGCACCGCCGAAGCGATCGGGATCCACAACAGGCTCATCTAGTTCTCCACCTTGGTGAGGCGTTGAATCAGAAAGAACCCGGTCAAGAACAGGGCGCCTGAAACTCCCAAAACGATCTGCCCCAAAAGTGTTCCGATCATGTTGTCGAGCGCCCCGGGATTCATCAGATTCATCAATAAGATCGCCGCGATACCAATCATGATGACGGCATACCCGGAAAAGGAGGCACCCATCATGGCGGACTTCACATCTCGATTTAACTGTTTGCGATCATCGAGCGTGTCAGCAATGTTCGTCAGCGCACTTACCAGCGTGCCGCCGGCGCGCGCTTGAATGATCAGTGTCTGAATAAGAACACTCAACTCCCGCGACGGCAGCCGGCGCGATAGATTTTCCAGCGCGGTTGCGAGCGGCAGGCCAAGATCGGTCTCAGATTTCACCTGACGTAACTCACTGGCGCTGGGCTCATTCATCTCCGTGGAGGCCAGCGCAATTGAGCGCTGCATTCCCAGCCCGGCGGAGGCCCCATTTGCCAGCAACCGTGCTAGTTCTGGCAACTGCAAAATGAATTTTTCGAGGCGGGCTCGGCGTTTGCGTTCAATCCACTGCTTCACACCTGCGATAAGGGCCAGGGCGATCAGCCCCGTTCCGATGTTTCCCACCAGTGGCCGGGCGATTAGGGAAGCGGCCGCGATGCCAAATGCTGCCTGCAGTATGAAAACAGTGGGCGAAACACTGGTCATACCGGCGCCGGCCAGCGAGGCCGAAAACTTCTCACCCCAGGAGGTTTTACGTAAGATGCGATCAATGCGCTCGAGGGAAAACTTCTGCCCACCGGTGCCGCTTTCTGCCGCGTCGAGCATCTGCTGGCGATAGGCCCGGTTGTCGCGCAGGACCGCCGTGGTGGTCACTGCCAGCGCCAAGGTCAAAATTAAGAGCAGCGTGATTGTGGACGGCGTCATGCTGGGTGCTGCTTTCCCGGCGCCACTTCGCCGGCTACTTGGAGCCGCTCGGTCAGATCTCGCGGCAGCCCCTTGTAGACAAATTCGCCGGTAACAACGCGGTCGGGGCCGATTGGCTCGGGCACAAAACGCATGATCGGCTCGATTTGATAGTCCTCTTGGCGTTTAGAGGTCAAAGCTACGACCTCTTCGACGCGGCGCGTGCCATCGGCGGCGCGCTGTAAGTGCACTATCACATCTACCGCGCCATTAATTTGGTCGCGGATCGTCAAAACTGGCAGCTCCAACTCGCTCATGGTCGCCAGAGTTTCGAGGCGGCCCAACGCGTCCAACGCGCTGTTAGCGTGCACGGTTGCCAAGGAACCCTCATGCCCGGTGTTCATGGCCTGAAGCATGTCGAGGGTTTCGCCGCCGCGAACCTCACCAACGACAATGCGGTCCGGCCGCATTCGCAGTGCGTTGCGCACTAGGTCGCGAATCGTGATTTGCCCCTCGCCCTCCACGTTGGCGGGCCGAGATTCCAGCCGCACCACGTGTTCTTGCTGCAGGGAAAGTTCCGCCGCATCTTCAATTGTGACGATGCGGTCGCTGTCGGGCAGCAGCCCAGATAGGGCGTTTAAGAACGTGGTTTTACCGGTGCCCGTTCCCCCGGAGATCACGATGTTGCAGCGCGCCCGAATCAGACTGCCCAGTAAAACTGCCGTCTGCTCATCCAGGCTGCCCATAGAAACCAGTTCACCGAGCCGGTAGGGCCGTGGGAAGCGCCGAATAGTCAGTGTCGGGCCGTCGAGCGCCAGGGGCGGGATGATCACGTTGACGCGTTCGCCGGTGGGCAGCCGCGCATCGACCATGGGCGAAGATTCATCAACGCGTCGGTTCACCGATGAGACGATGCGGTCAATGGTCTGCATTAGGTGTTCGGTGGACGAGAACGTGGTAGCGATTCGTTCAATGCGGCCGCGGCGCTCGACAAAAATGTCATTGGGACCGTTGACCATGATTTCGGTTACCGACTCATCATTTAAAAGCGGTTCTAAAACGCCCAGGCCCAGCGCCTCGTCGACGACCCGGCGAATGAGCGCCGCCCGTTCCCGGGCAATCAGAACCGGACCCTCAACGGTAATGAGGTGAGAGAGCACGCGCTCCAGGCGGGCGCGGCGCTGGGTAGCGCTTAGCCCGGATAGTTCACTGGGATCAATCTCTTCTAAAAGACGTTCCCGGTAGCGGCCCACCAAATCGGGACCGCCCGAGCGCTGCTCCGGTCTTTGTACGCGATCAAGAAGCGACAAAATTAAACCTCCGGAAGTTCCGCCACGCGCTCGACCGTGATGGTGTGTTTGACTCCGGCAATACCGATACCGTATTCCGCTTCCACCAAGACGCACGTTCCCGCACAGCCTGCCTTTGCTGCCGAGCCCGTCTTCACCGAACTCAAAGTCGCCCAGCCTGGGAGCGCATTTTGCACAACATTTTGCGCATTTGCCCCCGACGTGGATGCGGCTCGCGCGCCGTCGCGGGCAGCAGACTCCGTCACCGAACCCAGCTGCGCCGCAAAAACACCCTGCACGCCAAGAATCGTGACGAGAATGACCAGCGCCACAACACCAACCGTCTCGATGGATACCGCGCCGCGCTCTTGGCGAATTTGCTTAAGCGCTTTTCTCATTACTGCTCCTTTAAGACGTCAGCGGAGGCCGAGGAAGTAAAGTTCACGCCCGGAATAATGGTGGGAATATCAATGTCTACGGCAACCGAAGCCGGGTGGACCGAGATCTGGGAACGCTCCGACCACCAGCCACTCAGTTCGTTTTTGGCCGCTCCCTGCACCTGCGCGCTGTTCTTGCCCACCTGGAGGGCACGTGCCCCCTGTTGGGCGGCGTTGTCTGCCATGAGGAAGCCCGCGCCGTAGAAAACAGCCTGCACGCACACCAGCAGCGCAATCAAGATGAAGACGATGGCAACCGGCATTTCAACTGCCGCCTGCCCCCGCTCCGCCGCGGCTTTATTTTTTCGGCGCTGCCGCCTCTTGCGTCCGCTGCGTTTTGCGTTATCGGTGGCCTCGGGGGGCGGAGTTTGCGCGGCAGTCGTATTCAGCGCCCCTGCGCCGGCCTCCTTTGCTTGCTTTTCCATATCACTGACGAGCGCGCGGCGAATGGAAACGTGTGCGGGGGTTCGCACCTCGGTAATAGTTGCCGTGTTCATCGCCGATTCGAATGTTGTTCCCCCGTCGTCAACAGTGAACGCCACGGGTACCTCCACAACTCGTTGGGCAAGAGATTGCTGGACTTCGCTGCGATTTGATCGCTTGTTGAGTACCAGATGTACTCGGTTTGCCGGGCGTACCATCAGCCGATCCCACATGGATAGTGTGCGGCGCGCCCCGCGGAGTGAAGGCAGGTCCGGCGTCGTAACCAAGAGCGCCTGATCCACCAGCTCCAAAATCACTGCTTTGGATTCGTCCAGATCTGATCCCAGATCCAGAACGGAAAAATCGAATTGGTGTCGCAGCGCATTAACAACTGCGCGCGCAGCCTCCGGCGTCATCTGCTCGCCGTCCTCCCCCATTTTCGGAGCCGAGAGCAAGCGCAAACCGCGGCCAATGTCATATGAGGTTTCAGCGAGCACGCGTCCGGACATTTCCTGGCTCAAATCAACCAGGTCCACTAGGGAGCGCTGCGTCGTGACTCCCGCATAGGCGTCGATGTCGCCGTTTTGTAGATCAAAGTCGCCTATGGCCACCGAGTGCCGCTCGGTGAGTGCGTGGGCCAGAAGTAACGAAACCACCGAGGTGCCCACCCCGCCCTTGGCCCCGTAAACCGCTATGACCGTTCCGCCCCGACCGCTGCTCAAATCTGCGGAGAGATGCTGACGGGCTGACAGCGCCCACTCCGACAGTGCTTCGAGTCGTGAGACAATCTCGTTCAGGCTCGAGGAGTGAGAAAGCACCGAACGGGCCCCGGCGTCCATAGCCGCCGCGTACTCTTCCGGCGACGCCTGTTCGACCAGGAGCGCGATTCCCACCAGCGGGAATGTGGCACTGATCGACCGCGCCACGGTCGTGCCCCCCGATTCGAGCGCCGAATCAATCAGGACCACGTCGATATCGGGGTTGCGTTCCAGCGCGTCACGCAGCGCATCGCCGGAATCCACGGTTTGCGCGACGTTAATCTCTTCAGTTTCGGCTAAAAGTTGGCTGAGCCGATCTCGCGTTTCGATATCGCGCGTTGCCAAAATTACGTTCGTGCTCATTCGTCACCGCCCTCCCCGTTATCACTATCTTCTTGGTCAGACCCTCCGGAGAAAATCTTTTCCTGATCGCTTACGTCTTCGCTGTCACCGGCGCCGCGCAGTGCGAGGCGGAGTTTGACTGAGAAACTCTCGATATACGCCAGTCGGACCGCATCGGCTGTCTCTAATGCAAACGTCACCGGCACACCCTGCGTTTGGGAAAGATTTCCAGTTTGATCTGTTTCTTCCATGTCCTGGGGCAGCCCGACATCTAAAACTAGAACGTCTGAGGCCCACAGCTCTGCCCATGAAGGAGTGTCGTCATCCCCTTCAATCGTGGCGATGATGTCCACGTGATCGCCGGGGGCGACCTTGCCCGCCACACCGGTTTCCGCGTCGACCACGATGGCCACTTCTCTAAAGCCGGGTTGAATGCCAGGTCGCGGAATTGCCATACCCTCTTGCAGCGTCGCACCTTCGAAGTAATCGGTGGCCGCCACCAGGCCCACCACGTCGGTGGCCGACTCGATCGCGCCCTCCGGAACCCACCGTTCGGGTAGCTCAACGGTTGTCAACATGTCGGAGTCGATCGGCTCCAGCGCTTTGACATCGCGCGACAGTTGCTGAACCTCCGTCATCGGCCCCACTTTCGAGTTCACATCGCTGACGAAACTTAAAACGGCAAAAAACACACCGATAGCTCCGAGCACGGTGAGAATCAGAAGCAGGGCTCCACGCCGTTGGCGAGGATTCACGAGTTTCCTCCAAGATCAGTTTGAGGCACAGAATTGACGCTAAGTTCGAGATGGCCCACCGGAACACCGCAAAATATGCACCGCTGGTCACTGCCGGATCGCCGGCACGAGACGCAGGCTGCCGAACGACCTACCTCGTAGAGCCCAGCGGTCTCGCGAGCTATTTGTTCGGGCTGCTGAAATACGGCTGAAGCCTCGATCCAGCGGCGTGCCTCCCAACTTGGTGTTGATTGGGAAGGCAGCGTGATCGCGTTGGGGGGTAGGGGTTTTATTTTCTCCGCCGGCCACTGCTGGGCGGAGAAGGCAGTTACATAGAGCGGCGCTTCGAGCGGGTTTAAATCTTTTTGCCGCTTAATTTGCTGGTTCGTCCAATCGACCAGGTAACGAGTCCCCGGCATGAGGCTGATTACGTGGTCTAGAAGTGTCGGATTGGGGTGCGAGACACGCGCTACCGAAGACATCAGCACCTGCGTATACGAGCTGGCAATTACGCGCCGCTCGACCGCGCCCACCACACCCAATCGATCCGCGGGCAAAAGTGCCAGCGTCGCGGCCAGAACAAAGAAGAGTGTGGTGGGCACCGTGCTGGTGTAGATCCCAATGCGCTCGGTATTCAGCGATAGCCGCACGCCACGAGCTACCCTTTCCGCGGCCGCGCTGCGGGTGACTAAAACAACGTCTTCATCGGCGTTGACCTGTGAGATTGCGGTGAGGATGCTGTCCCAATTGGGGTCGGCCTGTTGCAAGCCGACTGGCAAGGATTCCGGGCTAGCTACAAAAATCACTGCCATAACAAGTAGTTTTCTTAAATCCTATTCAGCAAAAATTTGGGCATACCGATACACCAAGTTCGCAGATTAGCATATGAACATTTGGCAATTTCTAGCCAAAAGCAGCAATTGCATCAAATAGCCAACTTTCGGCAAGTTCCGGCCAAAAGACGCCGCCGAAGTATCTATGAAGCAGTCCTTTAGTTAGAGCCAAAAACCCGCATTCAGGAGGCTACCTTTACTGGAAATAGCGCATATTCGTGCGGCTACTTGCGCTGGGGTTAAAACAAGCCGGTGTGAGTGATATAACAATATGACGCTGGAGAGAATTGAAGCGCCTGCCAACGCAGTCATTATGCGTCCCAAACACTTATAAAGACACTGGCCGATTGAAAGTTTATGAAAAAGAAAGAACTACTCATTAATAATCGAGCGGTTGCGGCGGCGCTGATAGCTAACACGTTCCGCACGCGCCTGCGCGGAATGCTTTTTCGCAATCCATTACCCGATGCGATGCTGATCCAGCCCACGAATGCGGTGCACGGCATTGGCATGACCCAGAGCCTCGATGTAGCATTTGTCGATGCTGCCGGAGCGGTTTTACAGATCAGCCGGCTGTCTCCGTTTGGATTCAAAAGCTGCCGCGGTGCCGCATCCGCCCTGGAGGCCCCAGCGGGCAACTTCGCTAAGTGGAATCTGCAAGTCGGAGACGTTCTTGAGTTTCGGTAACCGGCGCGCTTGCTCCGAGCCGCACTACCCCGCGCGAGGGAGTTTTCTAGGTTCCGCGAGCGCGCGGGTCCTGCACAGAGTTACTCGGCGCTGGGCTCGGCTGCGCCCTGTTCGACGGGAACGTCGGCAAAGCGCATCCGGTCCGGAACCTCAATCGTCACCGTGTCGCTACCCGGATTGGGCCAGAGGACGAACTGGCGGTAAACATCGCCCTGTTCATAGGTGCCCATGGGCCGCGGGTCCCCCACAATGTCGTAGATATCGAGGCCCAATTCGTTCTCCTCTTTTACGTACTCGATGGGATAGAGGCTCGAAGTTCCCGTTGCGATCGTCAGGAGCGCGGTGCCATTACCTTCCAAATAATTCGATACGGTGCGGCCGGTCCCGGTCGTGAAGCCACCATCGGCGTAAAGATCTGAAAGTGCGGCGCCGCCGGGATCTGCGGCGAGGACCTCTACTTCAATAACTCCAAGTAAGTAGTCTTCATCAAGTTCAGTTACGGAGGCAATTGAAATTCCGGCCGTATCTGTAGCGGACTCCACGCCCGGAGAGAACTCTAATTGCTCATGGCCAGAAACAGTGGGGGCGTCAGTCTCAGGCACCTCGTCGCCGCTGCCACGTTTGGCTACACTGGCATCTTCTTTTGCAGTGAACTCAATTTCCACCCGGCGGTTTGCTTCGCGGGCCTCTTCTGAAGTGCCCTCCACGGCCGGTTCGCTCTTGCCTCTCCCCTCGGAGGTGATGGTGTGTCCAGAGAAGTTTTCTTCAAAGACCTTTTGCACGCTCGCCGCGCGCTTTTCCGAAAGTTCCTGGTTAAACGAAGCAGAGCCCTGATCGTCGGTGTGTCCGACCAGGTGAATTTCGCCGCCTTCTAGCGCGATGTCTTTAATCTCTTCTATGGCCTTTTCGATTGTTTTCTTGGCGGCCTTATCTAGCTTGTGTTCGCCAAAATCGAATAGCACATCGGATGCCAGGGTCCACGTTACGTAATCGCCCTCTTCACTCACGTCCGACACATCATCGAAATCGATTGACCGGACGGAAAGCGGAAACACTTCCCCGGAAAAGTCTTCCCCCACGTCTAAATCACTGGCAGTAACGGTGAATTCATCCTCGGCGCCCAAATCTTCAACTGGCACGCTGGGTACATAACCCAAAAATGGAATGTCCAAATCAACCGAATCAATTGTCGGCGCCTCAAAGTAGGCGTATACCGATACTGGTTCCCCGCCCGGTTCAACCTGGAGCGCGTTGATATCTGTCGAAGCGGCAAACTGTTCTGCGCTGTCTGCCGCCACGGTATAAATTTCCGCCCCCGCGCGATCAACCAGCCGCAGATCTTCTGCTCCCTGGCTCGGCTGCGCGCCATCGCGGGTGAAGACCCACGTCAGATCCAGCGGCTCGGCGCCGGCACCATCGGAGGAAGCGGCAACATCAATCTGGGCCAGCGCGTGCTGTCCATCAGATTGGATTGGGTAGACGCTGACTTCCAGAGGCGTATCAAAAAACTCGGTGTTTATAACTTCCGCCGGCTGGGGCCCCGGATCAGGCTCTTCGGTCTCTTCCGGGTTCGAATTATCTGGATTACCCGTTTGGGAGGGGTCCGGGTTGGTGGGCTCGTCACTGCTGGAGCATCCCGCCAATACGAGGGCGGCAGCAACCATACATATCCGGAACTTCATGGTTTCCCTTCTGGAAGGCGATCACTTTGCCAGCATAAAAACTTGCCAGTGTATAAGCCGACGACACGGCAGGTTAGCACACAAAGATTTGGCTAAAACCTGCCGAAACTACAGCTTCGTCACCGGCGAATAGCGCAGCAATAAACGCTTCACTCCCTCACTGCGAAAGTCGACTTTTGCCACCGCATTGCGTCCTGATCCCTCAACTGCGATCACAGTTCCTAGGCCGTAGGTGTCATGCGTTACCTTGTCGCCCACGGCGAGGCTCGGGGCCGCACCCGAACTGCTTCCGGACGCGGGAGGCGAGGGCGGAATGTGCCGACTTTCCACTCGGCCACCGCCGCCGATGACGGGTCCGCCACCCCCAATTACCGGCTCCCCCCAGCCGGTATCGGCATCTGATTGCCAAGAGCTGCGCGTGCGGTACTGCGCTGTGGCGGATTCAGCGCGTTTCCAGTCGATCAATTCCGTGGGAATTTCACTTAGGAAGCGGCTGGCTGGGAAGTGCTGCGGCGCGCCCCATGAGGCCCGCATGGCCGCGCGGGAAACGTAGAGCCGCTCGCGAGCCCGGGTGAGCCCCACGTAGGCAAGGCGGCGCTCTTCAGCCAGCTCGTCGTCGTCCATAAGCGAACGATTATGCGGGAAGGTGCCATCTTCAAGGCCGGTGACAAATACGACCGGGAACTCCAGGCCCTTGGCGGTGTGGATTGTCATGAGGGTGATGACGCCCTTATCTTCAGCGTCCGCGTCGGGGATTTGGTCCGCATCTGCGACCAGGGCGACGCGCTCGAGGAAGTCCCCCAACTCGCCCTCGGGGAACGCCTCTTCGAATTCGCTGGCGACCGCGGTGAGTTCGGCGAGGTTTTCCAGGCGCGATTCGTCTTGCGGGTCATCACTTTCGCGCAGGGTTTTGGAGTATCCGCTGCGCTCCAGGATGGCGTCGAGCAGGTCCGCGATGGAGGTCCCCGCGCGCACGAGTTCTAAAAACTCATCGAGCAGCTCGACGAATCCGTTCAGGGCGCGCAAGGCGCGGGTAGTCATGCCGGGAATTTCTTCGGCTCGGCGCAGCGCAGCACCAAAGGAGATGCGTTCCTGGGCGGCGAAGCCCGCGACGGTGGATTCGGCCTTATCGCCGATGCCGCGCTTGGGGACGTTCAAAACCCGCCGCAGGTTTACATCATCATCCGGATTATCGACCAGGCGCAGGTAGGCCAGGGCGTCCTTAATTTCGCGGCGCTCATAAAAGCGGGTTCCCCCTACGACGCGATAGGGCAGCCCAACGCGGATGAGGATGTCTTCCAGCGCGCGTGACTGGGCATTGGTGCGGTA